>JBDHSU010000050.1:0-25688 GCA_039808325.1 Variibacter sp. | reverse complement strand
AGAGCGTTTTTGCTTTTGATGGAATCAAAAGCAACGCTCTAGGTTCTTGTTTTGACGCGTTTTCTTCACGCGAACCGATATCCACTTCGCTCGAAAACGCTATGGGGTCTGATCCAACAGCGTTGAATCAGACCCGTCGTTATCGTTTTGTTTGAGCATCATCCCCCGGGTCGAGCCCGAGGGCATGCTTTTCCGAAAACCGGTTTCCCCTTTTCGGCATCATGTTCCAGATCACGGTGATTTCGGATCGAATCGATCCAAAATCATGAACGTGATCGATTCTCAGAGCGGGACGCGGGCGGAAAACCGCTCCACATTTTTCCTCATCCCGCTATAGGCTAACCGACATCCGCTCGAACGCCGCGCGCAAGAGCCTCGCGGCCTCGCGTCGCCGAAGCTTCAGGCGGCCGCTCGTTGCAACGCGATATCGATCTTTACCGCCGAGAAAACGGGTCGTATGATAACCATACTTGCGACCGCAACGGCGTCATGATCCAAAAAACCGAGCACCATGATTTTTCCGGCCTGCGCCCTCTCGAGGCACGGCAGAGTCTGACGTACGAGTGCGTGCGGCAACTGACCGCGCAAATTCTCAGCGGCAAGCTCGCGCCCGGCGCCCGGCTGCCGACCGAGCAGGAAATGATCGCGGCGATGGGTGTCAGCCGCACGGTCATCCGTGAGGCCGTCGCGGCGCTGCGTGCCGAAGGGCTCGTCGAGACGCGCCAGGGCGTCGGCGCTTTCGTTGCCGGCAACGCGCGCCGCCCGTTTCGCATCGAGCTGGACGGCCTCGAATCGATCGCGGAAATCTTGCAGGTGATGGAACTTCGCACCGGCGTCGAAATCGAAGCGGCGGGCTTCGCCGCCGAGCGGGCCTCCAAGAGCAGCCTGCAAAAAATCGCGGACGCGTTCGACGCCATCGAATTGGCGATCGAGCGCGGGGAATTGGGCGTCGACCAGGATTTCGCGTTTCATTGCAGCGTCGCGGAAGCGACGGGAAATCCGAAGTTCCCTCGCTTTCTCGAGTATCTCGGCCGCTTCATCATCCCGCGCCAAACGATCAACCTCTCGTCAAATCTGGAGCAGCGTGCGGCCAATCTTCGCACCTTCCAGAAAGAGCATCGGCACATCGTCGACGCCATCGAGGCCCGCAACATAACGCAAGCACGAGCCGCGATGCGCAGCCATCTGCTCAAGAGCCGCAATCGCTATCGAAAGCTCGCCGAGTCCTTGCAGGAGAACGAGCGTGCAATTCCGCGCCGATAGGTGCATCTATCGGCGGCCCTGCGACAGGGCGCGGTTTCCCGAGGGCCGGTTCGCACTCTTCGGGATCACGCCTTAGTCTCTCGGCTCATCCGCAACACATAAAAACGGGCATCTTGATGAAAACGGTATTGATCACCGGTGCTGCCGGCGAAATCGGCACCCGGCTTCGCCGTCAATTGAAGGGCGTTTATCCTTCGTTACGCCTGAGCGACCGGCGCAAGCCTGACGACATCTCCAGCGACGAAACCTTCATAACCGCCGACCTCACCGACATGGCCGCGGTCGAGAAAATGGTCGAGGGCGTCGACGGTATCCTGCACTTTGGCGGACAAGCCTACGAAGCCGATTGGGAAACGATCCTGCAATCCAACATTGTCGGCTGCTACAACATCTTCGAAGCGGCGCGCCGCGCCGGCGTCAAGCGGATCGTCTTCGCCTCATCCAACCACGCCGTCGGATTTTATCCGCGGCGCCATCGCATCGGAACGGATGTCACGACCCGTCCGGACTCGCGCTACGGCGTCAGCAAAGCGTTCGGCGAAGCGCTCGGTGCGCTCTATGCGTACAAGCACGGCATGCGCATCACCTGCCTGCGCATCGGCAATTTCGGAGAGGGCCCGCGCGATAAACGCCGCCTCGCGATCTGGCTGAGTCCCGACGACACGGTGCAACTCGCGCGCATCGGGCTCGATCACCCCGACATCAAGTTTGAAATCTTCTACGGGGTCTCGGACAACGAACGCTGCTGGTTCGACATGTCCAACGCCTATCGTTTCGGTTATCGGCCGACCGGGCGCGCCGAGGACCTTCGCGACGAAGCGCTTGCGGCACAGGCGAAACTGCCGGACGATCCTGTCGGCGACTGGTATCAAGGCGGCACGTTCTGTAGCGCGGAATTCGACAACGATGACGGCGTCTCGATGACTTGAGGCGCCATTGAGGGAGGAAACGCCATGGCCGAGAAGAGCCAGACCTATCCGCGGCTTAAGGCGCCCGCCGGCCTTTGCGACACGCATATCCATATCTACGATCGGCGCTTCCCGACGGCGCCGACCGCGACCATGACGCCGCCGGATGCCGGCGTCGGCGCTTACAAGGAAATGTGCCGCCGCGTCGGGATCGCGCGCACGATCGTGGTGCAGCCGACGACATATGGCCTCGACAATCGCTGCACGCTCGATGCTGTCGCCGCGCTCGGCGAGACCGCGCGCGGTATCGCCGTGGTCGACGAAACGGTGACCGATGACGAATTGGCGCGCCTGAGCAGAGGCGGAATGTGCGGCGTGCGCTTCCATCAACTTCCGGGGGGTGCGCTCAAATGGGAGCAGCTCGACGCCATTGCGGCGCGGGTGCAACCGTTCGGATGGCACATCCAGTTGCAGCTCGACGGCCGCGACCTGCCCAAATACGAAAGCGCGATCCGGCGTTTTCCGGGCACGCTGGTCATCGACCATATCGGAAAATTTCTGGAGCCGGTCGCCACCGATCATGCAGCTTTCAGGATTCTCCTGGCGCTTGTCGAACGTGGCAACACTTACGTGAAGCTTTCGGCCCCCTACGAAACCTCGAAGGCCGGGCCGCCTCACTTCGACGATGTCGGCGCGATGGCGAAAGCGCTCCTGCGCGCCGCGCCCGAGCGCATGCTGTGGGCCAGCAACTGGCCGCACCCTTCGGCGCCGGCCGACGCAAAGCCCGATGACGCGATGCTGCTCGACGTCATGCTCGACTGGGTACCGGACGAAGTCACGCGCCTGAAGGTGCTGGTCGACAATCCCGCGCGGCTCTACGGATTCTGACGATGGCCGCGCGCAAGCACCGTATCGCCGTGCTCGGCCTCGGCATGGCCGTCGCGCCACACGCCAAGAGCCTGCTCGATCTACGCGACCGCGTCGAGGTCGCCGCGGCTTACAGCCCGACGGCGGCGCGGCGCGACGCCTTCGCGAAGCAGTTCGACTTTCCGCTCGCCGACGATCTCGATGCCATCCTCGCCGACCCCGCGATCGACATGGTCGCCGTGCTCACGCCGCCCAATACGCATCGCGACATCGTCTCGCGTGCGGCAAGGGCAGGAAAGCATATTCTGCTCGAGAAGCCGCTGGAGGTGTCCACGGCACGCGCCGTCGAACTCGTGGAAGCCTGCGAGGCCGCCGGCGTCACGCTCGGCGTCGTGCTGCAGCACCGCTTCCGCCAGGCCGGCCGCAGGCTTGCGGCTCTGCTGCAAGAGAACGCTCTCGGCCCGATCGTCGGCTGCTCGACATCGATCCGCCTGTGGCGTCCGCAAAGCTACTACGACGAGCCGGGACGCGGCACCAAGGCGCGCGACGGCGGCGGCGTGCTGATCACGCAAGCCATCCACACGCTGGACCTGATGCTGAGCCTCGCCGGCGACGTCGCGGAGGTCGCAAGCTATGCGGCGACGACGCCGGTGCATCGCATGGAAACCGAGGACATGGTCTGTGCCGGCGTGCGTTTCGCAAACGGCGCGCTCGGCGTCATCGATGCAACGACGACGGCTTATCCAGGCTACTCCGAACGCATCGAGATGATCGGCGAAAAGGGTACGGCCGTCCTTTCCGGCGGAGAATTGAGCATGCGCTATCACGACGGGCGCACCGACAAGGTCGACACGCCCGCCGGCAGCGGCGGCACCGGGGCCAACCCGATGGATTTTCCGCACGACTGGCATCGCGACGTCATCGCCGACTTCCTCGACGCGGTCGAACAGAAGCGTGCCCCGAAGATCAGCGGCCGCGAAGGCTTGCGCGTGCATGGGCTTATCGACGCACTGTTGGAATCGGCAGCGTCAGGCCAGCGCACCGCCGTGAAGAATTATCAGAAGACCAAGCTCATTTAACGCAAGCAAGAAGAGACGAACACGATGGAACTGCCGCAAAACACGTTCAAACGCGCCCTCCTCGCCGGGAAGGCGCAGATCGGCCTTTGGGGCAGCCTATCCTCCGCCTATACGGCCGAGGTCATCGCCGGCGCCGGCTTCGACTGGATCCTCATCGACACCGAGCACTCGCCGGCCGACCTCGAGAACGTCATCGGCCAGTTGCAGGCGATCGCCGCCTACCCGACCGCGTCGGTCGTACGCGTGCCATGGAACGACATGGTGACGATCAAGCGCACGCTCGACATCGGCGCACAGTCCCTGCTCATCCCGCAAGTCACCACGGCGGAGGAAGCGAAAGCCGCGGTCGCCTATGCGCGCTACCCCACGGCGGGAATGCGCGGCGTCGCCGGCGCGACGCGCGCGACGCGGTTCGGCCGCATCCCCGGCTACTTCAAGAAGGCGCACGAGGAGATCTGCATCCTGCTGCAAGTCGAATCCGGTGAAGCGCTGGAGAATATCGAAGCGATCGCGGCGGTCGAGGGTGTCGACGGCATCTTCGTCGGCCCGGCCGATCTGCACGCATCGCTCGGCTATGCCGGCGAGCGCGCCCGCGACGACGTGCTGCCAATCATCGACAAGGCGATCCAGCGGATCAAGGCGGCCGGAAAAGCGCCGGGGATCCTCACCGACAGCGAGGAACACGCGCGGCGCTGGCTGAAGCTCGGGGCGCTCTTCGTCGCCGTCGGCGCCGATGTCGGGCTGCTGGCGCGCGCCGCCGACAATCTCGCGGCGAAGTTCAAGTAGACCGCCTCGATCCGGCGCGGCGGGCGTCGTATCGCCACCGCGCCGATCATAAGAAAGATGCATTTCCGCGGTATCGGCGCCCGCCATCGCAGGCAAGCGGAGCAAACCATGGCGGCAAAGCAATACAGCGGCGGATGCCAGTGCGGCGCCGTGCGTTATGACGTCACTGTCGATCTCGACCATACCATCACCTGCAACTGCTCACGTTGCGGCAAGCTCGGCTCGGTCCTGGCATTCGCGCCGGCGCAGGCATTCACGCTGAAGTCAGGCGAAGATGCGCTGACGGATTATCAGTTCAACAAGAACGTCATCCACCATCTGTTCTGCGCGACGTGCGGGATCGAATCCTTCGCGCGGGGCAGAAATCCCAAGGACGGCGCCGAGATGGTCGCGATCAACGCCCGTTGCCTCGACGGGGTCGATGCGACGGCGCTCCCATCGAAAGCGGTCGACGGCCGCAGCCTTTAAACCCCTTCGGCGCGGACCTGAGCACCGCGCCGAAACGAGCCTTCTACCCGCTACGCAATGGCCGCGGACGGCGCCGGTTGCATTGTATGCTGTCTGCGGCGGCGCTGCGCAAAAATGATTAACCCGAACAGGAACAGCGCCGGGAGCGTGAACCAATATGAGGAAGGACGCTCGGTCGGCACCACAACCGCTCGAATTTCATCACCGGGTTGAACGCCATATTTGCGCGCCTCGCTGCCGAGACGCGTCGACTGAACGGTGAGCTGATCGCCAAGCTGCGACACGACGAGACCGGAGGCGGCCAGCTTCGTGCGGGCGTCGTCGCCCTTGCCGAGGGTCAACCGCACCAGCCGCTCCGTCGGATCTCCCTTTGCATCCTGCCCTGACACCCGCAGCCGCAGGGCGCTTCCCGGAGCTCCCTTCTCCGCCTGCACCAGCGTTTGCGAGGCGGGCAGATCAACGAAAGCTTCGCTGAACCGGTTGAGCCAGAAGCCCGGCCGGAACAGTGTGAAGCAGATCAGCAGCAGCAGCAGCGTTTCGTACCAGCGATTGCGGGTGAGGAGCCAGTTCTGCGTGGCCGCAACGAACGACGCCATCGCCAGGATCGAGCAGGTCACAACAATGGTGAATTGAACCCAGCTTTCGATCTCGATCATCAGGAGCTGGGTATTGAAGATGAAGATGAACGGCAGCAGGCCCGTCCGGATTTCATAGCGGAACCCCTGCACGCCGGTCTTCACCGGGTCGGCGCCGGAGATCGCCGCCGCGGCATAAGCCGCAAGTCCGACGGGCGGCGTCACGTCGGCCATGAGACCGAAATAGAACACGAACATATGCACGGCGACGAGAGGCACCGCGATGTCGTTCTGCGCGGCGATATCGACAAGAACCGGCGCCATCAACGTCGCGACCACGACGTAGTTCGCCGTCGTCGGCATGCCCATGCCGAGAACGATGCAGATCGCCGCCGTCAGCAGCAGCATGATCACCAGGTTGCCGCCCGAGAGGAATTCGACGATCTCGGTCATCACCAGCCCGATGCCGGTCAGCGACACCGTGCCGACGATGATGCCGGCGGCGGCCGTCGCGATGCCGACGCCGATCATGTTGCGCGCGCCGAGTTCGCAGGCGGAAATGAAGTCGCGCCAACCTTCGTTCCAATGCTCCCGCAGCGCGCTGTCACGCCGGAAAAACGCGGTCAGAGGCCGTTGCGTCAGAACCAGCACGATCAGGCACGCCGTGCCGTAGAAGGCCGACAGTCCGGGAGACATCTCCTCGACCATCAGGCACCAGATGAGAACGCAGACCGGTATCAGGTAATGCACGCCCGTGCGCGCCACCTCGTAGAAGTCCGGCACCTTCGAAAGCGCCGTCTTGGGATCGTCCACCGGCAGGTCCGGGAAACGGGCCCGGTACGCCATCAATGCGATGTAGGCGGCCAGCATCATGACGCTGAGCGCGACGCTAGCGGCGTTGCCGAACAGCGTCTTGGTCCACCCGATGCCCCAATAGATGATCGCCGCCAGGATGACGAGACCGCAGAATGTCAGGAGCGCCTTGAGCAATCCCTGCTTGGCCGCTTCCTTGCGCGTGCGCGGCAGCCCCACCATGCCGGCCTTCATCGCCTCGATGTCGACGATGTAAAACAGCGAGCCGTATGTCAGCAGCGCGGGCAGGATCGCGTGCTTCACAACTTCGGCGTAGCTGATGCCGACATACTCGGCGATCAGGAACGCAGCGGCGCCCATCACCGGCGGCATCAATTGGCCGTTGACGCCCGCGGCGCACTCGATGGCGCCGGCTTTGACAGCCGAATATCCAACCCGCTTCATCAACGGAATGGTGAAGGTTCCGGTCGTCACCACATTGGCGATCGAGGAGCCGGAGATCATGCCCGTCATGCCGGACGAGACGACCGCCGCTTTCGCCGGTCCGCCGCGATAAGGGCCGAGCAGCGCAAACGCCATCTGAATGAAGAAGTTCCCGGCGCCCGCCCGCTCCAGCAGCGTGCCGAAGAGAACGAAAAGAAAGACGAAGCTGGTCGAGACGCCGATCGCCACGCCGAAAATGCCTTCCGACGTCAGCCAGTATTGCGACGCCGCGCGCGAAAGAGAGGCCCCCTTGTGCGCGACAAGCCCGGGCATCCAAGGCCCCGCGAAAGTATAGCCGAGCATCAATGCGGCGATGACCGCGAGCGCCGGCCCGACGGCGCGGCGCGCGGATTCCAACAGCAAAACGACGCCGACGCACGCCACGACAATGTCGGCCGTCGTCGGCATGCCCGGCCGCTGCGACAGGGCGTTGTAGAAGACGATCAGATATAGCGCGCTACCGGCGGCGGCGAGCGCAAGGATCCAATCGGCGAGCGGAATATACGCGCGGGGCGAGCGCTTGAAGGCAGGGAACAATGTAAATGCGAGAAACGACGCGAACGCCAAGTGCAGCGCGCGCGCCTCGGTATCGTTGAAAATGCCGATGCCGAGCGAAAACGGCAACGGCGACGCGTACCAGAGCTGGAAGAACGACCAGGCAATGGCGACGACGACGAGCAGTTTCGCGACAGCCCCGGTGGGCTTGCGGCCGCCGAGATCGGCCTCGGCGACCATCGTCTCGAGCTCGGTTCGTTTTGCGAGGGCCTCGCGATCTTCAACGTCGTGTTCGGCCATCCTTGTTTCCCCCAACACTGTAACGCTTGAACGAAGGGCGGCGCTAGGACGCGCCGCCCTGGAGGCTGATTTACATCCAGCCTTTTTCCTTGAAGTACTTTTCCGCGCCCGGATGCAGCGGCGCGGTGATGCCCGACTTGGTCATTTCCTTCGGGTCGAGGTTGGCGAATGCCGGGTGTAGCTTCTTGAACTCGTCGAAGTTTTCGAACACCGCCTTGACGAGGTTGTAGACGACGTCGTCCGGCTGCTTGGCGCTGGTGACGAGCAGCGCGCGCACGCCGTAAGTCGTCGTTTCGTTCGGGTTGTTGGCATACATGCCGCCCGGAATTTTCGCGACCGAGTAGTACGGATATTTCTTGAGCAGCGCATCGATCGCCGGACCCGTCATCGAGATGAGCTTCGCGCCGCATGTCGTCGTCGGGTCCTGAATGGCGGCGGACGGATGGCCGACGCCATAGTAGAAGCCGTCGATCTTGTTGTCGCACAGCGCCGGGCCCTGCTCGTCCGCCTTGAGCTCGGCGGCGAGCGAGAAGTCCTTCAGCGTCCACTTCATCTCCGTGAGCAGTTGCTCCATCGACGCGCGCGTGCCGGAGCCCGGATTGCCGACGTTGAAGCGCTTGCCCTTGAAGTCCTCGAACTTGCTGACGCCCGCTTCCTTGCGCGCCAGCACGGTGAACGGCTCGGGATGCACGGCGAAGACGACGCGCAGATCCTTCTGCGCCTTATCCTTGAACTGCGCTTCGCCCTTGAAGGCGTTGTACTGCACGTCGGATTGCGTCATGCCGAAATCGAGCTCGCCCGAATTGATGGCATTGACGTTGAACACGGAGCCGCCGGTCGATTCGACCGAGCAGCGGATGCCGGTCTTCGCCCGGTCCTTGTTCATCAAACGGCAGATCGCGCCGCCGACGGCGTAGTAAACGCCGGTGACGCCGCCGGTGCCGACGGTGACGAAGCGCTGCTGCGCGCTCGCCGGCCCAGCCGCGAACGATAGCGCCAGCACCGCCGCGGCGCCGAGCGAATAACTTTTGGACTTCAACATCTCCCTCTCCTTGCTTGTGGTTCGAATAAACTTCGATCGAGAAATTCGGCGAATAGGGCCGCGCCCGAAAACGCCTTTGCGCTCACTTGCCGTTCGACGTCGTCGCGATCGCGGCGTCGATAGCATCCCCGAGCCGCTCGACGATCGCATCGACGGTCGCCGCATCGACGATGAACGGCGGCGCCAGAAGAACATGGTCGCCGGCCGTGCCATCGATCGTGCCGCCCGACGGATAGACCATGAGGCCGCGCGCCATCGCTTCCTGCTTGATCCGCGCATGCAGCTTCAGCTTCGGATCGAACGGCGTTTTCTCCGAGCGATCGGTGACGAGCTCGACGGCCTGGAAAAGCCCGCGTCCGCGAATGTCGCCGACATAGGCGTGATTGCCGAAACGCTCGTTGAGCCGGCGATGCAGCGTCTGTCCCATCGCCTTGACGTTGTCGAGCAGGCGATCCCGCTTGATGATGCGCTGCACCGCGAGCCCCGCCGCGCACGCCATCGGATGGCCCATATAGGTGTGGCTGTGCATGAACGCGCCGGAGCCGGCCGAGAAGGTGTCGAAGATCGCGCGGCTCAGCAGCACGGCGCCGATCGGCTCATAGCCGCCGCCGAGGCCCTTCGCGATCGCCAAGAGGTCGGGCGCGATGCCTTCCTGCTCGCATGCATGCAGCGTTCCAGTGCGCCCCATGCCGGACATCACCTCATCCAGAATGAGAAGCACGCCGTAGCGGTCGCAGATCTCGCGGACGCGCTTGAAATATCCGGGCTCGGCCGCAACCGCGCCGGCGGTCGCGCCGACGACCGTCTCGGCGAGGAAAGCGATGACGGTGTCGCCGCCAAGCTCGAGAATCTTCTGCTCCAGCGCATCGGCAGCGCGCCGGCCATAAGCCTCCGCGCTCTCGTCCGCCCGCCGATAGCGATAGGAAAAGCACGGATCGATGTGATGCGTCTCGATCAGCAGCGGCGCGAACGTCTTGCGGCGCATGACGTTGCCGCCGGCCGCGAGCGCGCCCAGCGTCGCGCCATGATAGCTCTGCCGCCGCGCGATGACGTGCCGCCGCTTGGTGTCGCCGCGCTCCAGGTGATACTGGCTCGCCATCTTCAGGGCGGCTTCCACCGCCTCCGATCCGCCGCTGACGAAGAGGACGTGCGACAGCCCCTGCGGCGCGTCGGCGATGAGCGTATCGGCGAGCTGCTCGGCCGGCTCGCTGGTGAAGAAACTGGTGTGCGCATACGCAAGCGCGCCGGCCTGCTCCTGTATCGCGCGCACCACGTCGGGATGGCCGTGCCCAAGACACGAGACGGCGGCGCCGCCGGACGCGTCGATGTAAGCCTTCCCGCCGGAATCGTAGAGATGCACGCCCGCGCCGCGCACGGCGACCGGATATTCAGCGTGGATGGAGCGATGAAGGATGTGGGTCATGATGCATTCTCTCGGGCGGATGACGGCCAGTAGGCATTGATCGAGGTGAGATAATTCTCCCGCGCGCGCACCGCCTCCGGCGTGCGCTTGCCCCGGCGCAGCGTGACCAGCATGGCGAGGATTTCGGTCGCGGCCAAGGCGGACGCCTTGGAATCGAAGAAGGACGGCGACGTGGTGCCGACCAGGATCTTGTGATCCGCGATGGCGGCGAGCGGGGCCGTCGCACGGTCGGTGATCGCGATCAGCCGCAGGCCGCTATCGCGCGCGCGCTTCGTCGCCTCGACCGTCCCGCGCGTATAGGGCTTCACGCTCACCACGAGCAGCGCGTCGCGCGGTCCCGCGGTGGCGAGGGCGTCCATCCCGGTCGAGCCAGCGCCGTCGAGCAATGTGACCGGACATCCGGCAAGGCCGCAGATGTAATGATAAAGAAACACGACGGGAAAGCTGGAGCGCAAGCCGAGACAGTAGACGTGCCGGGCGCCGCCAAGGGTCGCCGCGGCCCGCGCCAAGCCCGCCGCCGCTTCGCCCTCGCCCAGCGCGCCGACATGACCGGCCAAGGACTGGGCCATGTCGGAAATCAATACCTGCGGGCGCGTCACGTCCCGATGCGCGACAAGCCGCGTCGCCTTCGCCTCATAGCTGGCGGCGGATTTGCGCAGCGCCGCGGCATAGCTGCCCCGCAGCTCCTCGTATCCGCGCAGGCCCAGGCGTTGCGCCAGCCGGGTCATCGTCGCCGGCGGAACGCCGGCACGGCGCGCCTGCTCCCGCATGGTGAGAAGCGCAACCTCCTGCGGCTGCTCGAGAACGAAGCGCGCGGCCGCCTGCAGGCGCGGCGGCATGCCTGCAAACTCATCCAAGATGCGTTCGGTGAGAACGTCGACTGCCACGCGCCAAGCCTCGAAAAGGCGATGAAACAAACGTTTCGACAGCCTAAGCATATGGAACAAACGTTTCAAACGGAAAATGCGCGCGGGCCGCATTTGATCCAAAGGGCTCCGGCCGATAATGGTGGCCCCGAACCAGAACGAGGCGCGCTGGCGCCCGTCCCATCCCTGAGGTGACTATGAGCGACGGTGAAGTACGGATCACGCGCGAGGGTCCGGCAGCCTATGTGACGTTCGATCGCGCTGCGGCGCGCAACGCCATGACCTGGACGATGTACCAACAACTCGGCGCGATCTGCGCCGCCCTGAAGGACGACGCGTCGGTTCGGGTCGTGGTGTTTCGCGGCGCCGGCGGCAAGGCGTTCATCGCCGGCACCGATATCGCGCAATTCAAATCGTTCACGTCGGCCGAGGACGGCGTCAAATACGAACACACGATGGAACAGTATCTGGTCGCGATCGAAGCGCTGCCGATGCCGACGATCGCGGTGCTCGACGGCTGGACGGTCGGGGGCGGGCTTGCCATCGCGTCCTGCTGCGATCTGCGCGTCGCGGTGCCCGGCGCCCGCCTCGGCGTCCCGATCGCGCGCACGCTCGGCAACTGTCTCTCGATGGAGAACTATGCCCGGCTTGTCGCCTCGCTCGGGCCGGCGCTGAGCAAACGCATCCTGCTGCTCGGCGACATGGTGACGGCGGAGGAAGCAAAGACAATCGGCTTCGTGCTCGACGTCGTCGCGCCGGAAGCGATCGATGCCCGCGTTGGGGAGCTCTGCACCCAGTTGAGCAGCAACGCGCCGATCACCATGCGGGTGAGCAAGGAGGCGATCCGCCGATTGCAGCACGCCGGCATTCCCGGCGGCGACGATCTCGTGCGACAAACCTACGGCAGCGACGATTTCCGCGACGGCGTGCGCGCCTTCGTCGAAAAGCGGCAGGCGCAGTGGACCGGACGCTGAATTCCATCCCCGACCAGAGATAAATCATGCCCGTTATCGACGCCCATCACCATGTCTGGTGGCATGCCAAGCGCCCGCATCATTGGCCGGAAGGCTCCAACGCGGGCGCCACGCTCGACCGCGATTTCACCCCGGAGGATCTTGCGGCCGAAATCAAGCGCAGCGGCGTCGACGGCACCATCCTCGTTCAATCCCTGAACGAGGCCGAGGAGACGAACGAATTCCTCGACATCGCCGACCGATACGATTTCCTGCGCGGCGTCATCGGCTGGGTGGCGCTCGACGATCCGGCGGTGGCGGAGCGCGCGCTCGATGCACTCGCCACGCGCCGCAAGCTGGTCGGCATCCGGCATCTGCTCCGGGTCGAGAAGGTGCAGGACTGGCTGGCGCAGCCCGGCGTCGTCGAATCGGTAAAGCTGCTGGCCAAGCGCAATCTCGTGTTCGAGCTCGTTCCGGTCGATACGAACCAGTTCGAGCAGGCGTTCGCGCTCGCCCGCGCGGTGCCCGACATCCACATCGTCTTCGATCATCTCGGCCGCCCGCCGGTGCCGGAACAAGGCTGGGAGCCGTGGGCCACCTTGATCGCGCGCGCCGCCGAACATCCCAACATCGCGATCAAACTCTCGGCCGGGATGGCGCTGGTCGCGCATTGGAAATGGTCGACGGACGCCTTGCGCCGCTACACCGATCATGTCCTCGGCACGTTCGGCGCGCGGCGCGTGCTTGCCGCCAGCAATTGGCCGCCGTCGCTCCTTGCCGGCAGCTATGAGGAGATCTGGCGCGGCACGACCGAACTTCTCTCCGCGCTGTCGCCTGACGAGCGCGCCGCCGTGCTCGGCAACAATGCGCAGCGGCTCTACCGGCTGGGGTGATGGGTCAGGCGTGGAGGCCCGGCATGAAGCCGGGCATGACGGCTACGTCTGCCGGTTGGCGACGAAACGCGCCGCGGCCTTGAGCACGTCGGCACGCTCGCCGAAGGGCGCCAGGGCGTCCGCCGCCTCCGCGACCAGGGAATCGAGCCGCTTGCGCGCGCCCGCGACGCCGAGAGCGCCGACGAACGTCGCCTTGCCGGCCTCCGCGTCCTTGCCCGTCGCCTTACCGACAAGCGCGGGATCGCCCTCCACGTCGAGCAGGTCGTCGGCGATCTGGAACGCCTCGCCAAGCGCATGCGAATAACGCTCGAGCGCCGCGCGGGCCTTGGCGTCGGCCGCGCCGAGAATGGCCCCGGCCGCGCAGGCGAAGCGCAGCAGGGCGCCGGTCTTCATGATCTGCAGGCGGCGGATGTCGGCTTCCGTCAGATGCTGCGGACGGCCATCGCCGAAACGGCCCTCGGCCGCGAGATCGAGCATTTGTCCGCCGACCATGCCGCCGATGCCGGACGCGCGCGCCAGCGCGGTCACGAGCTCGACCCTTATGGCGGCATCGCCATGCGTTTCCGGCCTCGCCAGGACGTCGAAGGCGAGCGTCAACAGCGCGTCCCCCGCGAGAATGGCGGTCGCCTGATCGAACGCGATATGAACGGTCGGGCGGCCCCGGCGCAGATCGTCGTCGTCCATGGCCGGCAGATCATCGTGGACCAGAGAGTAGCAATGCACGAATTCGAGCGCCGCGCCGGTGAACAGCGCCTGCGCCGAGGAGACGCCGAAAAGCGCCGCGGTCTCGACGACCAGGAACGGCCGCAGCCGCTTGCCGCCGCCAAGGCAGGCGTGGCGCATCGCGTCCATCACCCGTTTCGGGCGCGTCGTCTCGCCCTCCAGCGCGGTATCGGCCAGAAGGGCGGCCAAAACCTGCTCGGCCTCACCGGCCACGGTCGTGAGCCGGTCGGCAAGGAGGGCGTCTGCGTCTTTTAGAGCCATAATAATGATCCTATCGCAAACGCTCGCATGCCCGACAGACGCCTCATCGGTCAAGAACCCGCGGATCGAGAAGGCAAAAACACCCCTCCGTGGTTAACTGCGCCGATGAATGCTACGATTTTTTCCCGGGGGAGCCGAAAGGGCGGAATGCGAGCCTTTCGTTGGGTTGTCGTCATCGCCCTCACGCTGATCGCCCTGCCCTATGTCCTGACGCCGCTCTACCTATTCGGGCAGCCGGTCTCGACGCCGATGCTATGGCGCTGGGCGAGCGGCCAGCCGGTCGACCGGCGCTATCTGCCGCTTCAGGCGATGGCGCCGGCGCTGCCGCGCAGCGTGATCGCCGCCGAGGACGGGCGCTTTTGCAGCCATTTCGGCATCGATCTGCATGAATTGCGGGATGCGATCCAAGACGCCGACGACATCACCGAAGCGCGCGGCGGCTCGACCATCACCCAGCAGGTGGCGAAAAACCTGTTCCTGTGGGGCGGCCGCAGCTTCCTGCGCAAGGCGCTGGAGCTGCCATTGGCGCTGTGGATCGACCTCGTCCTGCCGAAACGCCGGATCATGGAAATCTACCTCAACATCGCTGAATGGGGTCCGAACGGCCAATTCGGCGCGGAGGCGGGGGCGCACTATGCCTTCGGCAAGTCGGCGCGTACCCTCGGGCCGCACGAGGCCGCCTTGATGGCCGCGATCCTGCCCAATCCCATCACCCGCAGCGCCCGCCGCCCGGGCCCCGGCATACGCCGACTGGCGGGCATCTATCTGCGCCGGGCCCACAAGGTGGGAGCCGCCGCGGACTGCCTGGCACTGCGCCAGCGGCGCTGACGGCCCCTCGGTCGAACGATTTTTGGCCAAAACCGCCGGCCTTCGGCGCAATTGAGGCTGGCATCCCCGAAGCGGTTCCGATATAAGCGCGCCCGAACAGGCCGAAGTCCCGTACCGGCCAAATCTCGGAGAATTCGTCCCATGGCCGTTCCGAAACGGAAAACGTCGCCGTCGCGCCGCGGCATGCGCCGCTCCGCCGATGCGCTCAAGCGCCCCGCCTACGTCGAAGACAAGGATTCCGGCGAGCTGCGCCGCCCGCACCACCTCGATTTGAAGACCGGCATGTACAAGGGCCGGCAGATTCTCAAGGTCAAGACGGAAGCCTGAGCGCGGCGAAGCCGTCGTTCCACACAAAGGCCGGCTGCGAAGCCGGCCTTTTGCATTCCGGCGCTGGAGCCCACGCTTCGCCGGCGCTAAGATCAATTCTGCGGCAAGCGGGCGCCATCGGAGCTTCCTCGCGATGGCCGCGCAGAACGGGAGCGACGTCGTGTCTTTGCTGGGATTTCCGCTGCTCCTCATCCCGCTCGCGATCTACAACATCCTCACCTTCCTCATTCCGATCGACTGGCAGGCGCCGCTGACGACCATCCCCATGATGTCGGGCGGCGAATGGACGATCAGCTTCGCCGACATCGTGATGGCGCTGGCCATCATCCTTTTGATGTTCGAAACGGTAAAGGCGACGCGCACGAGCTCGCGCAGCATCGTCGATCACATGCTTTCAACGCTGGTTTTCGTCGCCGCACTGGTGGAGTTCCTGCTGGTGCCGCGGGTCGCGACGTCCACCTTCGCGCTCATCGTCCTCATCTGTCTCATCGACGTCATCGGCGGCTATACAGTCTCGATCCGCACGGCGCGGCGGGACTATTCAATCGAGCGCGCCGACACGCTCTGAGACAGCGCCATCCGCTTCCTGCCGCAATTTCCGGAGTTCTATTGACCATGCGCGATTTTCATTTGCCCGGCCGTTCCCCCACCCTCGCCTCCGAAGGCATGGCGGCGACGGCGCATCCGCTGGCAACGCTCGCGGCGGTCGAGATGCTGCGCGCGGGGGGTACGGCGGCGGACGCGGCCATCGCGGCTCTGGCTGTGCTCTGCGTTGTCGAGCCGGCGATGACCGGCATCGGCGGCGATTGCTTCTGCTTGGTCGCGAAGCCGGACAAGCCGATCTGGGGCTACAACGGATCGGGACGCGCCCCAGGCGCGCTCCGCATCGAGGCCTTGATCGAACAAGGCGTGAAAAAGATCGGGCCGGAATCGATCCACTCGGTCACGGTGCCCGGCGCCATCGAGGGGTGGGAGGCGATCCTGAAGGCGCATGGGCGCTTCGGGTTCGATCGCGTGCTGGCGCCCGCCATCCACTACGCGGAGAACGGCTTTCCGGTCGCGCCGCGCGTTGCCTATGACTGGGCGAACGCCGCCGAAAAACTGGCTGCGAGCGCGGGCGGGCGGCAACATTATCTGAAGGACGGCAACGCGCCGCGCGTCGGCGATGTCGTGCGGCTGCCGGCCCTCGCCTCGACCTTGAAAGCCATTGCGGCGCGCGGCGCCCGCGCGTTCTACGAAGGGCCGATCGCGGAAGAAATCGCGGCGACCGTGAAGGCGCGCGGCGGCTTCCTGCGCGCGGACGATCTTGCCGCGCATCGGGGCAACGAACAGACGCCGATCTCGACGCATTATCGCGGCCTCGACCTCGTCGAATTGCCGCCGAACGGCCAAGGCATGACGGCGCTCATCATGCTCAACATTCTCGAGCAGTTCGACATGCAGGCGCTCGACCCGGTCGGGCCCGAGCGGTTTCATCTGGCGCTTGAGGCCGCGCGCATGGCCTACGCCGTACGCGACACGCATCTTGCCGACCCCGACGCCATGCGCATCACGGTCGACAAACTGCTCGACAAGAAATTTGCCCGCAGCCTTGCCGCGAAGCTCGACCCGTCGCGCCGCGTCGCGATTCCGCCGGCGCCGACGCCCGGCAGCGACACAACCTATCTCACCGTCGTCGACCGGGACCGCACGGCGGTGTCGCTCATCAACTCGCTTTACCACGGCTTCGGAACCGGCATCGTCACCGAGAAGAGCGGCATCGCGCTGCATAGTCGCGGCGCATGCTTCGTGATGGATCCCGCACATCCGAACGCGATCGGCCCGAACAAACGGCCGATGCATACGATCATTCCCGCGCTGGCGACGCGCAACGGGCGGTGCGCGGTCTCGTTCGGCGTGATGGGCGCCGCCTATCAGCCGATGGGACATGTCCAGGTCGTCCTCAATCTGACGGATTATGGAATGGACGTGCAAGCCGCCATCGACATGGCGCGGACATTCTTCGAGGGCGAGGAGTCTCTTGTCGAAAGCGCCATGCCCGCGGCGACGGTCGATGGCCTCAAGGCGCGGGGCCACAACGTCTCCGCAACGCCTTCGCCGTGGGGCGGCGGCCAGGCCATCCAGATCGACTGGGACAAGGGTGTCCTGGTGGGCGGCTCCGATCATCGCAAGGACGGCTGCGCGCTCGGATACTAAATGGGAGTGAATGACGTGTGGCGCGAGGACGGCGCAGCGTTCAGATCGACCAAGAAGCGCCTTCGCGCTCGCGGCCGCCTCGCGCGGTGAGACGCCCTCCGTATGCGTTTGCCGCAACGTCGGCGCAGACGCGGCGCTTGCTGCGGGTCTGCGGCGCCAAGTGCCGCGTCGCGATCAATTGTGCCAGAAACGAAGACAACGGGCGCGCCATCGTACCGTTGCGGAACACCTCGCGGAACGGCTGGCCCGCGACCACCAGGGCGCGACACTCTCCGCTGCCGTCCGTGACCCGATCCAGAGGCGGGTCGTTTTTCTTTTCATTTACCATGACGTCCGTGCCCTGTGCCGAATTAGGCCATTCGTCAAAATCCTCCGCAAGCGCCGTGCCGTAACAACATCTCAGGGAGAGATAAGTTTCCCCGGCGATTCTTGGACCGGCTTTCGAAATGTTTAAGGTTCGGCGCGTAGTCTCAAGATATTGTCGTTATGCCTCCTGCCATTGCATCTCTTGAGCGATTCGATCCCATGGAGCCCAAGGAAAGCGAGCGCGCGGCGCTCCCCGGAGAACCTGATCCCATTCGGATTCTCACCGCCATCGGCGAGGTCGCCTACGATTGGCGGCTCGACAGCGATACGCTGACCTGGGGCCCGAATGTCGAAGCCGTGCTCAACATCGAAAGCTTGAGCAAGATCAGGACGGGGCGCGGCTATGCGCAGCTTTTCGACCCGGAAAATCTTGTGACCCCCTACGACGTCGTGATGCAATCCAGCCATCAGGATGATGGCCGCGGCGTCGCCTACCAAATCGAATATGCGCTGCTGCGCGAAGGCGGTGAGCGCGTCTGGCTGGAAGACACCGGACGTTGGTTTGCCGGGCCGAACGGACGGCCGGCCCATGCGCACGGCGTTGTGCGCATCGTCAGCGAGCGTCACGAAAACGATCAACGCCTGGCCTACCTCTCGCGTTTCGACGACCTCACGGGGGAAATGAACCGCTGGCGGCTGACGGAAATTCTCGGCGCCGCGCTCGACGACGCGATCAAAGGACGCTCTTCCTGCGCGTTCCTTCTCATCGCCGTCGACAACCTGGCGCGCATCAACGAGGCTTATGGATTCGGCATCGCCGACGAAGTGATCAGCGCCGTCGCGCGGCGGCTGCGCGCGAAGCTGCGCGCGTCGGATGCGCTTGGCCGCTTCTCGGGCAACAAGTTCGGGATCGTGCTGCGCAACTGTACACCGGACGAAATGGCGGTGGCGGCGGACCGCCTGCTCGCCGGCATCCGCGACGAGGTGATGCAGACGTCCGCCGGCGTGGTGGCCGTCACGATCACGATTGGAGGCATCGTCGCGCCGCGCCATGCACGCGACGTGTCCGATGTCCTGGCACGGGCGCAGGAAGCGTTGACGCTCGCCAAGGCAAAGCGGCCCGGTTCATTTCTCGCTTACCGGCCGAGCGTCGAGCGCGAGGCCATACGGCGCGAAAATATCCGCGCGACCGACGAAATCGTCGCGGCGCTGAACGACCGGCGCATCCTGCTCGCCTTCGAGCCGGTGGTCGATACCGTCACGCGCGAGCCGGTCTTCTACGAATCGCTGATGCGCATCCGTTTCGGAGACGGATCGCTGACCTCGGCCATAGGCATCGTGCCGGTGGCCGAGCGGCTCGGGCTCGTCCGCCTGCTCGACAACCGGGTTCTCGAACTGGTGATCGCGGATCTCGTCGCCGCGCCGAACGCCGTGCTGAGCGTGAACGTCTCGCCGGCCTCGACACTCGATCCCGACTGGTGGACGACGCTCGGCGCGCAACTGCGTGCCTATCCCGGCATCGCCGAGCGCCTGATCGTCGAGATCACGGAGATGGCCGCGATCCACGACGTCGAGGAGACGCGCGCGTTCGTCTCGCGCGTGAAGGATCTCGGGTGCCATATCGCGATCGACGATTTCGGGGCGGGCCACACCTCGTTCCGCAACCTGCGGCGCCTCGGCGTCGATATGGTCAAGATCGACGGCGCGTTCGTCGAGAACATGACCCGCTCGGCGGACGATGCGATGTTCGTGCGCACGATGATCGAACTCGCGCGCGGGCTCGACCTGCGGACCGTCGCGGAATGGGTCCAGGACGAGGAGGCGGCAGCCATGCTGCGCGAATGGGGCTGCGACTATCTGCAGGGATCCCTGCTCGGCACCGCCTCGACCGACCGGCCGTGGATCGCCGGACGGCAGGACCACGTCGCCTGATCGAGCGATCCGTCCGCGGGCGCCGCCCGCGCCGGCCTGACGTCAGGTCTTGTCTTTGTCTTTATCGCTGAGACGATCGAGACGCGTCTGCATTTCCTGCAACTGCCGGCGCAACTCCCCGAGATCGCCCTCGCTCACCGTCGCCTTCTCGTTGCTGGCCGGAGCGCTGCTCGGCTCATCCTGACGTCCGAAAGAACCAAACATCGAGAAGGTGCGCTGAAACAGCTCCATGTTCCGCCGCGCCTGCTCCTCCAGCGCCCCGAAGCCTCCCATTCCAAAAGCCTGGCCCATCTGCTGGCGCAGCTTGCCCTGCTCGCGGGTGAGCGAATCGATCGACACCTCGAGGAAACGCGGCACCAGCATCTGCATGCTGTCGCCGTAGAAGCGGATCAGTTGACGCAAGAACGTCACCGGCAGCAGGTTCTGGCCCTGCTTGCCCTCCTGCTCGAAAATGATCTGCGCAAGCACCGAGCGGGTAATGTCCTCACCGGTTTTCGCGTCATAGACGAGGAAGTCTTCGCCCATTTTCACCATGGCGGCGAGGTCTTCCAGCGTGACGTATGTACTGGTGCCGGTATTGTAGAGCCGCCGGTTCGCGTACTTTTTGATCGTGACCGGCTCTTCCGATTTAGCCATGAACACCTTGCCGACGAATGATCCGGTGAAGCACCGCGCGGGTTTCTTCGTTCGCCCGCGCATCACGCAGCACGAACGCCTCCTCGTTCTCCACCATGGCCGCGACGTCCTCAAACGAGAGGTAGGCCCCCGCGGCAGAGTTATAGAGTCGCCGGTTATCGTACCTTTTTTTCGTGACCGTCCGCTCGGGCATCCCGAAGGTCCTTGAGGCTGCAATACACGCGGCGCGCGCGAGCCAACCCAGGATAAACACTTTCCATCGGCAGGGGCTACCGTTTTATGCAGGGCGGTTCATGGCCTGCCAAACCGCCCCGCCATACTTAAATACGATACGCGCCCCGGCGTGGACGCTTGTTGATACGCCCTGATATGCTATCGAAACGGGTGAGGATCGAGGCACGCCGCAAGGCTTTTCGCATCACCCTCGGGGTTCGCCTTCAGCGTTCACGGGCGGCCGGATAGCAGTCTGGATCGGAGCTTCATCATGCAGGACGATATTGTCATTGTCGGCGCGGCGCGCACGCCCGTCGGCGCGTTCAATGGTTCTCTTTCAAGCCTGCCGGCGCACGATCTCGGCAAGATCGCGATTACGGCTGCGCTGGAGCGTGCCGGCGTCGAGCCGAGCCGCGTCTCGGAAGTCATCATGGGCCAGATTCTCACGGCTGGTCAGGGACAGAACCCGGCCCGGCAGGCGTCGATCAACGCCGGCATCCCGGTCGAAACGCCGGCCTGGGGCGTCAACCAGCTCTGCGGTTCCGGCCTGCGCGCCGTCGCGCTCGGCCTTCAGCAGATCGCGAACGGCGACGCCGACATCGTCGTCGCGGGCGGCCAGGAATCGATGAGCCAGGCGCAACACGCCGCGCATCTGCGTAACGGCACGAAAATGGGCTCGCTCGATCTCGTCGACACGATGATCAAGGACGGCTTGTGGGACGCCTTCAACGGCTATCACATGGGCACGACGGCCGAGAACGTAGCGCAGAAATACCAGATCACCCGCGCGCAACAGGACGAGTTCGCGGTCGCTTCGCAGAACAAGGCGGAAGCGGCGCAGAAGGCCGGAAAGTTCAAGGACGAGATCGCGCCCGTCACGGTGAAGACCCGCAAGGGCGATATCGTGGTGGACACCGACGAATATCCCCGTCACGGCGCGACGCTGGACGCCATGGCCAAGCTGCGCCCGGCCTTCTCGAAGGACGGCAGCGTGACCGCCGGCAACGCCTCGGGCATCAACGACGGCGCGGCCGCCGTGGTGCTGATGAAGGCGAGCCAAGCCAAGGCGGAGGGCCGCAAGATTCTCGCCCGCATCGTGTCGTGGGCGAATGCCGGCGTCGATCCCGCGATCATGGGCACCGGTCCGATTCCAGCCTCGCGCGCGGCGCTCAAGAAGGCGGGCTGGAAGATCGAAGACCTCGACCTCATCGAAGCCAACGAAGCCTTCGCCGCACAGGCTTGTGCCGTCAACAAGGACCTCGGCTGGGACGCCGCCAAGGTCAACGTCAACGGCGGAGCGATCGCGATCGGCCATCCGATCGGCGCCTCCGGCGCCCGTGTCTTGGTGACCTTGCTGCACGAGATGGAGAAGCGCAACGCCAAGAAGGGTCTGGCGACGCTTTGCATCGGCGGCGGCATGGGCATCGCGATGTGCGTCGAGCGCTAAAAATTTCCGAAGGACGGCGATGACGCGATGCCCGGCCTTGTGCCGGGCATCAACGTATTTAAGCTTAGCGCCGTGTGGGCCGCGAATGGCCGCGACAACGGGTTAGGTAACGGAGAGGGAGTAGATCACCATGGCACGAGTTGCAGTCGTGACGGGCGGTACGCGAGGTATCGGAGCGGCAATCGCCAAGGCCCTGCAAAAAGCGGGATACAAAGTCGCGGCGAACTACGGCGGCAACGACGAGGCCGCGCAGAAATTCAAGGCGGAGACCGGCATCCCGGTCTACAAGTGGGACGTCTCCTCCTTCCAGGCCTGCAGCGACGGTCTCAAGCAAGTCGAAGCCGATCTCGGACCGGTTGAAATTCTCGTCAACAACGCCGGCATCACGCGCGATGCGATGTTCCATCGTATGACGCCCGAGAACTGGTCCCAGGTGATCAACACCAATCTCAATTCGCTCTTCAACATGTGCCGCCCGGTGATCGAAGGCATGCGCAGCCGCAAGTTCGGGCGCATCATCAACATCTCCTCCATCAACGGCCAGAAGGGGCAGATGGGACAGACGAATTACTCGGCCGCCAAGGCCGGAGATCTCGGCTTCACCAAGGCGCTGGCGCAGGAAAGCGCGAAGAGCGGCATCACCGTGAACGCCATCTGCCCCGGCTACATCAACACCGAGATGGTGCAGGCGGTGCCGAAGGACGTGCTCGACAAGAACGTCATCCCGCTGATTCCGGTTGGTCGCCTCGGCGAAGCCGAAGAGATCGCGCGCTGCGTCGTTTTCCTCGCGTCCGACGATTCCGGATTCATCACCGGCTCGACCCTGTCCGCCAATGGCGGGCAGTACATGGCCTGAAACAAGCGGGCCTTCAATGGGATCGCGTGGCGCGGCAACCGCCGTCGGATTCTGCGCGATCCTGTTGTGGTCGCTGCTGGCGTTGTTCACGACGGCGTCGGGGCGCGTGCCGCCGTTCCAGCTCGCGGCAATGTCCTTCGCAATCGGCGGACTGTCCGGCGCGGTGACGTGGCTCGTCCGCCGCCAGGGGCCGGCGGCGCTTCGCCAGCCCTGGCCCGTTTGGGCGCTCGGCGTCGGCGGCCTGTTCGGCTATCACGCGCTTTACTTCACCGCGATCAAGACGGCGCCGCCGGCCGAGGCCGGCTTGATCTGCTACCTCTGGCCGCTCCTGATCGTACTCCTCTCCGCGTTCCTGCCCAACGAACGCCTACGCGCGCACTATGTCGTCGGCGCGCTTCTCGGCCTCGCCGGAACGTGCATCCTGTTCTTTGGCGGCCGCAGCTTCTCGCTGGACGCCGACTACATACCGGGCTTCGCCGCCGCCTTCGTCGCCGCGATCGTGTGGGCGATCTATTCGACGATGTCCCGGCGTTTCGCCGCGGTGCCGACCGATGCCGTGGTCGGCTTCTGCCTGGTGACGGCGCTGCTCTCGGCTATTTTCCACGGGCTGGTGGAGGAGACCGTCTGGCCCGCAACCGCGCGTGAGTGGGGCGCCGTCCTGCTGCTCGGGCTCGGCCCCGTCGGCGCCGCCTTCTACGCGTGGGACCATGGCGTCAAGCACGGCGACCTGCGGGTGCTCGGCGCGGTGTCCTATCTCGCGCCCGTGCTATCGACCGTATTTCTTGTCATCGCCGGATTCGCCGCCGCCTCCACATCGCTGGCGCTGGCCGCAGCCTTCATCACTGCGGGCGGCATGCTGGCGGCCAAAGACATGCTTTTGCGACAATCCGATTGATCCTTTTGCGACAATCCGATTGATCGATCAAGGCAGCGCAACGGGCGCGAACCCTTGCAAAGCGCGCCCGCCATCTCCTACTTTCAAGCACGAGTCGGTCGAAAAAAGGGGAAGACCGGCACACGTCGGCATCAAAAGGCCATTTCGAAGCGGGGAGGCGCGACGACAATGAAAACAATTCTCGTTCCGACGGAGAAGAGCGATCTCATGACGTCGACGCTGGAAACGGCGTTGCTGTTCGCGCGGCAGGTCGGCGGCTACATCGAGGGGTTTGCGCTGCGCGCCGCCATCAGCGATTTCGTCGCGGCCGATCTCATCGTGGCTGACGCCTGGGCCGTGGCGGAGACGCGCGACGCGGAACTCGCGAAAGAAGCGCGCATCCTGTTCGAGAATTTCATGGCCGCGCATGGCGTGCCGCTCGCGTCGACAACGAAGGAGCGTCCCTCTTATGGATGGACCGAGGCAGACGCCGCGCGCGACGCCTTCGTCGGCAGTTATGGCCGCGTCTTCGACATCATCGTATTCGGGCGGCCCGGCTCCTATCCGGCCGGCGCGAGCATGGCGGCGGTGGAGGCGGCGCTGTTCGAGAGCGGCCGCCCCATTCTGATCGCCCCGCCGACGGCGCCCACGCGCCTTGGCGATAACGTCGTCATCGCCTGGAACCGCAGCACGGAGACGGCGCGATGCGTCGCGCTCGCCATGCCGCTTTTGTATGCGGCGAAGAAGGTCACCGTTCTCACCGTGACCGGCGGCATGGTGCCCGGCCCGGACGGCGACGAGGTCGCGCGCTATCTTGAGCGCAACGGCATCGCCGCCGATTCGATAACGGCCGATCCCGGCAACAAGAACAGCGGCGAGGTGTTTCTGGAGCGGGCGGCCGAACTCGGCTGCGACCTTCTCATCAAGGGCGCTTACACCCAGAGCCGGCTGCGTCAGATGATTTTCGGCGGCGCCACGAGCCACATCCTGGCGAAAACGACAGTGCCGGTCTTCATGGCGCACTAGGCTCCATACTCAATTGTTGTTGCGTGCTGTGATTGGTCCTGATTCCGTGAGGTCCGGGAGGATTTCCGGATGTCGAGGAAGCGAGAAGTGTATTGGCTTTCGGATGCGGAGTGGGAAACGATCCAGCCGCATCTGCCCAGTGGTCGGCGTGGCGCGCGACGGGTGGACGACCGGCGGGTGATCTCGGGCATCATGCACATGCTGCGTTCTGGCGGACGCTGGAAGGACTGTCCGGTCGTCTACGGACCTTACACCACGATCTACAATCGCTGGAACCGATGGAGCCGGCAGGGCGTGTGGGAGCAGATCTTCTACGCTCTGACAGGTTCGACCGGCGTGTTCACCGGCTCGGTGGATTCCACTCACATCAAGGCTCACCGCTCGGCGGCCGGCGCAAAAGGGGGGCCTGTCATCACGCCATTGGCACCTCGCGCGGTGGGAGAACGACGAAAATCCATGCGTTGAGCGACGATTGCGGCCGTCCCGTCGCCTTCGCTCTGACGCCCGGCAATGCTCATGATCTCGCCGGCGCCAAGGCGTTACTGGCGATCCGATGCCCCAGCCGCAAGCTGCTGGCCGACCGCGCCTATGATGCAGCAAGTCTGCGCGATTGGCTCTCCGAACGAGGAACGGAGCCCGTCATCCCGCCCAATCCCACGCGCAAGCACCCGCACACCTATGACCGCGACGCCTATCGCGGCCGAAACCTCATCGAACGCATGTTCTGCCGCCTCAAGGACTTCCGCCGCATCGCCACCCGCTACGACAAACGCGCCGACATCTTCATGTCGGCCGTTTGCATCGCTGCCGCAGTAACTTGGTGGACAATCAATTGAGTCTCGACCCTAG
>JBDHSU010000049.1:0-26338 GCA_039808325.1 Variibacter sp. | reverse complement strand
TCACGCTGCTGCTGACGGTGACCACCAATCTCGTGGTCGCGCGGCGCTACGCACGATAGCTCACGTCGACCTGCCGCGGTGTCTAGAGCGGGATGAGGAAAAGTGTGGAGCGGTTTTCCCGCCCGCATCCCGCTCCAAATATTAAGTATCGATCACGATCATGACTTTGGATCGATCGATCCAAAATCATCGTGATCTAGCGTCCGACGGCGTAGCCTTGCATGCCGCGCGGATTGGCGCCGGCCTTGAGAAGCCGCGTGTCGCCGTCCGGCTCAACGGCGCAGGCGGACAGCCTCCCCTCCGACCACGGCTCGCCGACGTGGACGGTGTGGCCTCGCCGCTTGAGCTCCTCGACGGTCCCGGCGTCGAAGCGGCCTTCCAGCATGAGCGAGCCGGGATCGAACTCGCGCGGCCAGAACGAATTGACGAAGTGCTCGGTATGAAAGGCGGGAGTGTCGATCGCTTCCTGCAAGTTCATGCCGTGATGCGCATGGTGCAGGAAAAGCTGCAGCGACCATTGGTCCTGCTGGTCGCCGCCGGGCGTGCCGAACGCGATGTAGGGCGCGCCGTCGCGGAACGCCATGCTCGGCGTCAAGGTGGTGCGCGGCCGCTTGCCCGGCTCGAGACGCGCATTCGACGTCTCGTCGAGCCAGAACATCTGTCCGCGCACCGTGATGCTGAACCCCAGTTCCGGCACGACCGGGCTCGACTGGAACCAGCCGCCGGACGGCGTGGCCGCGACCATGTTGCCCCAGCGATCGATCACGTCGACATGGCACGTGTCGCCGCGATGCATGCCGTCGGCGGTGAGCATCGGCTCACCGTGATGATCGAGCGTGGGAACCTCGATGCGCGCCGTCGTCGGCTCGCCGCCGCCGGGCGCCAGCGACTGCTCGGTCGCCCCCTTGAGGCGCAGCGGCGGAAGATGTGGCGCGACGCCGGTTGGCGCGCCGGGGCGGAAAGCGACAGACGCATCCTTGCCGACCAGCTTGCGCCGTTCGGCGGCATAGCGTTCGGAGAGCAGCGCCTCAATCGGCACCTCACCGCTATCGCCGTACCAGGCGTCGCGATCCGCCATCGCGAGTTTCAGCGTCTCGACGACAACATGGACGAAGTCGGCTCCCGCCGGCGCGGTCGCGTCGAGATCGAAGCCTTTGAGGATCTGCAGCGCCTGCAACAGCAGCGGCCCTTGGCTCCACGGCCCGCATTTGAAGACGCGGAAGCGTCCGTAGTCGACCGACAACGGCTTCTCGACCGTCGGCTTCCAGCGCGCGAGATCGTCGGCCGTGAGGAAGCCGCGATGCCGGCGGCCGGTGACGTCGAGGATGTCCTCGTTGGCGTAGAAGCGGCCGATCGCCTCGGCAACCGGCCCGCGATACCAATAGTCCAGCGCGGCTTCGATCTGCGCCTCGCGCTTTCCCTTCGCCTCTACCGCCTTGACGATGCGGGTGTACGTCTCGGCCAGCGGCCGGTTGCGGAAGAGACGGTTCGGCTCCGGGACCTTGCCGCCGGGCAGGTAGATCGCACCGGACGTCTTCCATTCTTCGGTGAAGAGCTGCTGCACGGAGGCGATGGCGTCGGTAATGCGCTGCACGGCCGGATAGCCGTCGCGCGCGTAGCCGATCGCGGGCGCGAGCACATCGGCCAAACGCATCGTGCCGTGGTCGCGCAGCAATGTGAGCCAAGCGCCGAAGGAACCCGGCACACAGGCGGGCAGCAGGCCGGTTCCCGGCATGATGTCGATCCCGAGCACGCGGAACCGCGACAGCGTCGCCTTCGCCGGCGACGGCCCCTGCCCGCATACGACGAAGGGCTCGGCAGCCCCCGCCGGACAGGCGATGATCGGCACGTCGCCGCCCGGGCCGTTGAGATGCGGTTCCACCACCTGCAGCACGAAGGCGGCCGCGACAGCGGCGTCAAAGGCGTTACCGCCCTTCTCCAGCATCCCCATCCCGGCCGCCGATGCGAGCCAATGGGTCGAAGCGACGACGCCGAAGGTGCCGCGCAGTTCCGGACGGGTGGTGAATGTCATGGGGAGACGCCTTCTTGGTCGCGGTGGAAAGGGAAACCCATCACCTCCGGCGCGCCGACGCAAGCCGCCGGATGAGAGAAGCTGCCATCTGCAATCGCACGCTTAAGCGCCCGTCGCCGTGCCGGCGCGGCTCGCGATGAACATCGCGAGGCTGTCGCCGACATTCTCGATGTGTCGCCGCAGCAGCGTCGCCGCCCGCTCGATGTCGCCGTCGCGACAGAGGCGGACAAGCTCGGCGTGTTCCGTTTCGGCCCGCTCCAGGCCCTTCGTGTAAGTCAATTGCAGCCGCGTATAACGGTCGCAATTCTGCAAGAGCGCCGCCACGATCGTTACCGTTCGCGGCTGGCCGGCGTGCCGGTAGAGTCCGGCATGAAAGACCGTGTTGAGCTCGCCCCAACGATCGACGTGGCGCGCCTTCAGCTCATGCGAATATTCGCGCAGAATGTTCTCGAGTTCCGCATAGTCCTTCTCGGTAAGGCGCGGCGCGGAGAGCCGCAGGAGACGCGGCTCCAGCAGCGCCCGCAGATCGAACAACTCCCGGATCTCGGCAACCGAAAGCTCGGTCACAACGGCGCCGCGGTGCGGCAGAATCTTCACGAGTCCTTCCGCGTCGAGCTGCAGCAGGGCTTCACGGATGGGGATGCGGCTGACGCCGAACTCTTGCGCCAGCGAGTCCTGGCGCAACTGCGTGCCGGCGCCGAATGCACCGTCCAGGATACGGCGCCGAAGCGCGTCAACGACGGCGGATGCAATCGTACGATGGCGTAGACCTTTGCCGATCGGAGCGCTTTCGGACCTGATGCGCGGAGGTGGCGAATGCACGCGGCGGACTTCCCGGCAGAAGCTTGACTTTGCAATTTTATACAATCTACAAGAATAAAAAAGATACTATGCAGCAGCCCTCTTGTGCATTCATGCGCCGATGCACGAGAACACGCCGATGCACGAGAACCAACGTGCCGATGGGCGGCGCAGTTCAGTGAGGGGTGCGCTAAACCATGGCGCGTGACACATTTTTCTGCATTGACGGGCATACCTGCGGCAATCCGGTGCGCGTAGTCACCGGCGGCAGCATCCCGAAGCTCGACGGTGCGACGATGTTCGAGCGCCGCCAGCATTTTCTCGCCGAATACGACTGGATCCGTACCGGCCTTTGTTTCGAGCCGCGCGGCCACGACATGATGTCGGGCTCGATCCTCTATCCTTCGACGCGTCCGGACTGCGACGTCGGTATTCTGTTCATCGAGACATCCGGCTGCCTGCCGATGTGCGGCCACGGCACCATCGGAACGGTCACGATCGCGCTCGAGAACGGCCTCGTGCATCCGCGAGAGCCGGGCGTGCTGCATCTCGACACGCCCGCCGGCCATGTCGTCGCGCGCTACACGCAGAACGGACCCTACGTCGACAGCGTGCGCATCACGAACGTGGCGTCGTATCTGCACGGCCGCGATTACGAGGTTGACGTCGAAGGGCTCGGCACCGTCAAGGTCGACGTCGCCTACGGCGGCAATTTTTATGCGATCGTCGAGGCGCAAGAGAATTTCTCCGATCTCGCCGACGTGCAGCCCTCCGACCTGTTGCGCTGGAGCCCGCGGCTGCGTTCCGCCTTCAACGAGCGCTACACGGTGACGCATCCGGAAAATCCCGCCATCACCGGCCTCGGCCATGTGATGTGGACGGGCAAGGCGCAGACGCCCGGCGGCACGATGCGCAACGCCGTGTTCTACGGCGACAAGGCGATCGACCGCTCGCCTTGCGGAACCGGCACGTCCGCACGCATGGCGCATCTCGCGGCCACCGGCCGCCTGAAGCAAGGCGACACTTTCGTGCACGAGAGCATCATCGGCTCGACCTTCACCGGCCATATCGAGGGTTACAGCAAGGTCGGCAACACCGAGGCCATCATCCCCTCGATCGAGGGGTGGGCGCGCGTGACCGGATTCAACACGATCGTCATCGACGAGCGCGACCCCTTCGCGCACGGCTTCCTGGTCACGGATAAAGTCACGAACAAAGTTTCCGGCAACGCGTAGGCGTTCGAGGCGTCGGGCGGCCGCGGGGCCGGCCGCAAGTGGAGGTGCGTAGCGTGTCTGATCGTGACGACAAGGGCGCCGCGTGGCGCGTGGCGCCTTCGGCTTATCTCGCGAAACGCCCCGCGACCTACACAGTCCCAGCGAAACCGAGGTCGCTCTACGTCACGATGGACGACGGCTGCCGCATCGCGGTCGACGTCTGGCTCCCCGAGGGCGGCAACGCTGAGGCCGAGACGCGCTTTCCCGCGATCTGCATCCTCACGCCCTACTACCGGCGCTTCCGCGTCAAGCCCGGCTCGAACGCCGATATCAGCCCGAACACCACCAAGTACCGCGAGCTTTTCGTCCCGCGTGGCTATGCCGTCGTCACGGTGGACGTGCGCGGCACCGGCGCAAGCTTCGGCACGCGCGACAGTTTCCGCTCGCCGCGCGAACGCGAGGACTTCGGCCAACTGGCGGATTGGATCGTCGCTCAGCCGTGGTCGAACGGACGCATCGGCGCGACCGGCATTTCCTATCCCGGCGCGGCGAGCGACTTCCTGGCGAGCACGGGTCGCCCGGCGGTGAAGGCGGTCGCGCCGCTGTTCGCGGTCTGGGACACCTATTCCGACCACTACTATCCCGGCGGCATCCTGCTCAACCAGCTCGCCAAGACCTACGACGAGCTGATGGTGGCGCTCGACCACGACCGCCGCGATCTCTTGAAGCAGTTCGTCTACTACGCCGACCCTGGTCTCGACGGGCCACAGCCGGTCGACGAGGACGCCGACGGCTCGCTCTGCCGCGCGGCGGTCGCCGAGCATCTCGGCAACTTCCATATGCCGGATTTCATCACCGAATTCCGCTTCAAGGAGGAGCCGCTTCCTTACGATCCGAACTTCTCGTCGGCATCGTTCAGCCCGTATCACTACGCCAAGAGCATCTCGCCGGATGTCGCGATCTACTCCGTCTCCGGATGGATGGACGGCGCGGGCTACGCCAACGGTTCGATCGCGCGCTATCTGACGCTGCCGAACAAGCATCAGCACATGATGCTGGGGCCGTGGGACCACGGCGCGCGCATCAACGTCTCGCGCTGGCGCGAGGCGGAAACGCCGCAATTCGTTCTCCTGGCGGAGATCCTGCGGTTCTTCGACGAATATCTCGCGGAGATGAAGACCGGCCTGCGCGACGAGGCGCCGATCCACTACTTCACGATGCGCGACGAAGTCTGGCGGGCGGCCGATGTCTGGCCGCCTCTTAGCGATACGCCGACGTCGTTGCACCTGGGCGCCGGCCACACCCTGGGCGCGGCCGGCGCCGCGGGCAGCGACACCCACAAGGTCGACTTCTCGTTCGGCACCGGCGGCCAGACACGCTATGAGCGAATCGCCGCCATCGACAGCCGCGACTACTACTGCGACTGGCAGGGGCGCGACGCGAAGCTCCTCTCCTACACCTCGGCGCCGCTCGATGCCGGCGCGGAATTCACCGGCCATGCGGTGGCGGAGCTGTGGCTCGCGGCAAGCGAAACGGACGCCGCGGTGCATACCTACCTCTCGGAGATCGAAAGCGACGGCACCGAGCGCTACGTCACCGAGGGGGTGCTGCGCGCATTGCACCGCAAGGATGCCGAACCGACGCAATGGCATCGCACCAGTTGGCCGACGCACAGTTACAAGCGCGCGGACGCCGCGCCGCTCGTTCCGGGGCGGCCGGAGAAAATGCGCATCGCGCTTCTGCCGGTATCGTGGCATTTTAAGAAGGGCAGCCGCATCCGCCTGTCGATCGGCGGCGCTGATGCCGACCATTACGTGCAGGTGCCGCATGGCCGCCCGCCGGTCTTCACCGTGCATCGGGGCGGCGAGATGGCGTCGCGAATTACTTTGCCGCTGAAAATGCGCCGCGACTGAACGGCGCGCTTATGACGATCTGATAGGGGAAGCATGATGACCAATAAGAAGATCTGGGCCGCGATGGCTTTTGCCGCCAGCGCCGTCTGCATCGCGCCGCAAGCCGCGACGGCGGGCAAGTCGAACGATACGCTCACCTGGGCGACCGCGAGCGAGGTCGACACGATCGACCTCTATTACCAGAACCTCCGCGAAGTCGTGATCATGGCGCACCAGATGTGCGACACGCTGATGCATCGCGACCCGAGGACGGGCGAATACAAGCCGCTGCTCGCCGAGAGCTTCAAATGGGCGGACGACAAGACGCTGGAGTTCAAGCTGCGCCACGGCGTCAAGTTCCACAACGGCAAGGAGCTCAACGCCGAGGACGTGGCCTATACGTTCAATCATGCGCGCCAGCCCGATAGTGGCGTCGTCACGCGGCTGCTGGTCGACTGGATCGAGAATGTCGAGGCGGTCTCGCCCGACACGGTGCGCTTCAAGGCGAAGGCTCCGACGCCGGCGGCGATCGAATATCTCTCCGGTATCACGCCGGTCTATCCGAAGGGCCACTACGACAACGCGCCGTCCGTTCCCGGCGCCGCCGGCAAGATGCGGCGCGACTACGGCGCCGTCGTTCCGATGTGCACGGGGCCGTACAAGGTGAAGGAGTTCAAGCCGGGTTCGTCGGTGACACTCGTGAAGAACACCGACTACTTCAAGGGCAGCCCGAAGGGGCAGCCGTCGATCGGCACTCTCGTCTATCGCACGATCCCCGACACCGAAACGCAGGTGGCGGAACTGGTGACCGGCGGCCTGGACTGGATCTGGGGGGTGCCGCCGGAGAACGCGAAGCAGCTCGCGAGCATGGAGAACGTGACGGTGAAGGCCGCGCCGACGACGCGCATCTCCTTTCTCTCGCTCGACGCGGCGGGGCGTTCCGGCGATACACCGATGAAGAAGCAACAAGTGCGCGAGGCCGTCGCTTACGCCATCGACCGCAAGGCGATCTCGCGCGATCTCGTCGGCGAAGGCTCCGAGCCGCTCGTCTCCATGTGCTATCCGGCGCAGTTCGGCTGTTCGACCGACGTGAAGGACTATCCCTACAATCCGCAGAAGGCGAAGGATCTGCTCAAGCAAGCCGGCTTCCCTGACGGTTTCGAGATTCCGCTCTACGCCTATCGTGACCGGCCCTACACCGAGGCGGTGGCGAACTATCTGCGCGCCGTCGGCATCAAGACCGATCTGCGCTTCCTGCAATGGAAAGCGCTGCGCGGCCCGCTGCAGGAAGGCAAGGTCGCCATGGCGCACCTCTCGTGGGGCTCGCAGGGCGTGCTCGATGCCTCCGCATCCGTCAGCAACTATTTCGAGGGCAGCGTCGACGACTATGCGCGCGACGAGGAAGTGAAGAAGTGGCTCGACGCCGCGGACAGCACGATCGATCCCGACAAGCGCAAGGAGCTCTACGGCAAGGCCCTGAAGAAGATCGCGGACAAGGCCTACTTCGTGCCGCTGTTCAGCTACGGGCGCACCTATGCCTTCAACAAGGAGCTCGACATTCCGGTGACGCCGGACGAACTGGCGCACTTCTATCTCGCCAAATGGAAATAGCCTGCGAGGTCATGCGCTCCGGCGATGCTGCGCTTCCTGCTCAGACGACTGTTGATGACCGTGCTCGTGATCGCGGTCACTTCAGTCGTGGCATTTTCACTGGTGCATCTCTCCGGCGATCCCGCGGCGGCGATGGCGGGTGAAGGCGCTTCGCCGGCGGACGTCGAATCCGTGCGTAAGACCTACGGCTTCGACCGACCGCTGCCCGAACAATACGTCACCTGGGTCAAGCGCGTGTTCAAAGGCGACTTCGGACGCTCGCACTATCTGCGCGCGAGCGTCGCGCAAGTGCTCGCCGACCACGCACCGATCACCATTACGCTCGGCGCGCTGGCGATCGTCTTCGCGGTGCTGCTCTCGATTCCGCTCGGAGTTCTCGCCGCGCTCTATCCCAACACGCTGGTGGACCGGCTCGCCGTCGGTCTCGCCGTCGGCGGACAGGCGGTACCGTCATTCCTGTTCGCGCTGCTTCTCATCTACATCTTCGGCGTCATGCTGCGCGTGCTGCCGATCTCGGGCTCGGGAAGCTGGACGCACTTCGTGCTGCCCGCCGTCGCGCTCGGCTACTACGCGACGCCCGCGATCATGCGCCTCACCCGCTCGGGCATGCTCGATGCGCTGCAGTCCGACCACGTGCGCACCGCGCGCGCCTACGGCCTGCCGGCGTGGCGCGTCATCATCAAGCATGCGCTGCGTCACGCGATGATCCCCGTCGTATCGCTCATTGCGGTGCAGCTCGGATTCATGCTCGGCGGCTCGATCGTGATCGAAACCGTGTTCGCGCTCAAAGGCGTCGGCTATCTCGCCTGGCAATCGATCCAGCGCTCCGACATCGAGGTGATCCAAGCGATCCTCCTCCTCATCGCCGCCGCCTACGCGCTGCTGACGCTCGCCGCCGACGTTCTCAACGGCGTGATCGATCCGCGCATCCGCGTCGGGTGACCGCCATGTCCGTCGCCACCGCCGCACCGACCGACGTTCCGCGTCCGCCGCAGTCGCCCGGCGCCGTCGCGCTGCGCCGGCTGCTGCGCCACGGCAACTTCCGGATCGGCGGCGTCATTCTCGGACTCATCATTCTGGCGGCCGTCGCCGGCCCGTGGCTGTGGCCGCTCGATCCCGCGTCGCAAGACCTCGCGCACCGTCTTGCACCGCCGGTATGGAGCGCCGAGGGGACGTGGCTGCATCCGTTCGGCACCGATCAACTCGGACGCGACTATCTCGCCCGCCTGCTGCAAGGCGCGCGCGTCTCGCTGACCATCGGCTTTCTGACCGTGCTGCTCTCGGGCGTGATCGGCACCGGCCTCGGCGTCGCCGCCGGCTATTTCGGCGGCCGCATCGACGTCGCGATCAACTTCCTCGTCACCATCCGGCTGACGCTGCCGGTCGTCCTCGTCGCGCTGGTGGTGGTCGCCGTCTACGGCGGATCGCTACCGACCCTGATCGTCGTCATCGGCCTCCTGCTCTGGGACCGTTTCGCGGTCGTCACACGCAGCGCCACGCAGCAACTGGCGTCGCGCGACTTCATTGTCTCGGCGCAAGCGATCGGAAGCTCGATCCCACGCATCCTGTTTGTCGAGCTTCTGCCGAACCTGATCGGCCCGCTGGTTGTCGTCGCCACCATCGAGCTTGCGCATGCGGTGCTGCTCGAGGCGGCGCTGTCGTTTCTCGGCCTCGGCGTGAAGCCGCCGTTGTCGTCCTGGGGGCTGATGGTCGCGGAAGCGAAGAATCAGCTCCTGTTCCGCCCGTGGATGATCGCCATTCCGGGAACGCCTCTGGTCGCGCTTGTGCTTGCGATCAACCTCGTCGGCGACGCGATCCGCGACGCCGTCGCCGCCGACGGGCGGGCCTGACCGTGAGCGCGCTGCTCGAAGTCGAGAATCTCCGTCTCGAGATCGCAACCGATCTCGGCCGCCTGTACCCTGTGCAGGGGGTGAGCCTGACGCTCGACGCCGGCGAGACCCTGGCGGTGGTCGGCGAATCCGGCTGCGGCAAGAGCCTGAGCGCGATGGCGATCACCGGGCTCGTTCCGTCGCGCGCGAAGCTCACCGCCGACCGCATCGCGCTGAAGGGGAAATCCCTTCTCGGCCTGCGCGAGAGCGAATGGCGCGGCATCCGCGGGCGCCGCATCGCCGTCGTGTTTCAGGATCCGATGACGTCGCTCGACCCCTGCTACACGATCGAAGACCAGATGCGCGAGATCGGCCGGCAACACCTCGCGCTCGACGCTCACGCGCTGCGCGCCCGCATGCTCGACCTGCTGCGACGGGTCGGCATCTCCTCGCCGGAGACACGGCTGTCGCAGTATCCGCATCAACTGTCCGGCGGCTTGCGGCAACGCGTGATGATCGCCATCGCGCTGATGTGCGAACCCGAGCTGATCATCGCCGACGAACCGACAACGGCGCTCGATGTCACGATCCAGGCGCAGGTGCTGCGGCTTCTCGCCGACCTGCAGGAGGAGCACGGCTTCGGCCTGATCCTGATCACGCACGACCTCGGCGTGGTCGCGGGCGCCGCCGACCGGATCGCCGTGATGTATGCGGGCCAGGTGGTGGAAAGCGGCCCGACCGACACGGTTCTGTCCGCTCCCGCGCATCCCTACACCGAGGGCCTGCTGCGTTCGATCCCGGTGCCGGGGCGTACCGCGCGCGGCGCGCCGCTCGGCTTCATTCCCGGCGTCGTGCCGCGGCCGGACGCGCCGCTCATCGCGTGCGGCTTCATCAACCGGTGCCCGCGGCCGGTCCCGGCCTGCGCGGCGCCGATCCCTCTCATGCCCATCGACCCCGCGCACGCCGCGCGCTGCATTCGCCCGTGCATCGACGGCCAGATCGTCGAAAGGCATGCCGCGACGGGGACGGCCGCGTGAATCCCGAGACGCTGATCACGGTCGAAGGGGCGACCAAGGACTACACCGTCCAAGGCGCGCGCGCCACGCTGCGGGCGCTGCGTGGCATCGATCTCACCGTGCGGCGCGGCGAGGTGCTCGCTATCGTCGGCGAGTCCGGCTGCGGAAAAACGACATTGTCGCGCCTGATCCTCGGCATCGAGGAGCCGACCTCGGGGCACGTTTCCCTCAAGGGAAAGGCCGCCACCGGCTACGGCCGCCTCTCGCGCGCGGCCTTGATCCAACCGATCTTCCAAGATCCTTATTCGTCGCTCAACCCGCGTATGACGATCGGTCAGATCATCGCTGCCCCCTTGGTCGTGCGCGGGCGCGGCAGCCGCCGCGAGCGGCAGGCGCACGTCATGGAAGCGATGCGGCAGGTGGGACTCGCGGAACATCTGCGTAACGCCTATCCGGGACAGCTCTCCGGAGGGCAGCGCCAGCGCGTCGCCATCGCGCGTGCATTGATCGGCGAGCCGGAAATCCTCGTCTGCGACGAGCCGACCTCGGCGCTCGACGTCTCCGTGCAGTCGCAAATCCTCAACCTGATCGCGGAATTGCGCGCCCGCTTCTCACTGACCATCGTCCTGATCAGTCACAACCTCGCGGTCGTGCATCACCTCGCCGACCGCGTCGCCGTAATGTATCTCGGCCAGATCGTGGAAAGCGGGCCGACGGAAGAGATCTTCGCATCGCCGCGGCATCACTATACGCGCGCGCTGCTGGACGCCATCCTCGTTCCCGAAGCGCATCGGCGGTTGCCGCGCCTGACGATCGACGCGGAATTTCCGAGCCCGCTGGCGCCGCCGCCCGGCTGCGCCTTCCATCCGCGCTGTCCGGCGGCGGACGCCGTCTGCCGCGAAATCGATCCTCCGCCGGTGGACGAGGGCGATACGCGTTTCCGCTGCCACCACCCGCTGCCGACGCCGACTTAACGGCTGACGATCCGGCGCAGGCCGACGACCTGCTGCACGCCGAACACGATCAGGATGATCAAACCGACTTGCAGGGTCGACGCCGCGGCAATGACGAGTTGGCTTCCCTGGAATTGCAGATAGCTGAAGATCTCGATCGGCAAGGTCGTCGCGCCGGGCCCGGTGAGGAAAAGCGCGGTGTTGAGCTCGCCGAAGGACACGACGAAGGCGAACAGCCAACCCGTCAACACCGCCGGCCAGATCAACGGCATGGTGACGAGCGCGAGCGTGCGCAGCGGGCCCGCGCCGAGGCTTTGCCCCGCTTCCTCGATCGCCGGATCGAGGCTTTGCAGGCTCGCCAAAACCGTGCGGAAGCAGTACGGCATGCCGATCACCGCGTGCGCGATCAGCAGGCCCGGCGTCAGCGGCATGTCCACGGACTTGTAGAACAGCAAGAGCGCGAAGCCGAGGATGATGGTCGGAAACACGAGCGGCGCCATGAACAGCGCCTGTAAAAGGCCGTTCACGATGCCGCGCCGCTTGGCGACGAAAACGGCAGCGAGAGTGCCGAGCAGCGCGCCGAACGTCGCCGCGCCCAACGCCAACTGAATGCTGAACAGAAACGCCGAGCGCATATTGTCGAGGCGGAAGAACTCGTAAAACCAGCGCAGCGAAAAGCTCGGCGGCGGGAACTTGAAGAAGTCCGTGGGCGAGAAAGCCGCGACGATGACGACGACGATCGGCGCCAGGATCACCAGAAACGCGAACGCCACGACAATGCCGCGCACGATGCGCGCCGGCAGGGACCAGCGCGAACTCATCGCCCGCTCCCTTGAACGCGGCCGGGCCGCATGATCGCGAGGATCAGCGCCGTCACCACCAAAGCGAGCGCCAGCAGGACGAAGGCGAGCGCGGCCGCCTGCGGCCATTGGAAGCCGACGACGCTGTCATAGATCAGGCTGACCAGGAGCTTGGTGCGCGGGCCGCCGATCAGCGTGATCGTCACATAGGCGCTGAGCGTCAACAGGAAAACCAGCAGCAGCCCGGACGCGACACCCGGCGCCGACAGCGGCAACGTCACGTGCACGAAGGTGCGCACCGGTCCGGCGCCCAGCGACTGCGCCGCCTCCTGGTAGCGCGTATCCATGCTGGCCAGCGTGTTGGCGATCGAGATGACTATATAGGGAAGCAGGATCGTCAGCAGACCAATGACAATCGCTTGCGTTGAATAAAGCAGTGACAGCGGCGCATCGATCAATCCGAGATCGCCGAGCGTCGTGTTGATGACACCGCGGCGGCCGAGAATCGCGACCCAGCCGTAAGCGCGCACGACATTGCTCACCATCAACGGGAACAGCAGCAGCAGCATGACCAGCATGCGTTTCGCCGGCGGCAGGCGCGCGATCACATAGGCAACCGGATAGCCGATCAGCAGGCTCAGCGCGAGGATCCATGACGCCGTCGCGAGCGTGCGCTTGATGATCAGGAAATAGAACGGATCGGAAAATACCGCGGCATAGTTCGCCAGCGTGAAGCGCGCGCCGTAAAGCTCCGTCGACGACGCCTCGTGCAGGCTGACATAGAAGAGATAGATCAGCGGTCCGAGGAAGAACAAAAGCGCCGTCACGAGCGGCGGCGCGACGAGCCCCAGACTCCACAGCCGCGCGGGCGTGACGCCTCTCATGCGGCCCCCTGTGCGAGAACGACGCCGCTGCCGGCCTCCCACCTGTAGGTGACGGCATCGCCCGTCTTGAAGCGCTGCGCCTCGGGAGAACTGTTCTGCACATAGATGATGACAGAGCCGGTCTCGCCCGCCACATGAAACTGCGTGACGGAACCGCGATAGATCACATGAGTCACCCGACCGGGGATGCCGTCGCCTCCCGGCGCGCCGAGCAGGACTCGCTCCGGACGCACCGCAATGCGCACCTTTCCCGATGCCGCGCCGGACGGATCGGTTTGCAGCAGGCGGCGGCCCGAAGCCATGACGACGGCATTCTCGCCCTCGCGACCGGCAACCTCGCCGTCGACGAAATTGCTGGCGCCGAGGAAGCCGGCGACGAATTCGGTGCGCGGCCGCTCATAGATCTCGCGCGGCGGACCAAGCTGCTCGATCACGCCGTTGCGCATCACCGCCACAACGTCGGAGATGGTGAGCGCCTCCTCCTGGTCGTGCGTGACGAATACCGCGGTGATGCCGAGCCGGCGCTGGAGATCGCGCAGCTCCACCTGCATCTCCTCCCGCAACAGCTTGTCGAGGGCGCCGAGCGGCTCGTCGAGCAGCAAGACCGCCGGCTTGACCACGATCGCGCGCGCGAGCGCCACGCGCTGCTGCTGCCCGCCGGAGAGCTGGCGCGGATAGCGATCGGCGAGCGCCTCCAGCTTCACCAACGCCAAGGCCTCGCGCACCGCCTTGTCGCGTTCGGCGCGACCGACCTTGCGCATGCGCAAGCCGAAGCCGACATTGTCGGCGACCGTCAGATGCGGGAACAGCGCATAGCTCTGGAACACCATGGAGAAGTCGCGCTTGTAGGGCGGCACATTGGTCACGCGCTTCTCGCGGATGAAGACGTCGCCGGCGCTCGGCTGCTCGAATCCCGCGATCAGGCGCAAGGTCGTCGTCTTGCCGCAACCCGAAGGGCCAAGCAGCGAAAAGACCGCCGCATTCGGGATATCGAGATCGACATTGTTGACGGCGACGGTGGTGCCGAACGTCTTGCGCACGCCGATCAGCGAGACGTCTCCCTGCGGGCTTCTCATCGGGCCTGATCCAGTTTCATGTCGATGGCGTCGATCCGCTGCCCGCACTCCTGCAACGCGATCGCCAGTTCCATCTCCATCAGTTCCTGCGTCAGAGGCAAGTGCCCCTCCGTCGACAATCGCGCGACGGCGGCCGCGGCAAAGCAAGCGAGCGCAGCGTGATGTGCGCTTGAGCGTCCGGCTTGAGCGCCGTCCATGGCTCCGGCGCGCGCGCGCAGCCCGTCGCGCAAAAACAGCGCCAGCGCTTTCTCGTCGCTCGTGCGGCCGCTGAGATCGAGCCTCTCGCTTCGCTTTTGCAACGACGCGACCAGCTCCGCGCGCGCATCATCCTGCGCATCACGAACAAGGCGCGGCGCCTCGTCGGCGTCGCTTCTGCTCAGCCATGCGACGGCGTTGGCGATCAGCCGGAAGCTCGGCGCATCGGAGACGCGGTAGTGGCGCAGGGTATCGCGCATCGTCGGCAGGCCGCGGATCGGCAGATATTTCCGCACGTAGCCGTCCATGGCGATGTATTTGCGCACGAGGTCGCCCATCTCCGGATGCGGCGAAAACAGCACGGCGCGGCCGCGCCGCCCCTCGGCGGAGAGGATGGCCGGATGCTCCCTCATGCCGTTCTCGAACAGGGCGCGGTCGAGCGGATTCCCGATCGCCACCGCGCCCGGCATGATGAGATTCGCGAAGCGTCCGACGACCGCGGCGCCGGCACCGACCTCATTGTAAATCGGACCGTGATAATAAGGCATGTCGAGCGCCGGCGGGCAGCCGAGCGTGAGCGCGCTTCGCGCCAGCGCGACCTCAACCACGCCGACGCCGCTCTGCAGGTACTCGTGATTGAAAAGCGGCTTGGCATCGGCGGTACCGGTCCAGCCGGGGCGACCGGCGGAGAGATAGTAGGCGCCGCCGCAGGAGCCGACAGCGCCGCCGCCGCGATCAAGGAACGCGCGCACTTCCGCGTCGGCGCCCGGGCTTTCCTCGGCCGCGTCGATGCCCCAGGTGGCGAAGCCGCCCGGAATGACGAAGACGTTGGCGCGGCGCAGCGCGCCTTCGGCAATCGCCCGCCCGTCGACGATCTCGAAATCGTAGCCGAGCCGCAGCAGCGCCAAGCCGTAATAGGCGTCGTAAGGATACTTCGACGCCGTGCCGGAAAAGAGCGCAATCCGCGCGGGACGAAGCGGCATGCACCCGTCGCCGCCCGGACCGCCGGCGAAGTCCGACAGCTTCAAGCCGGCCGCCGCCGCCGCGGCACGCTGCGCGCTCGTCAGATCAAGAATGAAGTCGCCGGCGGCGGCGCTTGCGTCGTCCGCCGTCAGCCAATAGCCGCGCGCGCCTCGCGCCAGGAGGCGGTTGACGACGAGCGGCACGTCGAAACTGTCCCCGTTCTCCCACCAGGAGAACCGAACGAGCCCCATCCGCCTCAACCACCCGCGACGACGCGGTTCCAGCGCTGCGTCCAGGCCGCGCGCCGGTCGCTCATGAATTCATGATCGAGCGGGATCAGGCGCTTGATCTCGTCGTCGGTGAAGCGCGCGCGCTCCTGCAGATCCGGCGGCAGGTTGTCGATCGTATGCTTGTTCGTGCCGGTGTAGTTGAACGTCTTCGTATAGATCGGCTGCACTTTCGGATCGATGGTGAGGTTGAGATAGGTTTCCGCCAGCTCAAGGTTCTTCGAGCCCTTGGCGATGCCGGTTCCCGAGAGATACGTGATGCCGCCCTCCTTCGGGTAGACCCAATCGACCGGCGTACCCCACCCCTTCACCGTGTAGGTCTGCGACTTGTAGAGAAGCCCGATCAAGGCTTCCTCATTGCGGAAGGCATTCATGATCGAGTCGGTGTCCTTGGCGAAGATCGGCTGCAGATCGACCATGCGCTTGAGCTGCTCGAAGCCCGCCTCCTCGTCCTTCGGCGACTTGCCCTGCGCGATGGCGCCGATAGGAATGATGTAGCTGCCGATCGAGTGCGAAATCTCCGGCAGCACGATGCGGCCCTTGAACTCCGGCCGCCAGAGGTCAGCGAAAGACGTCGGCGGGTTCTTCACCAGCTTGGTGTTGTAGGTGACACCGAGGACCGAGAAGATCATGCCGATCCAGTAGTCGTTCCTGAACTGCGGCAACACGTCGGCAAGGTTCGACAAGCGCGGCGACTGCGGATTGAGCTTCTCCAGCACGCCCTGCTTGATGGCGAGCGGCACCAGGCCATCGTGAATCTGCACCAGGTCGATCTTCTGGTCGTTCAATCCGATCTTCAGCTTGGTGATACGCTCGACCGGGCTCGAACTGCGATCCTGCAAAACCTTGGCGCCCGTCGCCTGCTCGAAGGCGACGTCGACGCCCTTGCGGACGGCATCGCCCCAAAGGCCGCCCCAGGTCATCACGACAATTTGCTTCGGATCGTCCGCAAAGGCCGGCGACATCCCGACCGTGCCGGGCAGCGATGCAGCGCCCATCAATTTGAGTAGCGTGCGGCGATCCATGATGCTCTCTCCCCGATAGCCCTGTTCATTTTCCGCGTTCGTGGATAATTTATACAATGCTCGTCCGCGCCTTCAACGCCAAGCTTTAAAATTGCGGCCGACGGCGGAGCGGAACCCAGGTCGTCTCAGTTCGCCAGGAGAGCTTCCATGACGTCTTTCATCCTTCACGGCGGCCGGTTTCTCGACCCGCGGAAATCCGAACTGATGGAAGGGGTGGAACTGCTGATCGAAGGCGAGCGGGTCAAGGAGGTTTCCGATAAGCCGATCAAATCGACAACCGCAACGCGCATCGACGTCGGCGGCCGGACGGTCATGCCGGGCCTCATCGACTGTCACCTGCACATTTTTCTATCGGAAGTGAATATCGGATTTCTCGACGCCACGCCGCTGACCCTTCTGGCGGTCAAAGGATCGGTGGCGCTGCGCGATATCCTGATGCGCGGCTACACGTCGGTGCGGGACACCGGCGGCGGCGATTTCGGCATGAAGGCCGCCGTGGATCAGGGGCTCATCGAATCCCCGCGCCTCTTCATCGCCGGGCAGGCGATCAGCCAGACCGGTGGGCACGGCGACTTCCGCAAGCGGACGCAGCGGCGCGTCGCCGAATGTCCCTGCTGCTCCGGCCTCGCCTATACCGCGCGCGTGGCCGACGGCGTCGGCGAAGTGATCAAGGCGGCGCGCGATGAGCTGCGCAAGGGCGCCGATCTCATCAAGATCATGGTGTCCGGCGGCGTCGCCTCGCAGAGCGATCCTTTGGAGAGCCTGCAGTTCCGCATGGACGAGATCGAGGCGGCCGTGGAGGAAGCGACGCATTGGGGCGCCTACGTCGCCGCGCACGCCTATTCCGCGCGCGCCATCCTGCGCGCCGTCAACGGCGGCGTGCGCACCATCGAGCACGGCAACCTGATCGACGAGCCGGCGGCGAAGCTGATGGCGAACAAGGGCGCGTTCCTCGTCCCCACGCTCGTCGCCTACGACGCCATGCGCCGGCGCGGGCGCGACTATGGGCTCACTGAATATAGCCTGGCGAAAAACGAGGTGGTGCTCGACGCCGGGCTGCGCTCGCTCGAGATCGCACGCAGCGCCGGCGTGAAGATCGGCTTCGGCTCGGACCTGCTCGGGCAGTTGCAGGACGACCAGAGCAAGGAGTTCCTCATCCGCCGCGAAGCGTTGCCGGCGGCCGAGATCATCCGTTCGGCGACGATCGTCAACGCGGAGATCGTGCAGAAGCCGGGCGAACTCGGCGAGCTCATTCCCGGCGCCTATGCCGATCTGCTCGTCGTCGACGGAAACCCCTACGAGGACTTCGGTCTTTTCCAGGGCGCGGGAGCGCATCTGTCGGCGATCATGAAGGGCGGACGCTTCTATAAGAACCGCTTGAATTGAAGCGCGCGGCGACCATCATCGTGTAGACGTCGATGCTGCCGAATGCACCCGCACCTCATCCCGAGGAGCCGTAGGCGGCGTCTCGAAGGACGACCAAGCCGCACTTGAGCATCGACCTTCGCGTTCCATGCTGGCGTAACGCGCGAAGAATGAAGCCCGCCCGCCAAAAGGATCATCGTATGGCCGCCGAACGCAAAGCCTTCGTCCGCCACATCGCCGAAGTGCCATGGCGGCAATTCCCCAACCATTTCGGCGGAGCGCTCTCCAAGCCGCTGGTGCATCCGGAGACGGCCGGGTCACGACATATCGACTATCGTATCTCGATGTATCAGCCGATGGCCCATGTCGAGCGGCACAAGCACCGGGTGCAGGAGCAGGTTTATCATGTGCTGGAGGGCGAGGGCCTGATGGAGATCGGCGACGAGCGCCGGATCGTGCGCAAGCATGACGTCGTCTTCCTGCCGCCGGGGATCGAGCATGCGATCCACAATACGGGCGTGGAGGACCTGGTGTTTCTCGTCGTGACATCGCCGGTGACCGACGATGAGACGCCGGCCTAACGGCGCCTTAAGCGCCCGACGACGCAACGGCTGGCCGAAAGCGCCGAAATCCGGAATCGGCCGCTCGCACTCTCGATAACTTAGAGCGGGATGCGGGCGGAAAACCGCTCCACACTTTTCCTCGTCCCGCGCTAGCGTCCCTTTGCCTTGCGCCACGCGGCGAAGTCGACGCCGGTCTGCGGGTCGGTCGCCGGGTAGAGTCCGAGGATCGAGCGCCCCTCCAGCACCTTCTCGGCAACGAAGTCCTCGAATGCCGTCATCTCGACCACTTCGGCGGCGATCTCGTCGACGATTCCCGCCGGGATGACGATGACGCCCTCGCCGTCTCCGACCACGACGTCGCCCGGCCACACGGCGACGTCGCCGCAGCCGATCGGCACATTGATGTCGAGCGCCTGGTGCAGCGTGAGGTTGGTCGGCGCGGAGGGGCGATGGTGGTAGGCGGGGATCGCCAGATCGGCGATCTCGGGGCTGTCGCGGAAACCGCCATCGGTGACGACGCCGGCGACGCCGCGCACCATCAGCCTCCGCACGAGAATCGCGCCGGCGGAGGCGGCGCGCGCGTCCTTGCGGCTGTCGATCACCATCACCGCGCCGGGAGGGCATTCCTCCACCGCCTTGCGCTGCGGGTGCGCGCGGTTCTGGAACACGGTGATGGGGTTGAGGTCCTCGCGCGCGGGGATGTAGCGCAGCGTGAACGCCTCACCCACCATGTTGCCGTGCTTCGGATTGATCGGATGCACGTCCTGGATGAACTGGTTGCGCAGGCCGCGCTTGAACAGCGCCGTCGAGATCGTCGCCGTGCTGACGGTCTTGAGCTTGTCGCGCGTCGCCGCGCTGAGGTTGGACATTCCATTCTCCAATCAAAAGATGGCCGGCTCGCCCACGGGCGCGCCGAACGAAGTCTCGAGAAAATCGAAATCGCAGCCGTCGTTCGCCTGTTTGATGTGACGCGTGAACATCCAGCCGTAGCCGCGCTCGTATCGGGTCTCCGGCGCCTTCCAGGCGGCACGGCGCGCCGCGAGCTCCGCTTCGGGCACATCGAGATCGATCGTGCGCGCGGCGACGTCGAGCGTGATCATGTCGCCGTTGCGCACCAGCGCCAGCGGTCCGCCGATGTAGGCTTCCGGCGCGACGTGCAGGATGCACGCGCCGTAGCTCGTGCCGCTCATGCGCGCGTCCGACAGACGCACCATGTCGCGGACGCCCTGCCTCACGAGCTTGGTCGGGATCGGCAGCATGCCCCACTCCGGCATGCCGGGCCCGCCTTGCGGTCCCGCATTGCGCAGGATCAGCACGTGGTCGGCGGTGACATCGAGATCGGGATCGTCGATCGCCTTCTTCATCGAAGGATAGTCGTCGAACACAAGCGCGGGACCGGTGTGCTTCAAGAACCGCGGATCGCAGGCGGACGGCTTGATGACGCAACCGTCGGGCGCGAGATTGCCCTTGAGAACGGCGAGCGCGCCTTCCGCGTAAATGGCGTTGTCGACGGTGCGGATGACGTCGTCGTTGTAGACTTCGGCACGCGCGATGTTCTCACCCAGCGTCTTGCCGGTGACAGTGACCGCGTCGAGGTGCAGGTGGTCCTTGATGCGCGACATCAGGCCCGGCAAACCGCCGGCGTAATAAAAATCCTCCATCAGATATTTGTCGCCGGACGGGCGGACATTGGCGATGACGGGGACCTTGCGGCTCGCGGCCTCGAAATCGTCGAGGCCGATGTCCTGCCCGGCGCGACGCGCCTGCGCGATCAGGTGAATGATCGCGTTGGTCGAACAGCCCATCGCCATCGCGACCGTGATCGCGTTCTCGAACGCCGCCCGCGTTTGAATTTTTCTCGGCGTGAGGTCCTCCCACACCATCTCGACGATGCGGCGGCCGCATTCCGATGCCATGCGGATATGCCCCGCATCGGCGGCGGGGATGGACGACGCTCCCGGCAGGGTCATGCCGATCGATTCCGCGATCGCGGTCATCGTCGAGGCCGTGCCCATGGTCATGCAGGTGCCGTAGCTGCGGGCGATGCCGCCTTCGACGTCGACCCAGTCGGCATCGGAGATTTTACCCGCCCGCCGCTCGTCCCAGAATTTCCAGGCATCGGAGCCGGAGCCGAGCGTCTTGCCCTTCCAGTTGCCGCGCAGCATCGGCCCGGCCGGCAGATAGATTGCTGGAATGTTCATGCTGGTTGCGCCGAGAAGCAGCGCCGGCGTGGTCTTGTCGCACCCGCCCATCAGCACGACCCCGTCGACGGGATGGCCGCGCAGCAGCTCTTCAGCGTCCATCGCCAGCAGGTTGCGGTAAAGCATCGTCGTCGGCTTCAGATAGGATTCCGACAGCGACAGCGCCGGCAGCTCCATGGGAAAGCCGCCGGCCATCAGCACGCCGCGACGCACGTCGTCGACGCGCGTCTTGAAGTGCATGTGGCACGGCTGCGCATCCGACCAGGTGTTGAGGATGGCGATCACCGGCCTCCCCTTCCACTCCTCCGGCGCGTAGCCCATCTGCATCGCGCGCGAACGGTGTCCGAAGGCACGCAAATCGTCGGGGGCGAACCAACGGGCGCTTCTCAGTTCGGATGGCGATTTGCGGGACATGGCGTCACTCTTTCGTGGCTATCGCGCCCGGGAGGCGATATCCCGGCAAGCGGAGAGCCCTGCGGACGGCGGCGACAAGACGCGCAGTCGCCGAACCGTCGAGGCGGCGGGAAATACGATCATCATACGATAGCCGATCGAAGGCCGGCTTTTCCAGAGCCTTGATCGCACCGAGAGCCATGATCCCGAAACGCGGGCACCGGTTTCGGAAAAGCATGCCCTCGGGCCTCGGCCCGGAGGAGCATGCCCGAGCAACGAGAAGAGCGGCGGGCCTCATTCAGCGCCGTTGAATCAAGCCCCAGGCGGACGCGTCAGCTTCCCGCGAGATCGTGGGCGGCGGGCAGGTAATAGTCTTTCCACGAGGCCGGCAGCGTCTTCAACGTCCCGACCTTGTGCAGATGCTGCGCGAATTTCATCGTGCCTTGCGGCGGCAAGTCCCACGCCATCATGCCGGGCTGCGCGAGCAGGCCGGCAAGATCCTCGACGCTCGCCTTGTCGCCGGTGACCTCCTTATAGATCGCGATCGCATCCTTGGTGTTGGACAGGATGAAGGCTCGCGCTTCCTCGGCCGCGCCACGGATCGCCTGAACGAGCTTCGGATTGGCGTCGGCGAATTTGGTGGTCGTGAAGAATTGCCCTTGCGTCAGCGATCCGCCGATGATGCTCGTCGAATCCACGACGGCGTGTGCCCCGGGCACGTTCTTGAGTTCGTAGGCCTGATACGGCGGCGCCGAGAAGTGACTTGTGACCTCGTGGTTCGGATTGGCGAGCGCCGCCGCCGCGTCGGGATGGCTGAGCTGCACCGTGTTCGGGTCGAATTTCGACCATTGGTCGGCGCCGTACATCTTGCCGGCCGCCATCTGCAGCAAAATGGCCTGGGTCGAAATCTTCACCGTCGGCACCGCGATCTTGTCGTCCGGCCCGTAATCCTTCAGTTCCTTGATCTTCGGATTGCGGGTGATCAGGACGAGCGGCTGCGCCGACGACGCCACGATGCCCTTCACACCGCCGCGTGTGCGATCCCAGAGCAGCAAGAGGTTGCCGGTCCCGGTATTGACGAGATCGACATTGCCCGAGAGGAGCGCGTCGGTCTGCGCGCCGCCGCCCGAGAGCGTTACCCATTTCGCAGTCACGCCGGAGAGCCCGAGCTTTGCCGCGTGCTTCTCGATCAGCCCCTGCTTCTCGATGACATGGGTCGGCAGATAGAGGATGCCGAATTGGCGTGACACGACGATCTGAGACTTTTGCTGCGCCGAGGCGCGGGCCGACCATCCAAGAGCCGCCGACCCTGCCAGCAACGCCAGCGTTTGACGCCGATCCAACATTGAAATTCCTCGCCTTTTTCGGATTTCCAGGCTCTCGCCCGCGATCCAGACATTGACCTCGAAAAGCACTAATGCATTAGCGTGTCAACGCAACCCCATGCGTGCTTGACGGCCCAAGCTGGATCGGAGGCCTATCGATGGACCATGCGACGCGTCCGGCGCCGGCTTCGCGCGACAAATCCCGGCAAGCCGCCGCGCACGTTTTCGAAGTGCTGCGCGAGGAGATCATCTCGCTGGCGCTCCCGCCCGGCACTCCGCTGCTGCGGCCAGCCTTGCAGGAGCGCTTCGGACTCAGTTCCACTCCGATCCGGGACGCCCTCCTTCGCCTTCAGGAGGAAGGGCTCGTCGAGATATTTCCGCAGCATACGACCATCGTCAGCCTCATCGATGTGGAGAGCGCGCGGCAGGCGCAGTTTCTGCGCCGCGCCTTGGAGACCGAGATCGCCCGCGTCCTCAGTGAGGCGGCGGACGCCGCGCTCGTCTCCGAACTCCGTTCCGTCATCGACCAGCAAGAGTGGGCCGCGAAACGCAACGATCTCGTCCGTTTTTGGGATCTCGACCTCGCGTTTCACGCCGCGATGTATCGCGCGGCCGGAATTCCCGACCTTTGGGCGACGGTCCGCCGGCATAACGGCCAGATCGATCGCCTGCGTCACCTCCATTTGCCGGTCGAGGGCAAGGCACGCCAAGTGATTGACGATCATGCCGCCATCGCCAGCGCCATCGAAAAGGGGAACGCGACGCGCGCGCAGGAATGTGTGCGCGAGCACTTGTCGAAATCGATCGCGTTCAGCCCCGTCATGCGCCAACGGCACCCCCGCTATTTTCGCTGACGCCGCGCAGGCCGACAGGCGCGATAAGAACGGGCGCGCACACGCATAAGTAGAGACCGGCTGCCTGAAAGTATTGCAGCCGCCGCTATTAGCGCCACTTGCACTAAACCTTAATGATGACTCGCCACCGGCCTTACGTTAGCGAATCGTCAATAGTCCTCAGCCAACCTGATAGTGTTGAGGACTTCTATGAACCTTGGGACATGCAGAGCACTGGCGTCTGTGCTCCTTATGGCATGCTCCGTGGCCGCGGTCGCGGGCGCTACGCATCGTGTCGCCTGGCGCGCCGAATACAGGCGCCCCGCGGTGCCGGTGAGCTATCCCAAGGAAAACCCCTACACACCTGCTAAAGCGCACCTCGGCAAGCTTCTTTTCTTCGATCCGATCTTGTCGGGTTCGCGGTCACGCTCGTGCGCGACCTGTCATAATCCGTCGCTGTCGTGGACGGACAGTTTGCCCCGCGCGCTCAGCGATACACAGACTCCCATGCCGCTTCGCTCGCCGACATTGCTCAATGTCGGCACCGTGCCGATTCTCGGTTGGGACGGCAAATTCCCCAGCCTGGAGGCGGTGACCTTCGGTCCGATCACCGCGGCAAACAATATGAACCTGTCCGAAGCGGACCTGGTGAAACGGCTCGCCGCGATTCCAGGTTACGTCGAAGCCTTCCGCGCCGCCTTCGGAGAGGATGCCATCAGCCGGCGCAACATCGAACGCGCGGTCGCGACCTACGAGCGCTCGATCGTCTCGGCCCCGGCGCCTTTCGACCGATGGATCGACGGCGACAAGAAGGCCATCAGCGAGCAGGCCAAACGCGGCTTCGACGTTTTCAACGGCAAGGCCAATTGCGCCGCCTGCCATTCAGGCTGGGCCTTCACCGATGGCTCCTTCCACGACATCGGCTCTTCGACGGGCGACGATATCGGGCGCGGACAATTCTTCCCGACATCGAAGAAGCTCAAATACGCCTTCAAAACGCCGACGCTGCGCGACGTGGCCCGCCGGTCCCCCTACATGCATGACGGCTCCGTCACGACGCTCGCGGAGGTGATCGAACTCTATAATCGGGGCGGAATCGACCGCCCGAGCCGATCCAATGAAATCAAGCCCCTCGGGCTTACCGAGCGGGAAAAGGCGGACCTGATCGCGTTCCTCGAGACCCTGACGGGAGACATGAAGCCGGAGACGGTGCCTGTCCTTCCGCGCTAAGGGAGGCCGGGATGAATCAGCAGTAAAAGCGCAGGCCGCCGCCAATGAGCGACAGGCCGGCAATCAGAAGTCCGCCCGCGCACTTTTCCAGCAATTCGGTGCGCGCCTGCGCCTGCGGCGCGAAATAGGCCAACGCCGCCCCCGACAACATGCTCGCCAGGCTGATCGCTGCAATCATATCTTTTATCTCCCTGCCCCTCGGCTTTCATTCGAAGATACGCGATGCCCATTAATGCTCATGGGTCGCGATGCCGCTGACTTGATTAAAAGACGTTCCCGCCCCGTAACTATTCGTTAAGGGTTTATTGACCGTAAATCGCGTCGGCCCTGGGTGTTGAATCCTATGCGCCGCCGGAGTGAAAAAAACCGATCCCCCTGCCGTCACGATGCCCCGCCTTCTGCGCGCGCCGTGTTTGCGGCCCGTTTCCGTGGCGAGAAAATAGCGTGGCCGTTTCGGCGCATCAACGGTGCAACTGAGGTTGCACCAGAGCAGCGGTGCCATCGCACCTTAGAAAGGAATATTAACCACGCGGCCACAATTCGGCAACCTACGGTTACCAAGTGATTAACAAGAACCCATAAATCTGGTAAAAGGTTTTACTCAATATCTAATCGAGGGGGCCCGATGGTCGGCCGCGCGTCTATCCGGCTGGCAAGCGTTATTCTTTTGGCGTTTGTCGTATGGGTTTTTGGTCTTGGCGGGGAAGCAAGCGCGCATGTCAAATGGTTTTGCGCCTACGACGTCGCCGGACAGCCTCGCGGGCTTGAGAATGTCCTCTGCCCGGATTTCGAACAGCTTGTCGCCGTCGCGATCCTGACATTGCTCGCCGGATGCCTCGTCGAGGGCACGCCGGTCGGCCACGCCATGGTCCGCTCGATCGATCGGGTGACCGCCGATCTTCTTCCGAACGTCGAGCTTATGATCCGCATCGTCTGCGGCTTCTTCTTCGTCTCGCTGTGGGCGATGGGCGGGATTCTGCTCACTCCCGAGCTCAAGACGACGATGCCGCTTGTCCCCTGGCTTCAACTCGCCATGGCGACCTGCCTGATCTGGCGGCGCACGATGCCGCTGACCGCGCTCGGCATCGTGATCCTCTTCGGCCTGGCTGCCAAGGAGTATGGCGCGTTCCATCTCGCCGATTATCCGATTTTCCTCGGCGTCGCGGTTTATCTGGCCCTCCGCGGCTTCGACACCGATCTTTTCGGCTGGCGCCCCCTCGACATCATGCGCTGGAGCGCCGCGATCACGTTGATGTGGGCCTCGGTCGAGAAGTGGGCCTTTCCGCAATGGAGCTTCCCCCTCTTCATCACCCACCCCTCCGTCACCATGGGATTCGACAGTGAATTCTTCATGCGCGCGGCAGGGGTGGTGGAGTTCGTCCTCGCCTTCTCGCTCATCTGGACGCCGCTGGTCCGGCGCTTCGCGGCGATCATCCTCACCGCGATGTTCGTCAGTGCGACGTTTGAATTCGGCAAGATCGATGTTCTCGGCCACGCTCCGATCATCGCCGTCCTGCTGGCGATCATTGCCGATCGCGGCCTCGAAACGGAGCGGCGACCGCATCCGCTGTTCGCACCGGCGGCGTTCGCCGCCTCGCTGGCGCTGTTTCTCGCGATCTACTACGGATCGCACACGCTGCTGTACGGGACGGCGCTGACCTAGTGTGGGATGAGGAAAAGTGTGCAGCGGCTTTCCGCCCGCATCCCGCTCCAAGTTATGAGAATCGATCGCGTTCATGATTTTGGATCGATTCGATCCAAAATCATCGTGATCGAGGGCCTAGACGCTTCACGCGAACGACCGAGTCTCTAGTTGACGTGCACCACCAGTTTCATCTTGGGGTGTATGC
>JBDHSU010000048.1:0-27209 GCA_039808325.1 Variibacter sp. | reverse complement strand
ATGCGGATTATATCGAATGCTGGAGGATCTTGATGGCGAGCAGGTTTGTCCGAGAATGGTCGGTTCTTGTTGCAGCCCTCGTCGTCATCATCGGTGGCCTTTCGTTGATGCAGATGCCGTCGGCATCGGCGCCGAAGGCCCACGAGACATCCGCGGCGCCGGAAAAGCCGGCGCAAACCGCATCCGCACCGCAGGCGAGCCCACCTGCCGCCGCGCCGCAGGCGCAATCGGCGCCCGCAAGCGGCGGACCGGCGGCGGCAAGCAAGCCGGCTCCCCAACCGGCCGCGACAGCGGCGTCTCCGGCCGCTTCCAAGGCGAACGAGAAAGCCGCAGCGCCGCCCGCCTCCGGCATGACGCATGATCACGCGGCCGCGGCAAAGCCGCAGGCGGTCGCGCAGAACGCCAATCCGGCTCCGCGCGCGGCGGCGGCACCCGCCGCAGCCGCTCCGGCGCTGAGCGAAGAGGCGGCCGCCGGACGGCAGGTCTATCGCAAGTGCCAGGCCTGCCATTCGCTCGAGGCCGGCAAGAACGGCTTGGGGCCGTCCCTCGCCGGCGTGATCGGCCAGAAAGCCGGCCATGTCTCCACCTACAACTACTCGCCGGCGATGAAGAACAGCGGCCTGACATGGGATGCCGCGACGCTCGACCGTTACCTCGCGGACCCGCAGAAGGTCGTTCCGGGCAACAAGATGCCGTTCCCCGGCCTCAAGAGCGAAAACGAGCGCCGGACGGTCATAAGCTATCTCACGGCAACGTCCGCGCCGCCGGCGGCCGCACCCGCGGTTGCGCAGCAAGCTCCCGCTGCCGCGCCGGCGCCGGCCGCACAACCCGCTCCGGCCGCACCCGCCCAGACCGCGCCGCAGGCCCCGGCCGCGTCGGCGCCACCGGCCGCCGCGCCACCGCCGGCCGCCAGCTATCTCCCCGGCGTCCGCTACACCCTGAAATCCGGCATCGCCGAGGGCCGCATGGTGTTCATCGGCGTCGGCGGCACGATCGACGGGCAAGTCAACCCGCTGCTGTCCGCGGCGGAAGGACAGGTCGTGCAGATCACCTTGATCAACGGCGAAGGCGCGGAACACGACATCGTCTTCCAGGATCAAGGGCCCGCCGCCAGCTCGCCGCACATCGTCGGGCGCGGCGCCAGCACCAACATCGCCTTCGTCGCGTCGAAGGCGGGCGACTACATCTATTTCTGCAGCATTCCGGGACACCAGCTCGCCGGCATGGAAGGCAAGTTCCTGGTGACGCCGCAGCCGCCGGCGCAAACGGTCGTCGAGGCCGACATCTCGCTGCGCTCGACCGAAGTTCCTCCGCCGATCGGCAAGCGCGCGCCGCAGACGGTGCGCGTCGATCTCGTCACCGTCGAGCTCGAAGGCCGCCTCGCGGAAGGCACGACGTTCGGCTACTGGACCTTCAACGGCAAAGTGCCGGGCCCGATGCTGCGGGTGCGCGTCGGCGACACCGTCGAGGTCCACCTGAAGAACGCCGACGGCAGCGCCATGGTGCATTCGGTCGACTTCCATGCCGCCACCGGTCCAGGCGGAGGCGCCGCCGCGACGCAGACCAATCCCGGCGAAACGAAGGATTTCAAGTTCAAGGCGCTGATCCCGGGTTTGTACGTCTACCATTGCGCGACGCCGATGGTGGCGCATCACATCGCCAACGGAATGTACGGCCTCATCCTGGTCGAGCCGGAGGAAGGCTTGCCGCCGGTCGACCGCGAGTTCTACGTGATGCAGGGCGAAATCTACACGGCCGCGCCGTTCGGCCAGCACGGCAGCCAGGAGTTCGACGTCGAGAAGCTGCTCGCCGAGCGGCCGGAGTATTTCGTCTTCAACGGCTCCGTCGGCGCATTGTCGAAACTGCACCCGCTGCAGGCGAAGGTCGGCGAGACGGTCCGCTTCTTCTTCGGCGTCGGGGGACCGAACTACACCTCGTCGTTCCATCTGATCGGCGAGATCTTCGACAAGGTCTACAACCTCGGAGGCGTTCTCAGCGAGCCGCTGCGCGGCATCCAGACCGTGACCGTGCCGGCGGGCGGCGCCGTCATCACCGAGGCCAAGCTCGACGTGCCGGGGAACTACACGCTGGTCGACCACGCACTGTCACGCGCGGAGCGCGGCCTGGTCGGCATCCTGCATGTCGAAGGGCCCACCAACCCGGAGATCTTCGACGGAAAGGTCGAGCCCGGCTCCGGGCACTGAAAGGTGCGGACCGCACTCGCAAAAGACCTCGCCGCGATCCCGGCGTCTCTCCGAGAGAACCCGGATCACGGCGAGAGCGTCACCGCCGCCGCGCGCGGCGCTCAGAGCGCAAAGGACGCGATCGCGTAGCGGGCGCGCCACCCGGACTTCGCGATAAGGCGCGCGCAGCCCGCCTCGTCGAACGCGCCCGGCGTTGGCCAGGCGACGTCGTGACGATGAATGCCTCCCACGACGAAAGCCGCATCGAGGCCGCTTCCCACGGCGCCGGCGACGTCATGCTCGAGCGAGTCGCCGACCGCGAGCACGCGGCCCGCCGGCAGGCCGAGTTGCGCCAGACAGGAGCGATAAATGCGGCGCTCGGGCTTTCCATGGTAGCGCACGCGTCCGCCCATCGCGGCGTAGGCGCGCCCCACCTGTCCCGGCGCTTCGTAGAGATTGCCGTCGGCATGCACGCGCCAGAGGTCCGGATTTCCGCAGACCATCGGCAGATCGCGCGCCGCGGCGGCCGCGAGCGCAGCATGCCAGCCGGCCACCGACTGCCGCGGCGAATCCATGCTCACCGCGAAGAGGAATTCGGCGTCCTCGACGCGCGCGGCGCGCGTCAATCCGAGCCCGTCGATGAGATGGTCGTCGCCGCCGCGCGCGAACAGGAAACAGCGCGTGCCGAGCGTGCGATAGAACGGATCGGGATCGGTGAGGATCGCGTCGCGCGCATCGTCACCGGCCGACAGCAGGCCGTCGTAGAGCGCGCGGGGAAATCCCATGCGCTCCAGCAGCCCCTCGTTCTCCGCGCCGCGACGTCCGGAGTTGGAGACGATGGCGACCTTCTTTCCCGCCTCGCGCAGCCGCGCAAGACATTCGCGCGCGCCCGGATAGGCCACCGTCCCGTCGTGCAGCACGCCCCACTGATCGAGGACGAAGCCGTCATAGCGTTCGACCAACGGGCCGACGCCGCCCGGGAATTCGACGGGCATGAGCCCCTCACGTGGTGCGAGCACGGACATAGGCGGACACAAACTCACTGAGGATGACGATGACGAGGATGGCGATGAGGATGACGAGAACCTGCGGCCAGGCGAACTGGTTGATCGAGGCATAGAGATAGAGGCCGATGCCGCCGGCGCCGACGAAACCGAGCACGCTCGACTCGCGCACATTGATGTCCCAGCGGTAGATCGCCGTGCCGATGAGGACGGGCAGGATCTGCGGGAGGATCGCGACGCCGTAGACCTGTAGCGTGCGCGCGCCCGTCGCCTCCACCGCCTCGATCTGGCCGGCGTCGACCTCCTCGATCGCCTCGGCGACGATCTTCGCCACGAAGCCGACGGATCGCGCGGCGACGGCGCAGATGCCGGCCACCGGGCCGGGGCCGAAGATGGCGACGAAGAGCAATCCCCAGATGACGGTGTTGATCGAGCGGGAGCCGACCAGCATGGCGCGGCCCAAGAGCCATGTCGCCTGATTGCGCGTGGTGTTGCGCGCTGCCAGAAAGGCGATCGGCAGCGCGAAAATCAGCGCGATCATGGTGCCCAGCGTCGCGATATGGATCGTTTCGATGAGCGGATGCAGGATGCGCGGCAGATAAGCCCAGTTCGGCGGCCACATGCGCGAGATGAGATCGACGGCCTGCTCGTGCGCGTCGCCGAAGAATTCCCATTCGATATCCAGCGCCGAGATCGACCAGGCGGCCCCGGCGGCGGCGCCGAGGAGCCAGAGCCAGTGCACGATGCGCTCGCGCGGCGAATAGCGGACCCATATGTCCGGGTAGTCGCCACGCGGCATGCCGCCGGCCACCGGCGCATCGCGCATCATCGCAATCGCCTCCGCGCCCAGTCGCTGAACCATTCGCCGAGCGCCACCAGCGCGGCGATGGACAGCAGGATGGCGCTCGCGAAATCGTAATCGTAGCGGGAGAAGGACGCGGACAGCGTCTGCCCGATGCCGCCGGCGCCGACGATGCCGACGACCGTGGAATGGCGCAGATTGGCGTCGAGCCGATAGATGAAAACGCCGAGCGTCTTCACCATGACCTGCGGCGCGACGGCATAGGCGACGACTTGCGCAAAGGTCGCGCCGGTCGCGCGCACGGCCTCGACCGGCCCCGGCTTCATGTTCTCGATGTCCTCGGCCAGCATCTTGCCGAGGAAGATCGCCGACGCGAACGCCAGCGTGAGCAGCCCCGCAACCGGGCCGAAGCCGAACAGCTTCACGAAAAAGATGGCGATGATGATTTCGTGGAACGTGCGGCCGAGAACGATGAAGCCGCGCGCCAGAAGATAGATCGGCCGCGGCGCGAGATTGACCGCGGCGGCGATGCCGATCGGCAACGCCAGCACGGCCCCGAGCAGGCTGGAGGCGATCGCCATCTGAATGCTCTCGACCATGCCGTTGACGAGAATCTCCCAGCGCTCGAAGCTCGGCGGGATCATCCGCTCGAACATGTGGAGCGCGCGCGGGAAGCCGGCGAGCACGCGGGCGCCGTCGATATCGAGGTCGGACAGCGACCACACGACATAGGCCGCGACGGCGAGCCAAAACACGAGCCGGCGCGCGCGCGACCCGAAGATCGTCGGCGGGCGCCATGCCGCCGCATCGATCGACGGCGAGACGAGGCTCACGACGCCGCCTCCCGGGCCGGCGCCGGCGCGGACGGCAAGACATCGTCCGCATCCGTCGCCCAGTCCTCGTCGCCGTAGATAACGGCGAGCGCGGCATCGTCGAGCTTCGCGGGATCGCCGTCGAAGGCGACCACGCCGTCCTTCAAGCCGACGATGCGATCCGCGAACGCCTTGGCGAGCGCGACGTCGTGGATATTGATGATCGCCGGCGTCTGCCGCTCGCTCACCAGCTCCTTGACCAGCCGCATGATCTGGCGGGCGGTTTTCGGATCGAGGCTCGCGGTCGGCTCGTCGAGGAGGAGAAGATCGGGGCGCTGCATCAGCGCGCGCGCGATGCCGACGCGCTGGCGCTGCCCGCCGGAGAGCGCGTCGGCGCGACGATTGTGATAGCCGTCGAGCCCGACGCGGTCGAGCAGCGCGAAGGCTCCACGGATGTCCTCCGGCGGAAAGCGATAGCGCAGCGACGCGAAGAGGCCGACATAACCGAGACGGCCCGACAGGACGTTCTGCATCACGGTCAGCCGCTCGACCAGGTTGTATTCCTGGAAGATCATGCCGATACGCCGCCGCGCCGCGCGCAAGCCCTTGCGGTCGAGCGCGACCACGTCTTCGCCGTTGAGCAGAATGCGGCCGGCGGTCGGCTCGACCAGACGGTTGATGCAGCGGATCAGCGTGCTCTTGCCAGCCCCGGACGAGCCGATCACGGCGACAAGCTGCGGACGATCGATCGCGAGATCGATGCCGCCGAGCGCGCGCTTGCCGGTGGCGTAGACCTTCTCCAGGCCGTCGATCTGCAAGATCGGCCGCGGCTTGCCCTGCGCGGCCTGCGACGTCGCCGACACCGTCAGTCCTTCTTCAGCTTGGCCAAGCCTTCGTGCGTGTAGCTGATGCCGGTTTCCTTCTGGATGGTGCGGATGTCGACCCAGTCCCGCTTGTAGTCGATCGGCTTGAACGCCTTCTCGTCCTTGAACTCCTTGCCGAGCTTGGAATTGACGAAATCGAAGGTGAGGAAGGCCCGCTTGATCTTCTCCTGCAGCTCCGGCGTCAGATCGTGCGCGACGCCGAAAGCGGTGCGCGGGAACGGCGCCGACTCGTAGATGACGCGCAGGTCCTCGCGCTTGAGAACGCCGCGCGCCACCATGCGATCGAGAACGCTCGACGCAATCGGGGCGGCGTCATAGTCCTTGTTCGCGACGCCCAGGATCGAGTTGTCGTGCTTGCCGGAATAGATGATTTCGTAGTCCTTGCCCGGCTCGATGCCCTGCGCCTTGAAGAGGATGCGCGGCGCGGTGTCGCCGGAATTCGACGACGGGGAGACGTGCGCGACGCGCTTGCCCTTGAGATCCGCGATGGTCTTGATCGGGCTGTCTTTCGGCACGATGACCTGCAGCGTGTAGCCGATCGTCCCGTCCTTGCGCTCCATCGCCACGATCGGCACGAAACCCGCGAGGTTGACCGCGAACGGCGTCGGACCGCTCGCGACGCCGGCGATGTGCAAGCGGCCGGAGCGCATCGCCTCGACCTGCGCGGCGTAGGACTCGGCCGCGAACCACTTCGCCTTCTTGCCGGTGACCTTGCTGAGATGCGTCAGGAAATCGGCAAAGACGTTCTCGTAGACCGACGGATCCTCGACCGGCGTGTAGGAGAAGATCAGGGTATCCGGATTCTTCTGCTGCGCCTTGTCGGTCGGCGTGTCCGCGACGAGATCGCCGTTGGCGTCGCAATAACGCACATCGAGCGTGCCCCGGTTGGCGCAGGACTGCTGCGCGGACGCGATGCCCGAAAAAGCCGCCAGTGCCGATGCCAATGCGGCCGTAACTGCCCAGTGCTGCATGTCGTCTTCTCCCTTGCCGTGCGCCTTCTGCGAGCGGATGCGGCGGATCGATGATCTATTTCTACCACTTTGATCGAAAACGACCAGCCTCAAACGGCGGCGACAACCGCTTTCGTGCCGGCCTCCCGCAGGCGGGCCAGCAGCTTCGCGGGAGGCCGGCCGTCGGTCACCACCGCGTGGAAGGCGGACAGCGGCGCGATGCGCGCCACCCCTGTCTTCTCGAACTTCGAGGTGTCGGCGACGGCGATCGCGTGCCGCGTCCGGGCGAGGGCCGCTTGGCGCACCGCGATCTTCTCCAGGTCGAAATCCATCGGCGAACCGTCGTCGTCGAACCCGCCGAGCCCGATGACGGCATAGTCGGTGCGCAGCATGTTGACCTGATTGATGGCCGCGCCCCCGACCAGCGAGCCGTTGGCGCCGCGCACCACGCCGCCGGTGACGAACACCTCGAATTTTCCGCTGGTGCACAAGATCATCGCCACCGAGGCGCTGCAGGTGAAAACACGCAGATCGGCCTTGGCAAGCAGGGCCCGCGCCACCGCCTCGACGGTGGTGCCGACATCGAGAAACACGGCGGCCCCGTCCGGTATCATGGCCGCGACGGCCTCCCCGATCCGGCGCTTGCCTTGCGGCGACGTTCGCAACTTCTGCGCATAGCCGACGCGAAACGAGCCGTCGGCAAGGCCCGCGCCGCCATGGAAGCGCTGCAGGTAGTTTTCCTCTTGCAGCTTGATGATGTCGCGGCGCACCGTCTGGCTCGACACGGCGAACTGCCGCGCGAGGCTGTCGATCGTCGCAAAGCCCAGTTCCTGCACGGCGGAGAGCACACGGCGCTGGCGCGCGGTCAGCGCCGCGACCTCGACTTTTGTCTGTGTGCGATTCATCAGCCAGGCCCTGATCGCGCGCCGCGGCGGCTTGTCACCCTTTGGAAGAAATCTTACACTGGAGGCTCGAACATTGTCACCCGGCGATCCTGCGCCGATGAATTACACAGCGCCATAAGGCGCGATGACTGGTTGGGAGGACGATCGTGAAGACGCGCAACGCCGCTATTTTTCTGGGTTTTGGTCTCGCCTTCGGTGTGTCGCTGCTGGCGCTCGGCGTCACGCCGGCGCAAGCGTGCAGCAATCGCGGCGAGCTCGACGAAGCCTATTGCGACGAAAACAAGGACCTCGTCGCCGACGTACCGGCAAAGACGCGCGACCCGAGCGTGATCGTGTTTGCCTATACGCCGGTGGAAGACCCGGCGGTGTACGAGAACGCCTTCAAGCCCTTCACCGAATATCTCGGCAAGTGCATCGACAAGCGCGTCGTCTATTACCCGGTGCAGTCGAACTCCGCGGAGATCGAGGCGATGCGCTCGGGCCGGCTGCATGTCGCCGGCTTCTCCACCGGCCCGCTCGGCTTCGCCGTGAACATGGCGGGCGCCGTGCCGTTCGCCGCCAAGGGCACGGCCGACGGTCCGCAGGGCTACCATCTCATCATGCTGGTGAAGAAGGACAGTCCGTACCAGAAGCTCAGCGACCTCAAGGGCAAGCGGGTCGCGCACACGGCGCCCTCCTCCAACTCCGGCAACCTCGCGCCGATCGCGCTGTTCCCGGCCGAGGGGCTCACCCCGAACAAGGACTACACGCCCCTCTGGTCCGGCGGCCACGACAAGACCGCATTGGGCGTCGGAACGGGCGACTACGACGCCGGCGGCGTGGCGTCGGATGTGTTCGAGCGCATGGTGGCGCGCGGAACGATCAAGGCCGAGGACTACCGCATCATCTACAAGAGCCAGAGATTCCCGACGTCCGGATTCGCCTATGCGCACGACCTGAAGCCGGAACTCGCCAAGAAGATGGTCCAGTGTTTCTACGACTTCCGCTTCCCGCCGCAGATGCAGAAGGACTTCGAAGGCGACGACCGCTTCGCGCCGATCAGCTACATCAAGGATTGGGCGGTGATCCGCGAAGTCGCCGAGAAATCCGGAACGCCGTACAACAAGGCGGCCTACGAGAAGGAATCGGCGCGGGAAGCCGCGAAAGCGAAGGCGAAAGCCGGCAGCAAGAAGCCGTAATGCTGACGCCTGCAGCGGCGGGTGACGTGACGGACGAGCGCGCCGCCGCCGGCGATGCCTTGGTGCTGCGGCACCTGTCGAAGGAGTATCGCGCCGGCGTCCCGGTCCTCAAGGACATCAACCTGGAGATTCCGGGCTCCGGGCTCACCGCCATCATCGGCCCGTCCGGCACCGGAAAAAGCACGCTGATCCGCTGCATCAATCGCTTGGTGCAGCCGACATCCGGCGAAATCCTCTACGGCGGGCAGGACCTCGCGAAACTGGGCGGCGCGGCGTTGCGCGAGGCGCGCCGCCGCATCGGCATGGTGTTCCAGGAATACAACCTGGTCGAACGCCTGACGGTGATGGAGAACCTGCTGTGCGGCCGGCTGGGCTACGTTTCGGCCTGGCGCGTTTGGCTGCGCCGCTTTCCTCAAGCCGACATCGATCATGCCTTCAGCCTGCTCGATGCGGTCGGGCTCTCCGGCTTCGAGAATCGCCGCGCCGACGCGCTCTCGGGCGGGCAGCGCCAGCGCGTCGGCATCGCCCGCGCCGTGATGCAGGAGCCGAAGATCATCCTCGCCGACGAGCCGACCTCGTCGCTCGATCCGAAAACGTCGGTCGAGATCATGGAACTCCTGCGCAACCTCGGCGCCGAGCGCAACATTCCCGTCGTCGTCAACATTCACAACGTCGATCTGGCGCGCCGCTTCGCGACGCGAATCGTCGGCATGACCGGCGGCCGCGTCGTTTACGACGGGCACCCCGGCGACCTCACCGACAAGGACCTCAACACCATCTACGGCGGCGAGAACTGGCTCGAATGAGCGCGCTCGACCAGATGTCCTCGCGCCGCCGCGCCTTCACGCCGAACTGGCCGGCGCGGCTGTTCTTCCTCGCCTTCGCGATCTACCTCGTCTACGCCGCCTCGCGCCTCGGCTTCAATCTCGAGCGCATGAGCTACGGCCTCGAGCACGGGCAGCGCTTTCTCGCGCGCATGTTCCCGCCGAGCTTCGCGCGTTCGGAGCTCATCATTTCCGGTATCGTCGAGAGCCTGCAGATCGCGATCATCGCGAGCTTCTTCGGCATCGTGCTGGCGCTGCCGGTCGGCTTCCTCGCCGCGCGCAACCTGATGCCGGTGTGGATCACCTGGCCGATGCGCGCCTTCGTCGCGCTCTGCCGCTCGTTCCACCCGATCATCGTCGCCATCATCTTCGTCAAGGCGATCGGCTTCGGCGCGCTCGCCGGCGTGATGGCGCTCATCGTCGCCTCCGTCGGCTTCATTTCCAAGCTGTTCGCGGAAGCGATCGAGGAGATATCGCTGAAGCAGGTGGAGGCCGTGCGCGCGACCGGGGCCGGATTCTTCGCCGTGCTGGTCATGGGCGTGCTGCCGCAAGTGCTGCCGCGCTTCATCGGCTTCTCGACCTACCAGCTCGACTCGAACCTGCGCAACTCGACGATGGTCGGGATCGTGGGCGGCGGCGGCATCGGCGCGACGCTGTTCACCGCCTACCAGCGCTTCGACTTCGACGTCGTGCTGGCGATCCTGATCGTGATCGTCGGCATGATCATGCTCGCGGAAATCGTGTCGGGCTGGGCGCGGCGGGTCTTCCAATGACCGTGACCGAGACCCTGCATCGCGACTGGCGGCGCTTCACGCTCGGGCAGAAGCTTTCGCGCTACGCCTTCTATCTCGCCTCCGTCGCGGCGCTCGTCATCTCGCTGCGAACGATCGAGGTCATTCCCGAGTTCCTCTACGACGCGCCGACGCAGATGGCCGATCTCGTCACGCGCATGTGGCCGCTCGACTGGACCTATCTCCAGCCGACGCTGACCGCGTTGGTCGAGACGCTGCATATCGCGACCGTCGGAACGTTCCTCGCCGTCCTCATGGCGGTGCCGATCGGCCTCCTGGCGGCGCGCAACGTCACGCCGAGCGCGCCGATCAATCTTTTCGCCAAGTTCGTGTTCGTCACATCGCGCTCGGTCAACTCGCTCGTCTGGGCGCTGCTGTTCGTCGCGGTTTTCGGCCCCGGCCCGCTCGCCGGCACCATGGCCATCGCGTTCCGCTCCATCGGCTTCACCGGCAAGCTGTTCGCCGAAGCCCTCGAGGAAGCGAACATGGGCAGCATCGAGGCGCTTACCGCCGCCGGCGCCTCACGCTTTTCCACCTTGCTGATGGGATACTGGCCGCAAGCGCGGCCGGCCTTCTGGTCGATCGCGCTGTTCCGCTGGGACATCAACATCCGCGAATCCGCGGTGCTCGGCCTGGTCGGCGCCGGCGGCATCGGCGTCGCGCTCGAGACCGCCATGAGCCTTCTCTACTGGGATCAGGTCGCGGTCGTCCTTCTCGCCATCTTCGCGGTCGTCGTGATCGCCGAAATCATCGTGACGGCGGTGCGCGCACGCTTGATCTGAGCATGACGCGCGAGGGCCTTATTCAACCGCGTCGAATCGGGCCCGCCGCTCTTGTCGCCTGAGCGCGGTCATTTCCGAAAGCCGGTTCCCGCTTTTCGGGATCGTGCCCTACATCACCATCGCCAGGAACTGGCGCGTGCGCGCCTCGCGCGGCGTGTCGAAAATCTGCGATGGCGATCCCTGCTCCACGATCGCGCCGTGATCCATGAAGATGACGCGATCGGCCACCTCGCGGGCGAAGCCCATCTCGTGCGTCACGACCGCCATGGTCGTGCCCTCGTCCGCGAGCTCGCGCATGACGTTCAGCACCTCGCCGATGGTCTCCGGGTCGAGCGCCGAGGTCGGCTCGTCGAACAGCAGCGCCGCCGGCCGCATGGCGAGCGCGCGGACAATGGCGACGCGCTGCTGCTGGCCGCCGGAAAGCTGGGCCGGAAAATCGTGCGCCTTGTGCTTCAGCCCGACGCGCTGCAGCAGGCCGTTGGCCAGCGCTTCCGCCTGTGCGCGGTCCAGGATTTTCGCCCGGCGCGGCGCCAGGCAGATGTTCTGCATGATCGTGAGATGCGGGAAAAGCGTGTAGTCCTGAAAGACCATGCCGACCCGCTGGCGCACGCGCCGCCAATCCGAGAGCGTGCCGCCGTCGGCGCGCGCGCCTTCGATATAAATCTCGCCCGCGTCGATCCTCTCCAGGCCGTTCAGGCAGCGCACCAGCGTGCTCTTGCCGGAGCCGGACGGCCCGATGACGACCAGGACTTCGCCCTGCCTCAGCGTGAGATCGACGCCGTTGAGCGCGCGATGGCCCTTGAACGTCTTGACCAGTCCGGTGGCAACGATGACGGGCGGCCGCGCGGCGCTTTCCCTCCCGGCCGGTGCGGACGGGGCGACGCTCATGCGGGCCCGCCTTGCAGCAGCGCGCCGACCGCCGCATCGAGCCGCGCCTTGGCGGCGTCGACGCCCGCGCGCCGGTCCGCCAATTGTTTGCGGTCGGCGTCAAGGCGGGTGCGCGCCACGGCGAGGATCGCGTCGACGTCGTGCCGCGAAGGACCGCCGGTGTTCCGGCGGCTTTCGACGGCACGCTGCGGATCGACCGCGTCCTTCACGACCGAAGGCTCGAGCGTCACGGCCCGGCCCAGCACGTCGCGCCCCGCGCGTTCGACCAGCGCGGCATCGATCCGGTCGGCGCTGCGCCCTTCGTCCATCGCCAACCGCACCACGCGCCCGACGACATGGTGCGCGTCGCGAAACGACAGACCGCCGACGCGCACCATCGCATCCGCGAGATCGGTCGCGGTCGAGTAGTTTTGCCGCACGAGGTCGAGCATTCGCTCGTGCCGGGGCTCAGCCGTCTCGACGATGAGCGAGGCGACCGGAAGCGCGAGCGCGACTTCCTCGAGAGCATCCCAAATCCAGCGCAACGCGTCCGTGCTGCCATCATGCCCGTGGCTGTAGGATGTCGCCTTGAAGCCGGCGATCGCGGTCATCAGCGCGCCGGCGAGCAGCGCCGGGCGGCCGCGCAGATTCTCCAGCGACGACAGGTTCTTCTTCTGCGGCATGATGCTGGAGGTGATGGCGACACGATCCGGCAGGTCGAGCGTCGCGACCTCGTAGGTCGTCATGATGTAGAAATCCTGCGCCAGCCGGCCGATCGTCGTCGTCAGCAAGGTGGCGGAGGAGAGCAACTCGATCAGCGTGTCGCGGCTGGCGATGGCGTCGAGCGCGTGGAGAGCCGGCCCGTCGAAGCCGAGAAGCGAGGCGACAAGCGCGCGATCGATGGCGAATGTCGCGCCGGCCAGCGCCCCGGCTCCCATCGGGCAACGATTGAGGCGCTCCCAGCCGTCGGCGATGCGGGCGAAATCCCGTTCGAGCCCGCAGGCGACGCCGAGCAGATAGTAGCCGAACGTGATCGGCTGCGCCGGCTGCATGTGCGTATAGCCGGGCATCACGCAGTCCGCATGGCGCGCGGCGGCGGCAAGGAGCTTCTCGCGCAGCGCGACGAGCCGGTCCATGATGTCGAGCGCGACGCCGCGCGAACGCAAGCGATCAAACGTCGCCTTGAGGTCGTTGCGGCTGCGCGCGATATGCATGCGCCCGCCGACATCGGACCCCAGGCGGCGGATCACCTCGGCCTCGAAGTTGAAGTAGGCTTCCTCGCGCGCGGCATCGAGCGACACCGAGGCCGTGCCTTCGCTTTCCATGTCGCACGTGCAGCGCAGGAGCGCTTGCGCGACCTCGGGCGTGATCAGATTTTGCCGCGCCAGCATCACGACATGCGCCTTGTTGATCGCGCACAGCAACGGGAAGATCGCCGGGAAACTGCGCTGCATCGCCGGCGCCATGAAGCCCTGCGATATTTCCGGCGCGAGGCCTTCACGCAGGAAGCCGCTGACTTTCGATTCCGTCATTCGCGCACTCCTCAGATACTTTCCGCGGCCTGCTGCGCCAGCTTCTGCACCTTGAGACCGCGACGGGACGTCCGCTCGACAAGATAGCGTTCGAGAACCCTGGTCGCGCCGGCGAGCGAGAAGCAAATGACGAAGTAGACCATCAGGACGAAGCCATAGACCAGGAAGGCCGGGCTGAAGCCGGTCATCAGCGTGGTGCGCTCGACCACGATCTGCGCCGTCCGCAGAAACTCCAGCGTGCCGATCAAGGACGCGAGCGAGGTCGCCTGCACGAGCACGCTGAAAAGGCCGGTGAACGGCGGGATGATCGGCAGCAGCACCTGCGGCGCCAGCACATAGACCATGATCTCCCATCCGCGCAGGCCGAGCGCCATCGCGCTTTCGCGCTGATGCTTGGAGACGGCGTTGAAGCCGCCACGCACGATCTCGGCGCCGTTCGCCGCCCCCCAGGACGACAACCCGATCGTCGCCGCCGCGAACGGATCGAGAGGCACGCCGACGAGCGGCGCGCCGAAATAGACGAACAGAAGATTGACCACCAGCGGAATGGCGCGAACGAATTCGACCAGCGACCGCGCCGCCCAACGAACGAGCCGGAAGCGCGAGATGCTCATCAGCCCGAAGATGACCGCCACGACGGTCGAGAACAGGAGCGTCGTCAGGGCAAGCTTGAACGTGTTGGCGAGCCCCTGCAGGAAGAGCGGAAGGCTGTCGACGATCAGTTGCATCGCCCCTCCTCAGCTTGTCCGGAACGGGCGCGAGAGCACGAGCTCGATGTAGCGCACGAGGAGCGAAAGGATGAGGACCAGGGCGAGATACAAACAACCGATGGCGGCGAACATCTCGAGCGTCCGCAGATCGGTGGCGACGCGGTCCATGGCGACGAAGGTCAGTTCGGCGAGGCCGATCGCCTGCAGATAGGCCGAGTTCTTCAGCACCGAGACGGAGGTGTTCAGCATCGCCGGGATGCTGACGCGCAGGCCGACCGGCAGGGCGACGAGCGCGAGATAATGCAACGGACGCAGCGCGAGCGCGCTCGAAGCGTCGCGCAGCCCCTTCGGAACCGCGAGGAAGCCGCCGCGCACATTCTCGACATTGTAGGCGCCGCCCCACAGCGACAGCGCCAGCACGCCCGACCAGTAATCCGACAAAGGCAAGCCGACGGATGCGAGGCCGTAGAAGATGAAGAAGATCTGCACCAGGAGCGGCGTCGAGCGGATGAAATGCGTGTAGCCGGTGACGAGCGGCGCGAGAATCGGGACCCGGAAGAGACGCACGGCGGCGCCGGCGATGCCGATGACGGCGGCGATGACGATCGAGACCAGGCTGACCTTGACCGTCATCATGAGGCCGCCGAGCAAGTCCGGCCCGGCGCTCACAATGTAGGGAAAGCTGAAACTATAAGCCAAAGCGCTCCCCGAAGCGCGGCGTCAGCGCCGCGCCGCCCGTTGAACCCGTTCCGCGCGGATCACTTCGCCTCCACCGGCGCCTTCGCCGGATCCCACATCTCCATCTTCTCCGCGAGAAGGTTCGGATCCTCGTATTGCTTGATCCACTTGTCGAACAGGTTGTCCTTGCGCATCTGCTTGAAGGCGGCGTTGACATAGGCGAGCCATTCCGGCTCTCCCTTGCGCACCGCGGCGCCGCGATATCCGATCTGGTAGCGGCCTTCGAGCATCCGCACGTTCGGATTCTTCTTCGCGATGCCGATCTGGACGGCGAAATCGTGCGCATAGCCGTCGCCGCGGCCCTGCATCAGCGCCTGCAAAGCGTCGGATACGGTATCGAGCCGCATATCCTTCACGTCGGGCATGTGCTTCTCGAACCATCCGATCTGCCAGGCACCCTTGACGAAGATGATCTTCTTCCCCTTCACGTCCTGGATCGTCTTCAGCGGGCTGTCCTTGCGCACAAGGATCGAAGACGAGGCCCAGGCATAGTAGTCGGTGAAGTCGACGACCTTCCGGCGCTCGTCGGTCACGCCGATCGTCGCGATCAGCAGATCCACCTTGCCGCCCTGCAGCGTCGGCACGCGATTGGCCGTCGTCACGCATGTCAGCTCGGTCTTGTCGGCGCTGCCGAAGGCGTAGACGCCGAGTTGCTTCGCCATCTCGACCTCGATGCCGATCGGCTTGCCGGCCGCGTCGAGATAGCCGTCCGGCGGATAGTCGCATTTCACGCCGACGCGAATGACGCCTTTTGCCTTGATCGAATCGGGCAGCGGAGGAAGGCCGTCCGCGGCCTGCGCCGACCACGATGCGACAAGTAGCGCCGCCGCCAAGGAACCGATCCATCGTCTCATCTGCGCATCCCCTCCCGTTTGATTTTTTCGCGGCGGCTACATGCGCAGCCTGTCCCGCATTCCGTAGTAGAACAGCACGATCGGCATGAACCACGGCCACCCGGTGTAGCCGGGCATGGTCTTGGCCACGCGGTCGAACGGCGTTTCCGCTTCCTTGCGGCCGAGAATCTTGAGGCCGGTCTTGTGGCCGAGATAGGGTTGCAGCGCGACGCCGCTGCCGCAGCATCCGCCGACGTAATGGATGCCGTCCTTCATCGCCATGTGCTGCAAGGAATCGAAGGTGTACGCGATGAAACCCGCCCAGGCGTGCGTGATGCGCACCTTCGCGAGCTCCGGAAACACGTCGATCATCTGCAATCGCAGCGCGCTCGCGGACTTCAGCCGGTCCTCGGTTTCCGTCGCGCCGGCGCGGCCGCCGAACAGGATGCGCGTGCCGTCGGGCGAGGTGCGGAAGTAATTGTGGAGCTTCCGCGTGTCGCCGAGCTGGCGGCGCTTCGGGATCAGGCGCTCGATGACGTCGGGCGCCAACGGCTCGGTCGCGATGATCTGGCTCTGGATCGGGATGATCCGGCGCGCCAGCCACGGAGAGAGCGATTCGGTATAGCCGTTCGTGGCGATCACGAGCTGGCGCGCGCGAACCTCGCCGCGCGCGGTGGCGACGCGAAAGTCGGCCCCCGATTTCTCGTAGGCCGTCACCGGCGTCTGCGCCACGACGCGCACGCCGGCCGCGAGCGCGCGGCGCAGCAGCCCGCGATGGAACAGCCCGGGATGCAGGTTGGCGTCGCTCTTGATCAGACGGCCGCCGCAATAGGCGTCCGAACCGATCATGCTGTGCACCTCGGAGGCGGGGACCATCTCCGCATCGAATCCGATCGCCTTGCGGCGCACCTCGAGGTCGCGCGCGAGCGATTCATAGTCCTGCGGCTTGTGGGCGCCGATAAAACGGCCGACGCGCGCATAGTGGCACGCGATGCCGCCCTCCCCGACAAGGCTTTCGAGATGCTCGCGCGCCTCCCGCACGGCGAGGTAGAACGCATCGGCGCGCTGCGTGCCCCACTCGCGCGACATGGTGCTGTAGGAGATGCGCAGCGTCTCGCCGACGGCGCCGCCGTTGCGGGTGCTCGCGCCCTCCCCCGGCGCCTTCGCTTCGATGACCAGCGTGTCGAGGCCCGCTTCCGCCGTCGTGATGGCGGCCGAGAGGCCGGCATAGCCGGCGCCGACGATCACGACGTCGGCGCGCTGCGGCAGCGCCTGTTGTTCCACGACGGTAAGCGGCGCTTCCTCCCACCAGTACGGCGTGACCTTCACATCGTCGGAAAAATGCTCACGAACGCTCAGTTGCGATCTCCCACAACTCACCTTGCGCTCGCGCGCAAGACCATCGTCCCGTCACGTCGGAGAAGTGTGACCGCCTCTCCCGGGGAAATCAACGCCTTCGTTCACGGACCACCGGCCCGTCGCTTTCGGACCTTCAAATCTGCAGGCCCCGCATTCCCGCTCGCGCGGTTGACGGCGCACGGGGCGGCGTGAAAAGACTCGCTCGCTAAACCGCACTCCTTACCTCCCCGCGCCGCGGCGCCTATCCTGACAGATCGCAAACCGGAGCCAGCGCATGCAGAAGTTGCAGAGCGACGACGTGGCCGACGCCGCCGATCCGGTCACGCTGCAGATCGTGCGCGGCGCGCTCAGCGCCGTGCAGAGCGAGATGGAGGCGGTCATCGAGCGCACCGCCATGTCGCCCTTCATCCGCGAGAAGAAGGATTTCTACGCGGCGCTGTTCGACGGCGCCGGCCGCCTGATCTCCGGCTCCAATCTCCCTCTTTTCGGCGACGTCATCTCGCCGATCGCGGAGCACTATCCGCTCGAGACGATGCGGCCCGGCGACATCTACTGGTTCAACGATTGCTACGCCTCGCGCGGCGCGGTGTCGCACACGCCGGATCAGGTTTTCGTCGCGCCCGTCTTCGCCGACGGCAAGCTCTCCGCCTTCGCGCAATCGTGGGCGCATTTCAACGACGTCGGCGGCATGCGCGCCGGCTCGCTGTCGCCCGATTGCACGGAGATTTATCAGGAAGGCATCATCGTGCCGCCGGTGCGCGTCGCGCGCGAAGGCGTCGTGGTCGAGGAACTGCTGCGGCTGTTCTACCGCAACTCCCGCTTTCCCGAGATGGTCAAGGGCGACACGCGCGCGTCCATCGCCGCGATCCGCCTCGGCGAGCGGCGGCTGGAGGAACTGTTCCAGCGCTTCGGCCGTGCCGCGACGCTCGCGGCGTTCAATACGCTGATCGCGGACACCGAGCGGCAGCTTCGTACCAAGTTGCGCGCGCTCCTGCCCGAAGGCGAGTACCGCTTCACCGACCGCGTCGACAGCGACGGACACGGAAACGGCCCCATCAAGCTGCGCTACAAGCTGAATGTCGAGCCCGACAAAATCTCGCTCGACGCGAGCGAGAGCGACGACCAGGTGCGCGGCCCGGTGAACTTCCTGATGGCGCCGGAAGTCCCGGCCATGGTGTTCGCCTCCTACCTGCTCGGCGAGAGCACCAACGCGACGCTCAATTCCGGCGCGCACCAGGCGCTCGACGACACCGTGCTGCGGCCGGGTTCGGTGCTGCAGCCGAACTTCCCCGCGCCGCTCGGCATGCGCGGCGTCACCATGATGCGCAACATGGCGGCGTGCCTCGGCCTGCTCAATGTCGCCACCGGCGGCAAGGCGATGGCGGCGCACAGCGCCTACGTCATCTGGTACATGCGCGGACGCGACGACAACGACGAACTGTTCCTGCTCTCGGACGGGCTCGGCGTCGGCTACGGCGCGCGCCCGACGGCGGACGGCAACGACGCCGTCTATCTTGTCGCGCAAGAGAACTTCCCCTCGGAATTCCTGGAGACGGTGTTTCCGGTGCGCGTGCGCCGCTACGCCATCAATCCGGACACGGGAGGCCCCGGCCGCTGGCGCGGCGGCTGCGGGCTCATTCGCGAAGTCGAGGTGCTGGCGAAGGAAGCGATGATCTCCATGCGCATCGACAGCGTGGAGAACCCGCCCTGGGGCGTCGCCGGCGGCCATGCGGCGGGAACCGGGCGTTGCGTCATCAATCCGGGCCGGCCGGACGAGCGGGTGCTGCGCCCCTTGAGCGACGGCAACATGGTCAAACACGGCGACATCGTGCGCATCGAGACCGGCGGCGGCGGCGGATGGGGACATCCGTTCGACCGCGAGGCGGACGCCGTCCTGCGCGACGTGCGCGGCGGCTTCGTCAGCCGCGAGAGCGCGGAAGGCAACTACGGCGTGGTGCTGACGCCCGACGGGCTCTCCGTCGACGCCGCCGCGACCGGGAAGCGCCGCGCCGAGCGCCCGGCGACGAAACTGTTTCACCGCCACGGCTACCACGAGGTGCTCGACTGATGGCGCACGCACCGACACGCAATCAGGCGAAGGCCATCATCGGCGTCGACACGGGCGGCACGTTCACCGACATCACGTTGCTGAACCCGGCGACCGGCGAGGTGTGGAACGCCAAGACCCCCTCGACACCGCTCGACCCCTCGAAGGGCTTCGGCAACGGCATCACCGAGATCCTGGGCACGTCCGGCCTCGCGGGCGGCGACATCGCGCGCATCCTGCACGGCACGACCGTCGCCACCAATCTCATCCTCGAGGGCAAAGGCGCCAAGGCGGCGCTGCTCACCACGCGCGGATTCAAATACGTCATCGAAATCGCGCGCCAGGACGTGCCGCGCCGCGCCAGCCTGTTCGCCTGGGTGAAGCCGAAGCGACCGATCCCGCCGGAGCATATTTTCGAGACCGGCGGACGCATCGAGCCGGACGGCGGCGAACTCGAAGCGCTGGACGAGGCCGCCGTTCGCCAGGCGGCGAGAGAGATCAAGGCCGCCGGCATCGGCGCCGTCGCGATCGTGTTCCTGCATAGTTACGCCAGCGCCGAGCACGAGCGCCGCGCCGCCGCAATCGTCAACGCGGAGCACCCGGACGCGCTCGTCTCGATCTCGAGCGACGTGCTGCCGGTGTTCCGCGAATACGAACGCAGCATGACGACGATCCTGAACGTCGCGGTCATGCCGGTGGTGTCGGCCTACGTCGAGCGCCTCGACCAGCGCATCGCCGAAGGCAACATCGCGGCGCCGCTGCTGCTGATGAAATCGAGCGGCGGCGTGACGAGCGCACGCAACGTGAAACGCGCCCCGGTCGAAACCGCGCTGTCCGGGCCCGCCGCCGGCGCCGTCGGCGCGACCTTCGTCGGCGCCAATGCCGGCGTGAAGAACCTGATCGGCATCGACATCGGCGGCACCTCCGCCGACGTCTGCCTCATCCACGACGGCAAGCCGGGGCTGACGACCAGCGGGCACGTCGGCGACTGGCCGCTCGGGCTTCCGATGGTCGACATCGTCACCATCGGCGCGGGCGGCGGCTCGATCGCGCGCGTCTCGAAATCCGGCGCGCTGACCGTCGGGCCGGAAAGCGCCGGCGCCGAGCCGGGTCCGGTTTGCTACGGGCGCGGCGGCGAGGAACCAACCGTCACCGACGCGCACCTCGTGCTCGGCCATCTGCCGCCGTATCTGCTCGACGGGAAGTTCGCGCTCGACATCGAAGGCGCGCGGCGCGCGGTCCGCAAATACGTCGCCGACCCGCTGGGAATGAGCATGGAGGCGGCGGCGCGCGGCATTCTGTCGATCGTGGACAATCTCATGGTCGGCGCCATCCGCATCGTCTCGGTCGAGCGCGGGCACGATCCGCGCGATTTCGCGCTGCTGCCGTTCGGCGGCGCCGGGCCGCTGCACGGCGGCGCGCTCGCCCGCCTCCTCGGCATGCGCGCGATCCTGGTGCCGCCCAATCCCGGCGTGCTTTCCGCGCTCGGGCTTCTGGTGTCGAACCTGAAAGCCGAGTTTACGCGCACCTGCCTGCAGAAAGCGCGGGCCACCGACCTTTCCCTCATCGCGCGCGTGTTCGGCGAATTGGAAGCCGACGCCGTCGCATGGCTCGAACAGGAAGGCGTTCCGCAAGAGGCGCGGCAGACGACCTGGACCGCGAGCGTGCGCTATCAGAACCAGGGCTTCGAGCTGTTCATTCCCTGGGCCGGCCGCGAAGCGACGCCGGAGGCGCTCGCGGCAACGGTCGCCGCATTCCATCAGACGCACGAGCGTCTTTACACATTCGCGCAAGAGGACACGCCGGTCGAGATCGTGACGCTGCGCGTCGACGCGCAAGGCGTGTTCCCGGCTCCGGCGATGCGCGAAGTGGCGCGCGGCGGAAACGTGAAGGACGCCATCGTCGCGCATCAAAAGATGCATCTCGCGTCCGGAACCGTCGACGGGCCGGTTTACGACCGGGCGCGCCTCGGCCGCGATGCGCGCATCGAAGGCCCCGCGATCGTCACGCAACTCGACGCCACCACTCTCGTGCTCGACGGCCAGACCGCCGCGACCGACCGCTTCGGCAATCTCCTCATCAGCGAGAAGCGATGACGCCGCTCCGACGCATCAAGCGAACGCCAGCACGACGATGCGCGGCGCGGGGCAATGGCGGAGCGTGAAGACGCGCCCGCTTTTGGTTTTCGCCTCGCCCTTCGCCAGGTCGACGTCGATATCGTGGAATTCGAGGAACGCACGGTCGCCGGGATAAGCCGCCTTGTAAACGGCCTCCTTGGCGGCGAAGACGATGCGCCCCGCCAAAGGGGCATCCTTCAGCCGCCGCCGCTCCCGCGCCGTCACGACGAGATCGAGCATCTCCTCCGGCAGCGGCTCCGCCGGCTCGACGTCGATGCCGAGGGCGGCGACGTCGCGCCTGAGAGCGACGGCCGCGACCGCGACCTGATCGTCATGCGCCAGCGAGCCGGCGATTCCGTCCGGCCATTGGGGCGCGCCGTCCGCGCCCGTCGGAATCGCGCACGGCGGATAGCCGAGCCGACCGAGAAGCCGCCGCGCGACAAGGCGCGCCGCGGCGCTGGCGCGCCGCCTCTCGGGAAGCGTCGACGGCATCGACGCCGACTCGGACGCCAGCAGCGCCGCTTCGTCGCCCGGTGAAATCACGCGATGCCCGATAAGGATGCCGGGCGTGGCCAAGCCATCCAGCGCGTCCCGAAGGGAAGCGGCATTCATCGTCGCCCCCCGGCCGATCGGGCGAACGCCGCCGGCCACAACGGCAACGTCACGGCGCGCATCCGGCGTCACAATCTCAGTTCCGCGATCACCTCGCCGTCCTCGTCGCGGCCGACCTCGACAAAACCGAAGCTGCCGTAAAAGGCCTTGGCGATGGGATTCGCGGCCATGTAGCGGATGATGATCTTGCGCATGCGCGGGATCGCCTTGATCTCGTCCAGCGCCCGCGCGAGGGCCTCGCGGCCGTAGCCTTTGCCCTGATATTTCCGGTCGATCATGAAGCGATAGATCGAGGCCCTGCGCGATTTGTCTTTCGCCTTGCGGACTTCGTACATCAGGAAGCCGACGACGCGCTTTCCGGCATAGACCGCGCGCGGGCGCGCATCGGGATCGAACTTCGATTCGGCGAGCGAATAGGCGTTGCTCGCGACGAGATCGTCCTGTGCCTCGTCAAGCTCGAGATCGACGACGGCTTCCCAATTGTCCTCCGTCACGTCCGCGAGCTTGACGCGCTTTGCCATTCCGCCGCACCTGCGCCGCCTTCGCGTTACTCGGCGGCAATCCGCTGGACGTAGTCGACCATCGGCTCCAGCGGCTTGCCGGAGCCGGTCTCGACGGGCGCACGCACGACGGAGCGGCGGAGCATCTTCGCCGGGTTGCCGCGCCACTGGGTCCGCGGATCGATCACCTCGCCCTTCATGACGAAGGAATCGGGATCGATCACCGCGCGCTCGCCCATCACCACCCCGTAGTGGACGAAGGCGCCGCAGCCGAGCGTGCCGCCCTCGCCGACGCGGATGTAGTCGGACTTCAGCACGCCTTCCTCCAGCGAGTGCGCCTGCAGGACGCTGCCCTCGTTGAGGTTCACGTAGTCGCCGACCTCGGTGAGCGAGCGATCCGTGATCGAGCAGCCGCCGTCATACACCTTGCGGCCGACCCGCAGCCCGACCATGCGCGAGATCAGGTTCTTGAACGGCGTGCCGCCGAAGTGCCCGATGATCGGCGTGTCCGAGAGCTTCCAATGGCGCTCATGCCACCAGAAATAGGGGTCGTAGATCGAGACGATCTTCGGCGCCAGCCGCTTGAAGCCGAGGCTGGCGCGCTCGAGCAGGGAGAAGAAGACGACCGAAAGGACGGTCAGGACGGCGCCGGCGGCGAAGAGCGAGAGAATGCCGAAGCTGTGGTAGTTGAGCATCGCGACATGCGCGATGAGCAGGGCCGCGAACACGAACGCCAGCCGTGCCAGCAGGAACATGACGCCCGTTGCCAGGTTGTAGCGGTTCTTGCGGCGGATCGCGTCCAGGCGCTGATCCTCCGACAACGCGGCGTTGATCTGCTGATCGCGCTCCACCATGCGCGGAATCTCGAAGCACGGCGAGCCGAGCAGGCCGACATTCTCGCGCACCGGCCCGTCGACCGGGATCATCACCTTGGTGCCGAGCAGGCAGTTGTCGCCGGTGCGGCCCTGCGGCGGATAGTGGATGTCGTTGCCGAGATAGTTGCGCTCGCCGATGCGCGCCTTGGCGAGACGGAACGAGGCGTTCGAGATGTCGATATTCATCATCGACAGCCCGTCCGACACCATCGTGCCGCCGCCGATCTCGCAGAGGAACGGGTTGTCGTGGTTCTGGTTGGTGCCGAAGTTCGAGCCGGTCTGCTCGACCTTGCCGAGGTTCCAGCCGACGAACTGCATGTAATGGACGATCGCCGAGCTGTCGCCGAACAGAAGGTTGAAGAAGCGGACATTGCTCGCGGCGGAGATGATGTCCTGCAGCCAGTAATGGAAGCCGAACAACGGATAGACCTTGCCCGGCTCGAGGAAGAGGTTGCAAAGCCGCGGCACGACATAGACCCGCAGCAGGCTGGCGGCGAGCGCGCCGGCGAGGAGAACCGTCGCCGCGAGCAACAGCAGCCCAATCAGGACCGGCGCCGGCAACGCGACGCTGGCGAGCGTCTCGGCGCCGAACTGGGTGAAGTATTCGTACCAGTAGCAGCCGAGCGCGGTGACGAGCGGCGTGGCGACGAGCAGCAGGCCGGACAACTGCCCCGCGGCGTAGAGCGTGCGCGGCAGCGACGAGCAGTCCCGCATTTCGAGCGGGCAATAGTCGGTCGCCGTCTCGACCGCGGGCGAGCCGTGGTAGCGCTTGCCGTCCGGCACGCGCTGCCCGCTCTGCAGCGACGACGCATGGCCGAGCTGCGTGCGCTCGCCCATCGCCGTGTCGATGTCGAGCACGCTCGCGGCGCCGACGAAGGCGTAGCTGCCGATCTCGACGCGGCCGGTCTCGATATAATTCGAGCGCGCGCGGTAGCCCGGCAGCATTGAATCGGCGCGCAGCACCGTGTTGTCCCCGACCGAGAACAGATCGGTGCAGACCGGCACGAGCCGCGACTGGATGACGACGTTGCGGCCGATCTTGGCCCCGAGAAGCCGCAGATAGACGTTGAAGATCGGCGTTCCAACGAAGGCGGCGACCGGCGAGGTCCGCACCAGGGTCTTGACCACCCAGAAGCGGAAGTAGCGCAGGCTCCAGATCGGGAAACGCTCTTCCTTCCAGCGGCCGATCAGCAGCCACTTGGCGGCGATCGGAAGGGCGGCGGCAAGAACGAAGGCCGCGACGACGAAGGCCGTGCTCCGGAGGTAGAAGCTGACCGGATTGTCGATCGCCGCGTACATCCAGTCGAAGCCGAGGATGAAGAGCGAGAGGCTCACCATGCCGTAGCCGCAGTAGGACAGAAGCTGCAACGCGCCGCAGCCGTAATAGGAGAAGTCGGACGGAACGTGCAGCGGCTCCTCGACCATCACCGGCGCACTCTCCGCGTCCGACTGGCCAAGATGCGCGGCGAGCCGCGCGACGGTCGGGTGCAGATAGATGTCCTGCATCGAGAGCGCGGCGGCGGTCGGGCAGCTCTTGCGCACATTGGCGCAGAAGCGCGCCATCAGCAGCGAGTTGGCGCCGAGGTCGTTGAAGAAGTGATCCTCGATGGACACCGCGTCGAGCCTCAGCGCGGCGGCGAGCGCGGCGGCGATGGCGCGCTCGGTGTCGTTCGTGGCGGCGACGACGGTCTTGCCGCTCTGCACGCGCGAGCCCTTCGGCTTCGGCAGGTTCTTGAGATCAGCCTTGTTGCTGATCGACATCGGAATGAAGGGAAGCTTTTCCAGGAACGCCGGGACCATGTAGGCCGGCAGGCGCGCGCGCAGCGTCTGCAGAATGTCGTTGAGCGAAAGCTCGGACGCGCCCTGCTTCAGGGCATAGTAGCCGACGAGCTCGACGATGCCGGGCTCCGGCTCGAACGTCGTCACCGCCGCCTGCGAGACCTGCGGCAGCCCCATCAGCACCGACTCGATCTCGGCAAGCTCGATGCGGTGGCCGCGAATCTTCACCTGCGTGTCGATGCGGCCGAAATATTCGACCTCGCCGTCGGGCGTGATGCGCCCGAGGTCGCCGGTGCGATAGATGCGCCGCGAGGGGTTGTTCGGCAGGCCGACGAAGTCGGGGATGAACTTCTGCGCCGTCAGGTCGGCGCGATTGAGGTATCCCGCCGCGAGGCCGATGCCGGCGATGCCGATCTCGCCCTGCTCGCCGAACGGAACGAGTTCGGCCTTCACCGGATCGAGAATGACGATCGTGTAGTTCGGCAGCGGGCGGCCGATCGTCACCGGCTTGCTCGGCGTCAGCTCGGTCACCGTCGCCGTAACGGTGGTCTCGGTCGGACCGTAGGAATTGAGGATGGTGCGCTTGGGGCTGTGCCAGCGCACCACGAGGTTGCGCGGGCAGGCCTCGCCGCCGACGAGCAGGAAGCGGATCTTCGGCAGGTCGCGCTCGATGGTGGCCAGCAGCGTCGGGCAGCACGCCATGCAGGTGACGTCGCGGCTCTCCAGGAAATCCGCCAATTCGTCGCCCATCAGGACGACGCCCGGCTTGCCGGGAATGAGCGTCGCGCCGGCGAGCAGCGGCACCCAGATCTCCTCGATCGAGAAGTCGAAGGCGATCGTCATGCCTTGATAAACCCGGTCGCCCGGCTCGTAGCCGTAACGGTCCGCCGCCACCTGCACGAAGTTGCAGATGCTCGGATGCTCGATGAGGACGCCCTTGGGGTTTCCGGTCGTTCCGGAGGTGTAGAGGACGTAGCAGGCCCGATCGACGATCGGCGCGACCTCCTCCCGGCCAAGCGGGCCGGACGGCTTCATGTCGATGTCGCGCTTGGCGCCGTCGAGATAGATCAGCGGCAGGTCGAGCGCGCGCAGCCGCTCGTCGAAAGCGGCCATGGAAACGATGGCGGCGAGCGAGGCGTCGCCCGCGATGAAGCGGATGCGCTCGGTGGGGAACCCGGTGTCGAGCGGCACATAGGCGGCGTTGACCTTCATCACCGCCAGCATCGCGACGTAGGTCTCGACCGTCCGGTCGAACAACAGGCCGACGCGATCGCCGGCCTTGATGCCCTGCTCGGTCAGATAGCGCGCCACCTGGTTGGCACGGCAGTCGAGCTCGCCGTAGGAGAAGGCCGCGTCGTCGGTCACCACCGCGTCGCTGTCGCGGAAGCGGTCGCAGGCCTTCTCGATCAGATGATTGAGCCGCTCCCCTTCCTGCATCTGGAACGGGAAATCCTCGCTGTCGCCGGAGAGAATCTGCGTCTCGAACCGAGACGTCGTGAGCCGCGCCCGCTTGCCGGTTCGGCGAAGCTGGACCGGACGAGGAACCGAGGGACGAAGTTCAGTCGGCTGCTGGCGCACGGATGCAAATCTCTATCTCTACGGCGCTCGTCCAGGCACAAGATCGTCCTCGGCCGAGCGCTACCACGGCCTTTTTCTGAAGGTTGAATGTCGAAGCTTGGAACGCTCTCCAGTCCCCGAATTCCGTGGCTCTTTCGGCCATTACCCCGATCGACCATGAGTGCCGCCGCATGAACGCAGACTGAATGAAACATGGCTGTCGACGGCAGAACGCGGGCGCGGATGAAAACGCCGCACGTCGAGATGAATGACCGTTCAGACTCGCGCTCTTTTGGTTGCGACCAGAACTGTGGATGACGGTTCGCCCGCCGCCGAATCCTCGCTTGCACACCCACGGGCGTTCTCGTGTTCTATAGGCGGCGGGTCCGTGCCGGCTCCGGACGCCAAGGGCGACCAGACGAGCGAAGGAGGCCGATATGTCTTACGCCTACAAGATGATCGCTTCGCCGGTCGGCCCGCTGAAGCTCGTCGCCAGCGACAAAGGGCTGGCGGCGATCCTGTGGGAAAACGAAGACCGGGTCCGGTTCGGCCCCCTGGTCGAGAGCCC
>JBDHSU010000047.1:0-27751 GCA_039808325.1 Variibacter sp. | reverse complement strand
CGGGCGGCGCTTTTCGCGCGGCGCCCCGATCTCGGCGAGATCGAGCTGACGTGCGAGAACACGAACATCACGCTGCCTTTGATCGACATCGTCAACGAGGTTCTCGAGAATGCGGTGGCGCCGCCGCCGTCCTTCGCGCCGTTCGCGTTGGCGCCGGCGCTGGAGGCCGACCTCTCCGGAAGCCTGGCCAGCGCGGCATTGTCGGCGGCCTTCGCGCCACCGCTGCATCCGTCGGCGCGAATCGAGACGCTCGAAGACGGAAAGCGCTGGCGCATCCAGGATGACGCTTTCGCCTACGGCATCGTCAAGGGCGCGACCGGTCTCGAGGTCGCCGCGCGCAGCCGCCAGACGACGGGAACATCGAGCGAACGGCGAGCGAGCCCGCAATACCGGAACGCGAATGCCTATTCCGAGCTTGGCCGCGCCGTTTATCCGTGGACCCTGCCGTTCGATCTGCCGAGCGCGGAAACCCGGATATTCCTCGCCCATCTCGGCGTGTCTCGCCACGACTTGATCGATGCGCTGATCCCGCCCGCCGCAGCCTTCGACGCGAATGATCCTCACATCGTTCTGTTGGCCGCCGAGCGCTTGGGGCTGACCGATGTCGAACGCAAAATCGTGGTCGGTGAGCCGCTTACGCCGCCACGGCAGCCCGCGGATTTCTGGGGCGGCACGGCGCCCGCCGCTTTGGAATCCGTGCAGGACCTCCTGGATCGGTCCGGCTTGAGCTACGCGGATCTCGACGCGGCGCTCGCGACCAGGTTCGTCAATCCGGGCATTGCCGCCTCGATCCGTCCGAAATCCGGCGCGCCGCTCGATACGTGCGACACGACGAAACTGGAGGTCGCGGGACTTGCGGCGGACCTCCTCGACCGCCTGCATCGCTTCGTGCGGCTGTGGCGCAAGCTCGATTGGACGATCCCCGAACTTGGACGCGTTCTCGATGCGATCGCCGGAGCGAATCCTCCGGCGATCGACAACGCAACGCTGGTCAGGATCGATCATCTGCGGAGTATGGCGGCGACCCTGCGCCTGCCGCTCGCCGTCGCGCTCGCGCTGTGGCGGCCGATCGATACGGTCGAGCCGGGCTCGCTCTATCGCGACCTGTTCTATAACCCGTCGGTCTTCAAGCCGCAGGACGACGCCTTCCGGCTGCGTGCCGATAGGCAGGAACTCGCCGCGACCGACAAACTCCTCGCCGATCACGCCGCCGCGTTGCAGGCGGCATTCCGTCTCGACCCCGCGAGTCTCACGCTTTTGATCGCGCGCACGGACGGCAAGCTTACCCTCGGCAATCTTTCCGTGCTCTATCGCCATGCCGTCCTGGCGAGTCAGCTCGGCCTCACGATCGCCAATTTGTTGATCGCGACGGACCTCACCGCGATCGATCCGTTCGGAATCGACCATGCGCAGGACACGCTGCGGTTCGTCGAAGCCGTCAAGGCCATTCAGGCGTCCGGCTTCGACATTCCCCAGCTCGACTATCTGCTGCGCCATCGCTTCAATCCCGCGGCGCCGTTCGTGCCGACCGACGCCACCCTTGCGCAAACGCTCGAAGGGCTGCGCGGCGCCCTTTTGGCGATCGACGCGGCATCTGCGTCCGACTGGCAGGCACAGGCGCGCGGTATCGTCATCGACCGCGTCGCGGCGGCGCTGAACCTCGCTGGCGATCTTTGCGGGCGACTGCTCGAGCGGGTCATGCATGGCGGCGAGAGCGCGCTGCACCGGCTGTCGGCGCTGGCGGAGACGACGGCGCCCGCGCTCGCGCGCGACAACGCGGCGGCGCAATTCGAGACGCTGGAGAAGCTGCTCAAGATCGCCACCGTGATCCAGACGATAAAGCTGCCGGCCAGCCAGCTCGACTGGCTGCTCGGCGAAAACCCGTGGCTGACGACCGCGCCGGACCCGGTGAGCACGCCTGTCCCGTTCGGCGACTGGTTCTCGCTGATCGCCCTGCAGGAGGTGGTGCGCGATCTCTCGCTCGACGCTGCCGCCGTGGAAGGCGTTCTCGGCGGGATAACGGCCATTCGCGCCGCGACGGATGACGCGGGCCGTAGCGCCGGCAAGCAGGCGTTCGCCGAAGCGCTGTCGCGATGGCTCGGCTGGGCGCAAGCGGATGTCACGGCCCTCATCGGCGCCGCCGCCGATCCGAACGATACCGGCATCTTGCAGGCGCGATTGCCGCAGGATTACCGGATCGGTCTCGTTTCGCGCTTGGCGCGCTGCATCGGCGCCGTGAAGCGTCTCGGCGTTCCGACCGCCGTGGTGCGGCAATGGTGCGAAGCCAGTGTGAGCGACGCGGTCGCGGCCGCCGTGCGGGGCGCCGCGAAGGCCAAGTACGATGACGCGGCGTGGCAGACGCTTGCGGCGCCGCTGCAGGACGGGTTGCGCGAGCAGCAGCGCGCGGCGCTTGTCGCCTATCTCGTCGCACGGCCGCAGTTGTGGGGCGCGGCCGCGGGGCCGGCGGACAGCAGCGACCTGTTCGCGCATTTTCTGATCGATGTCGAGATGAGCGCGTGCCAGCTCACGTCGCGCATTCAGCAGGCAATGGCCTCGGCGCAGCTCTTTGCCCAGCGTTGCCTTTTGGGGCTGGAGGCGGACGTTCGGGTCGACGATCCGAAGTGGAGCCAGTGGAGCTGGATGAAGACCTTCCGCGTCTGGGAGGCGAGCCGCAAGATCTGGCTCTATCCCGAAAATTGGATCGAACCCGAGCTTCGGGACGACAAGACGCCGTTCTTCAAAGACCTCGAAAACGAACTGATGCAAGCCGAGCTCGATGACGATGCCGCCGAGCAGGCATTCACGCACTATCTGGAGAAGCTCGATCAAGTGGCGCGGCTGGAGATCGCGGGTATCTACGAAGACGACGACGAGATGCTGCACGTCTTCGGCCGCACGTTCCATGCGCCTCGTACCTATTTCTACCGGCGCCGCGACGGCGGCACCAAGGTCTGGACACCGTGGGAGAAGGTCGAACTCGATATCGAGGGCGACCACATCATTCCGGTGCTGTGGAACGGCAAGCTGATGTTGATCTGGCCGATCTTTACCGAGAAGCAGCAGGATCAGCAGGTCGTCATGCCGGCGCCCGGCAGCAAGGTGAACGCGGGCACGCGCTATCTCGAAATCCAACTTGCATGGAGCGAATACCAGCGCGGACGCTGGAGCGGGAAGGTGGTGTCGGACCCGGTCACTTTCATGGCCTATCAAGGCGACGACAAGGTGTTGTTCGGCGACCGTGTCGCGGCGCCGCAGAATGCGGCGGCGCGCATCCGCAACGATGGCGGCGTGGGCGGCGACATTCCCACGGGCGGCGGCGGAGGAGGGGGAGGCGGCCAGCCGGGAGGCTCGCTTCCGCCTCCGCCGACTTCGCCGTCGGGCGATCCCAAGCCCGTCGTGCGGCCGGAACTGTTTTCCTTCAAGGCCCTTGTCGCCGGCGACACGCTCGCCGTGCGTGGTTATCTGCGTCGCGACTATCGCAGCGCGCCGGCATCCGGCGATGCTCAGATCGCCTATCCATTCGGCGAGTTCCGGTTCTCCGGTTGTCGCAAGATCGTCACCGCGGTGCCGAATGCGCAGGTCGCACGCCGCAATTTCGCGCTCGCTCCGAGCGGAACGAAGTTCGACCGGATGTGGTTTACCGAAACCGCGTCGTCGCTGATCCTGTTTGACGGAACGTTTCCGACATTCCCGAACCAGATCTTGCCGACCGTATTATCGAGCGTGAACGAGCCGTCCTCGATCGTCGGCAATCCCGCGCCGACGCTCGTGAACAAGCTCGACATTCCCGTCTTGGACCGCACGCCCTGGACGTATCGTCTGATGGCGCCGCACCAGGATTTGCAGTTTGTCGGGGACCGGCCGTTTTTCTTCATGGACGACAGGCGGACCTTCATCGGCCGTTCGACGGGCGCGTCCGGCAAGCGCCCCCCGTTGACCGACTGGATCAATGCAAACCTCGCGACCGTGTGGCGGGCCGACTACTTTCCGGCTGCGACCGCATCGCTGCCGGCCGACGGCGACGATCCGGCGCCTGCGCCGGCCGCGGCGGCGCCGCGTCCGCTCACGATGTTGGCGCGCACGCGCGACGGCCGCCGTGTCGCGCGCGAGATGGTGCCGATCGACCTGAAACCGAGCGCGCCGCAGAAAACGCTATTGCCGGTTTTCTGGACGACGCGTCGGTATCAATTCGCAAACTTCCATCACCCCTATGTGTGCGCGTTCGTGATGGCGCTGCGGCGGCAGGGCCTGCCTGCGCTATTGTCGCTCGACAGCCAGGAGGCGGCCGACCCCGCATCGTTCGATGCGTACCAGCCGCAGCCGCGCGTCATGAAGGCCTATCCGATCGACGAGGTGGAGTTCGCCGCGGGCGGGGCCTACGAAATCTACAATTGGGAGCTTTTCTTTCACATCCCGCTGCTCATCGCGGCGCGACTCAGCAGCAATCAGCGCTTCGAGGACGCGCAGCGCTGGTTCCATTTCATCTTCGATCCGACGGGTGCCTCCGGCGGAAGCGTGCCGCAGCGCTATTGGCGCACCAAGCCGTTCTTCGACCGGCTGAGCAGCGACTACGAAGCCGAGTCCGTGAAGGCGATCGAAGAGCTGATCGCGCAAGGCCCGCCCGATGCGCTGAAAGCCGCGGTCGAGGTCTGGCGCAACGATCCCTTCAATCCGCACGCGATCGCGCGCCTGCGTACGACGGCCTATCAAAAGACGGTCGTCATGAAATATGTCGACAATCTGGTCGCATGGGCCGATCAGCTCTTCCGGGCCGATACGCTCGAGACGATCAACGAGGCCGCGCAGCTTTACGTTCTGGCGGCAGAGATCCTCGGCCGCCGGCCCGAGATCATCGCGCGCAATCTCAATCGCGTGCCCGAGACCTTCAACAGCCTGGAGCCGCGGCTCGGCGCGCTCGGCAACGCCCTTCAGGATATCGAGCTGCTTGTCGGCAGCGACGACGAGCCGCCGGCCTCGCCTTCGCCGCCATCGCCCGATCTGCCGGATATGGCGCCCTATTTTCCCGTCCCGGCAAATGACAAGCTGCTGGGCTATTGGGACACGATCGGCGCGCGGCTGTTCAATATCCGGCATTGCATGAATATCGAAGGGCAGGCGCGCCAGCTCCCGCTGTTCGAGCCGCCCATCGACCCCGCTCTGCTGGTTCGCGCGCGCGCCGCCGGGCTCAGCATCGGCGAGGTTCTCAGCGACATCTCCGTGTCGCTGCCGAACCAGCGCTTCGAGGCGATCGCGCAAAAGGCCAACGAAATGACCGCGGAGGTGAGAAACCTTGGCGCGGCGCTGATGGCCGCCTTGGAGAAGCGCGATGCGGAAGCGCTGTCGACATTGCGTTCCGGCCAGGAGCTGCGAATGTCGCAAGCGGTGCGCGACGTCCGCGTCGCCCAAGTCGACGAAGCCAAGGCCAATATCGCCGCGCTGGAGCGTAGCCGCGATCTCGCGCAGGCGCGCAAGACCTTCTACGAAAGCCGGGAAACGCTCAACGCGCTGGAGCTGACCTCATTGGTTCTGCTCGGCGCCTCGGCCGTGCCGATCGAGATCTCGGCGCATCTGCGCGTCCTCGCGGGGCTCGTGCAGAGGCTCGGCAACGTCAAGCTCGGATCCCCCACCACGGCCGGCGTCGAAATCGGCGGCTACTTCATCGGCGTCGGTGTCGAGGAGGCGGCGATCGCGCTCGATGCGGCGGCGAGCATTCTCAACATCTCGTCGCAGGTGATCGGCCGTACCGCCGACCATGGTCGCCGCAAGGAGGAATGGGATTTGCAGGCGGAACTCGCGACGATCGAGCTCAAGCAGATCGACCAGCAGTTGGCGGCGGCGCAGATCCGGCAGGCGATGGCCGAAGCCGAGCTTCGCAACCATGACCGCCAGATCGAAGACGCGCGGGACGCCGACGATTTCCTGCGCAGCAAGTTCAGCGGCCAGGACCTTTACGACTGGACGATAGGCAAGGTATCCGGCCTCTACTTCCAGAGCTATCAGCTCGCCTATGATCTCGCGAAGCGCGCCGAGATGTGCATGCAGCACGAACTCGGCATGACGTATGGCGAGACGTCGATCATCCGCTTCGGCTATTGGGATTCTCTTAAGAAGGGATTGATGGCGGGCGACCATCTGGCGCACGACCTCAAGCGCCTGGAGGTCGCCTATCTCGACGGCAATATCCGCGAATACGAAATGACCAAGCACGTCTCGCTGCTGGCCCTCGCGGCCGGGCAACTGATTGCGCTCAAAGAGACCGGCGCTTGCGAGTTCGAGATTCCCGAATGGCTGTTCGACCTCGACACGCCGGGGCATTTCATGCGGCGGCTCAAGGCCGTGAGCGTCACCATCCCGTGCGTCACCGGCCCCTACACGACGATCCACTGCAAGGCGACGTTGCTCAAGAGCGCCTACCGGCGCACGGCCGACATCGCGACGGGATACAACCGGCGCCCGCCTGACGATCCGGGCGGGCCCGACGGACGCTTCGTCGACGACCGCAAAATTCTTGAATCGATCGTAACAAGCTCGGGCCAGAGCGATACGGGATTGTTCGAGGCGCAGGGGCGCGATGAGCGTTATCTTCCCTTCGAAGGTGCCGGCGCGGTCAGCCGTTGGCGGCTCGAACTGCCGATGCAGTTCAAGACGTTCGACTACAACACGATCTCGGACGCGATCCTGCACCTGCGCTATACCGCGCGCGATGGCGGGGAGGCGCTGCGTGCGGCCGCCGCTGCGGCGGTCTCGACGACGCTCTCCAACGCCGCGTCCGGCGTGCTGGTCAGGCTGTTCAGCTTGCGACACGAATTCCCGTCGGAATGGGCGCGTTTCGCGCGCGCGTCCGCAGCGGGCGCGAGCAGCATCACCGTCGATCTGTCGGCGGCGCGCTTCCCCTATTTCACGCAAGGCAGGACGATCGTCGTCAGCCACGCGGAGCCGATCGTCAGAAGTACGGCCGGTCCGGGGCAGACGGGTATCGCGCCAGGAGATGCAGCCGATGCGACGGCCGGCGCCTGGAGCGGTCAGGGAGCGCCTGGAGCATGGACCGTTGCGACGACGATCGATCCCAATCGCGTCGACGATGTCTTTGTGCTGCTCGCCTATAGCCTGCGCTCGCAATAGCTCCCGGTTGGGTTGCGGGGAGATGATGAGCGTCTCACCGGCAATCCATCGTTGAGAGAACGTCCGGCCATGGCCATGAGCTCGGTCACCTTTTCTAAATGGGACGATCCGATCGTGGCCTGTTCCGGAGCCCGGCAGGCGTCTGTCAGCATCTCGAGCAGCGGACTCTCGTTCCATGGCAGCGCTGCCACTGCCGCTTCGCCGTGAAGAATGACAGCGGATTTGTTCGGCTCCGATCGCAAAGTCTTATTCGCGCCGATGATTTCGAACTCCACCTCTCCACTATCGGCGGACGCGAAGTTGGCCGGCAGACATCGGGATAATTCGACCGTTACAATCGCGCCAGCTTGGAATCGAATCAAGCAGACCGCAGTATCAATAAGCATCTCATTGAACAGCGCACTTCCGCTTACATATACGCTTTGGATCGATCCCGGAACGCAGGAACAAATAAAGTCGAAAACGGGCCAGCCAGCTTCGCGAACGATGTCGACATCAGTTGTCGCGTTACGCTTTGTGCGGAGGGCTAGATATATCGAATGCAACTTGCCGAAGGCTTCTTCGCGGATCAGCCTTTTGGCCTGGAGGCCAGCTTGAGTGTAGCCGATCCAGCCTCCGTGTAAAATGCGACCTCGGCCTTTCGCCGCAGCGCTGCGGATTATGTCGATCTCGGCATCGTCGCAAATCGTGGAGGGGGGCAGTACGAGCGTCTTCCCGCTCTGAAGGCCTTCCTCGAGAATCTGGCGTCGATTGCTATTTGAGAGGACAAGGATGACCGGTGCTGGATCGGACAGCAGCGCGGTCCATGACGATGAGAACGGAATTCGAGCCGCGCCGGCCTGTTGCGCCACGACCGCACGATCTTGGCCGTCAGGGCTCGGCGCCCAGTGGCGGAAGACCACGCCAGGAAACAGCGCGGCGTTGCTAACAATCCAACATCCGTGTGAATCCGTGCCGATGATGTTGACTGCCGATTTGCTTTTCACGGTCGCTACTCCGGCGCAACAGGCAGGCCCGATTTCGCTGACTCGACGGCTGCTAGCGCTATGGATAATGCGGCGCGAGCGTCGTAAGGCGAAACTCGTGGCGTTCGCTTTTCGTCAATTGCTGCGACGAACTCAAGCAATTGTCGCGTGTAACTATATCTCGTTGCCATAAGTATTTCTTCGTAAGCTGGGAAGCTTGCGCCTTGCTCGTGAAAAAGAGAAACACTGACTGAATCGCTATCCTTTGCGCGAAGCAAACCTCTTTGCCCATAAACTTCAAGCTGGTGAAAGGCAGGATAGCTGCCCGGGGGCAAGCGTGAGATTTCACTGGAGCCAATGCCCCCGTTTGAAAATTTGACTGTAAAGCTTATGAAATCGGGAATGCCGATATTTCCTTCGCCGGTGACGTCATGTTGCGCATAAACCGAGACTGCCTCGGCACCGACGAACCAGCGTAAGATATCCGCCTCGTGCACGCCGGCCATCAAGGCGACGCCATGGCTCGTCTTCGGATCTCCGCTCCAATGGCCTGGCCGCCAAAGCACTTTCGAGAGCCCGCCGAACGATCGATTTCGCCGCTCATTCTCGCGAACGAGGCGGACGTCACCGATCTCCCCGCTACGCAGCACTCTTTCAACTTCGAGGTAACGGCGGGTAAAGCGGCGACTATGCCCGACGAGAAGGCGTACATTTGCTCGCTCGCATGCGGCGATCATGGCATCTGCTTCGCGCAATGAATTCGCCATCGGCTTTTCGCACAATACATGCTTGCCCGCTGCGGCCGCCGCAACAACCTGTTCATGGTGCATGAACTCCGGCGTGGAAACGATGACAGCATCGACGTCCGGACGCTCCAGCACGCGGCGATAATCAGAATAAGCATCGGCACCCCAGGGTTGCGCGACGCGCTTTGCCTCATCGAGTTCGATGTCGGCTGTGGCGGTGAGCCGAACACGATTCGAAAGGTCGGCAAGAGCGCGGGCGTGGGCGGTTTGAGCAATTCTGCCGCAGCCGATTATTGCGAGTGAGAGACAAGCCATCAATCACGCTCACATTCACTAGAGGTAAATTGCTCGCCGCGTAGACTTGGCCAAAATCGCGAGCGCGCCTCGCAGGCTTGTTGCCTCTCTAAAATTGGTATGATTAGATGTGCTGACTGGTCAACAGATTTTACCTGCATCAACAAATGAAAGTTGAGACTAGGGCGGCGCTCAGAGCTGGCGAGGGGTAGGTGAATGAAGGGAGGAACAATGGACGAAGTCGCTTTTCTTCCCGCTCACATGGCGCTCTCAAAGATCCTTGCCGGTGAATTGTCGACGCGTCAGGTTATTCAGGCTGCCCTAGGCCAGATTGAAAAGCTTGATTCGACGTTGCACGGCTTCATCACGGTCCGAGCAGAAGACGTCCTGCGCGAAGCTAGTGAAATGGACGAGCGCTACGCGCGCGGCGAGCGTCTGCCCCTGCACGGACTACCGCTTGCCGTTAAGGACGTTATCGCGACCGCCGGCATACGCACGACTTTCGGTGTTCCCGACTTTATGGACAACGTTCCTTCTGTCGACGCCGGCTACGTTGCGAAGTTGAAGCAGGCTGGCGCTCTTATTATCGGCAAGACTAGCACGCCGGAGTTCGCGGCGTACGTCAACACGCGCAACAAGATCGTCGGCACGACCGTCAATCCGTGGAATTTGCAGCTCTCCAGCGGCGGCTCTAGCGGCGGCACCGCGGTCGCGATCGCCACAGGCATGGCCGCGCTCGGCGTCGGCACGGACTTCGGAGGGTCTGTCCGCTTTCCCGCCGGTTTAACCGGCACAGTCGGCTTGCGTGGAACCCCCGGCCTTATTCCGCCTTACCCCAGCCTTTGGGCCTGGGATACGTTCGCTGTTCCCGGGCCCATGTGCCGCACCGTGGCCGACACCGATTTGATGTTGCGTGTGATGAGTGGGCCAGATCGGCACTCGCCGCTGCCGCCCCTGCCTGCCTACAGTGGACCGGGAAAGATAGACGCCAAGAACTTGCGCATCGCTTGGAGCGAGGATCTCCATGAGCTCTTCCCCGTCGAACAGGAGGTGCGCCGCGTAATGCGGGAGGCGAGAAGCGCCTTGGCGGGAATTGGGTTCTCAATTTCTGACGCGGCGCCAAGATTGCATGGCGTCGAGGAGAGTATCGTTCCGCTGCGATCCTTGCGAACATTGATCCTGCATGCTTCGCGCCTGGACGATACCGATAAGCTGAGTAATCGCCTGCTGGCGCACTCCATCGAACGCGCGAAGACAACGGCGGCTCTCGACGTGGCAAAGGCCGAGATTGCACGGCAAAGGGCCTGGGAGAGCGCGGCCACCTTCTTCGACGACTTTGACATCCTCGTCATTCCCGCGAGCCAGATGGTGGGCTTCGACAAGGACATTGCGGCCCCGACAAAAGTCGACGGCGTCGAGTTCAGTGAGCCGCTCTTTAGCTGCATGAACACCTACGCGATTACCATGCTTGGCTGGCCGTGCCTGGTGATCCCGTGCGGTTTCGCGAAAACCGGCGAACCGATCGGGCTCCAGATCATTGCACCGCTTGGGCACGAGGCACGCCTCATGGCGCTCGGCCTGCTGATCGAAAAGGAAACAGGCTGGACACGTCATATTCCACCGATGGCGCGATAAGCAGGATGATTTTCACAGTAAGGAATGAGATTGGCGTTAGACTCGAAGAAGCTCGGCGCTGCAGAATCGCGCGAGGAAGATTTGCCACTTCTTGAGGTCGAGAACCTGAGCGTCGATATTTCCGTTCCGTCCGGGACGCTGCACGCCGTGCGCGATGTGTCATTGTCGGTCGGAAGTGGAGAAACGTTGTGTCTCGTCGGTGAGTCTGGTTGCGGCAAGTCGCTCACGTCGTTGGCAATCATGGGGCTTTTGCCGTCATCGGCCGTGCGTACGGCAAGCCGGCTTTCGTTCGACGGCACCGACATTCGTGCTGCCTCACCCGGCACTCTTCGCGACATGCGTGGCCGCGACATGTCCATGATTTTCCAGGAACCGATGACATGCCTCAACGCCTGCCTGACCATCGGCGAGCAGTTGATGGAGGTTTTCCACCGGCATCGCAGAGGAGAGGGGCGAGCCGAAGCGCGCGAACGCGCGCTTTTTCTGCTCGACAAGGTTGGAATATCGCGGCCGACCGAGCGGCTCTCGCAATACCCTCATGAATTCTCTGGCGGCATGCGACAGCGTGTCATGATTGCGATGGCATTGATGTGCAATCCGCGCCTTATCATCGCGGACGAGCCGACAACCGCACTTGATGTCACGATACAGGCACAGATTCTTAAGCTGCTTCAGGATCTGCAAGCAGAGTTCGGACTAGCGCTTCTATTGATTACGCACGATCTCGGCATCGTGTCGCACATCGCGCATCGTGTCGGCGTAATGTACGCGGGTCAGGTGGTCGAGGCGGGGACCGCCGAAGATATTTTCGGACGTCCCTCTCATCCTTATACGCGAGGCCTTCTCGCCTGTGTGCCGGGCGCGTCGTCTCACGCACGCGGTACAAAGCTTGGGTCGATCCCAGGCCAGGTACCAAATCTCCTCCATGACCTCCGAGGTTGCAGCTTTCGTAACCGATGCTCTTTTGCAGTGCCGGACTGCGCCAATCCGATTCTGCTGAAGAGCGCGACCGTGCCTTCTCACCAGTATCGCTGTATTTTGCCGCCGTTTGCTCCTCCCACAATGGTGATCGATGCATCGCGTGAAGCGTCAATTGATCAAGCGCCGCTTCGTTCACAGTCGGATATCGTTCTCGAAGCGAGAAACGTCACTCAGACCTATCACACATCTAGTAGTTTCTTCGGAAAATCCCGCTCCGTTCTTGCCGTGAACGACGTTTCGCTTGCAATTCATGCAGGCGAAATCGTCGCCATTGTCGGCGAATCCGGCTGCGGCAAGTCGACGTTGGCAATGATGCTGCTTGGGCTTCTGCCGCCGACGAGCGGAGAGGTGCGCCTGATGGGCCGGCCGCTTCCAACGTTGAAGCGTCATGAGGGGCCGCGACGGATGCAACCGGTCTTTCAAGACCCTTATGCGTCGCTCAATCCTCGGCGCTCGATCGAGGCTATTGTCGCCGAACCGTTGCATGTACAGCGAATTGGCTCGTCGGCCGAGCGCGAAAGACGCGTGCTCGAAATCCTCGACGCCGTCGGGTTGCCGCTTCGTCTACGCAAGGCCTACCCGGCACAGCTTTCGGGTGGACAGCGCCAGCGCGTCGCCATCGCGCGCGCGCTTATCATGAAACCGCAAATCCTGATCTGCGACGAGCCGACATCCGCGTTGGATGTTTCCGTGCAGGCGCAGGTTCTGAACCTGTTGATGGATTTGCATGCGGAATTCAATCTCACATACGTTGTTATTAGTCACAACCTTGCCGTCGTTGAGCATGTCGCGAGTCGAGTGTGTGTGATGCATGGGGGGCACATCGTCGAGGAAGGCGCGACCGAATCCATTTTCCGAGAGCCGAACCATCCCTATACGCGGACCTTACTCAACTCGATTTTGACGCCGGATCGAGCAAACGATCCAAATCGGACGGGAGAGAGCTTGTCGGCGCGCTGGCATGCCGAGAGGCAAGATTTTGCGCCGACGACGCCTCCGCTTTCCGTGATCAGCACGTAGATTTCTTGAGGGGAACAAGATGAAGAGAGCACGCTGTATATCCTTTATCGCGGTCTTCGTAGCTCTGCTCGTCATGACGCCACTACGCTTCGCCCATGCCGGGAAGGCAGACGATACGCTCACATGGACGAGCGAGAAGGAACTCGCGACGATCGACCCCTATTTCGGGTTCGTGAAAGAGACACTCGTGATGTCGCTGATGACATGCGACACGTTGGTTTACTGGGATCCGGACACCGGCGGATTTTTGCCGCTCTTAGCGAAAAGCTACAAGCAGGTCGACGATCGCACCTTGGAATTCGATCTGCGCGACGACGTGTCGTTTCATGACGGCCAGAAGTTCACCGCCGACGACGTGAAATACACGTATGATACGATAACCACCCCTGGGATCGGCGTTCTTGGCGGCAGCTACTACGACTGGCTCCAGTCGACCGAAGTGCTCGGCCCCTACAAGGTCCGCATCACGGCGAAGAAGCCGTCGCCGATCGCGCTTCTCAACCTGGCGAACCTGATGCCGGTGTTTCCGAAGGGGCACTACGACAACGCGCCCGTCCAACAGGGCAAAAAGAATTATGGCGCCGTGAAGATGAACTGCACGGGCCCTTACAAGGTTCAGTCGTCGGTGCCCGGCCAATCGGCGACGTTCGTCGTCAACAAGAACTACTTCGATGGCCCGAAAGGTAAGCCGAGCATCGGAAAGATCGTGTTTCGCACCATCTCTGACGTTGACGCAGCCATTGCGGAACTCGTCACCGGCGGCGTCGATTGGGTCTGGAACATCGCCAAGGACAAGGCAGACGCCTTGCGTGGCATGGATCAGGTGCAGATCATCGACGGCCCGGCCATGCGTGTGCGCTACATCATGATGAATTCCGTCGATAAATCGGCCGACAACCCATTCAAAGACATTCGCGTGCGCCGAGCCGTGGCGCATGCCGTCAATGCGGCCGCGATTGCTAAAAACCTCGTAAGCGAAAAATCGGAGATCGTTCACTCCGTCTGCCATCCGCGGCAATTCGGATGCTACACCGATGTCCCCTTCTACAAGTTCGATCCAGCCAAGGCCCGTAGCCTCCTGGCTGAGGCCGGCTATCCGAACGGATTCTCGACGGAGATATTTTCCTTCCGCGAAAGGCCGTGGACGGAGGCGGTGATCAACGATCTAAGCAAGGTCGGAATCAAGGCCAGCCTGCGCTATATGCAATACGCAGCAACCCGACAGGCTCTGCGCAGCGGAGAGGCGAAGATTGCTGACCAGCCGTGGGGCTCTTTCGGCATTCCGGACGCATCGGCGTTCACCAGCTACTTCTTCAGCGGCGGCCCTGACGATATCAACCGTGATCCGGAAATTATCGCGTGGCTGCAAAAAGCCGATTCGTCGATGGACCCGGAGGTGCGGAAAGAAAACTACAAGAAAGCGCTCATCCGCATCGCGGAACAATCCTATTGGGTTCCGTTGTTCACCTATACGCTCGTCTATGGGCTGAATAAGGACCTCGATTTCAAGCCGGATTTCGATGAGACGCCTCGCTTCTTCCGCGCGAAGTGGAAATAGGCGTTAAAAATGATCCGCTTCCTCTTCCGCCGCGTGGTCACTGCGCTGTGCGTTGCCGTCACGGTGTCTTTGCTGACATTCGTGTTGCTGCGCATGTCCACGGATCCGGCGATCGCGCTAGCGGGAGAGGGGGCGTCGGCTGCGGACATCGAACGAGTCCGCGTTGAATACGGCTTGGACCGCCCGCTGCTTGTTCTCTACGGGGAGTGGGCTAGCCGTGCGCTCCATGGCGACCTCGGGCGGTCGCATGCGCTTTCGACCAGTGTGTCGAAGTTGCTTCAGGAGCGCTTGCCCGTGACCTTCAAGTTAGGCGGACTTGCTCTCATTTTCGCACTGGCCTTGGCGCTTCCACTCGGAGTTGCTGCCGGGACATATCCCAATTCGCTTGCAGACCGCGTCGCCATGGCGATTTCAGTCCTGGGCCAATCCATGCCGACCTTTTGGTTCGGCCTCATTCTAATTCTGTATTTCGGCGTTTATTGGCGCCTATTGCCGATCAGCGGCGACACAACGTGGGCGCACTACATATTGCCGGCCTCTGCGCTCGGCTTCTACTCTGCACCCAGCGTCATGCGCTTGACACGAGCCGGCATGGTCGAGGCGCTCTCATCGGACTACATTCGCACGGCGCGAGCAAAAGGCCTGCTCGAGCGCACTACGATTCTTAAGCATGCGTTCGGGAACGCTATGGTTCCCGTCGTTTCGCTGTCAGCCGTTCAGCTCGGTCTAATGCTTGGCGGCTCCATCGTCATCGAGACGGTTTTCTCCCTCAATGGAATAGGCCGTCTGGCGTGGGAATCGATCAAGCGATCGGACTTCGACGTCATGCAGGCTATCGTGCTGGTCGTGGCCTTAATATACATCGGTCTGATGCTGGCGGCCGATTTGCTGAACGCCTACCTCGATCCGCGAATTCGCATGAGCTGACGCGAATGGCGGCGTTGGATGCAGGGATCGACTTCGAAGCGGATGTCAGAGGCGAGCCGCTATGGCGGCGCGGGCTTCGCCGTGCAAGCATTACCGTCGGCGCGACACTTCTCATAATTATTGTCTTCGCGGCTCTCGTCGGGCCATGGCTCATCATCACCGACCCTTATTTTTCCGACCTGTCGAAGCGACTGATCAATCCGATCTGGCATCCGAATGGAACTTGGCAGCATCCGCTCGGCACCGATGGATTTGGTCGGGACTACCTCGCCCGGCTCATTTATGGCGCGAGGATCTCGCTGGCGGTCGGTATTATATCCACGATCCTATCGGGCGTTATCGGCACGGCGTTGGGGCTCGTTGCGGGCTATTTCGGTGGACGCATCGATGCGGTCGTCAATTTCGTCATCATGACGCGCTTGAGCATGCCGGTGGTTCTCATTGCCACCGCCGTATCGTCGCATTTGAGCGGTTCTTTCCTAAGCGTCACGATCGTCATCGGTTGCTTAATCTGGGACCGCTTCGCCGTCGTGGTGCGGAGCGCCACGCTGCAAATCCGGCAGTTGGACTACGTGAAAGCTGCGCGAGCGATCGGAGCATCGACTTCGCGCATCTTATTGCGCGAGCTGCTTCCCAACCTATTTCACTTCATTGTCGTCGTAGCGGCTATCGAAATGGCGCACGCTATCATCATCGAGGCGGCGTTGTCGTTTCTCGGTTTGGGCATTCAGCCGCCGACCCCCTCGTGGGGGCTGATGATCGCCGAGGGTAAGGCGCTGATGATGTTCAAGCCCTGGGTGATCATGATCCCCGGGACGGCGTTGTTCGTCTTGATCCTTGCCGTCAGTCTTCTCGGTGATGGCCTCCGCGATCTTATGAGCAGCGAAGTGCGAAGATAGACGACATTATCGATCAATCAGGGGCGGCGCGACGAAAGCGCCCTATCGCAAAGGGAGTATGACGGTGGTCAATCCAGTTATCTACGTTACACGCGGCGAGATGCCCGACGAGTTCGAAGTGAAGCGGCGCGAATGGTATAAAGCGAAGCATTCGACCGATGTTGTTGGCGTCGGTTTTTGGAGTGCGCGTGGTTATCGCTGCCAGACCAAGCCGCGTAATTTCAATATCTATGAGCTCCCCAGCGCGGATATCCTCTCAAGCGACGCATATATGAATATGCGCAAGGCTGACACCTTCAGTCCCACGGTCATGAAGACTTTTGAGTACATATCGGCTGCGATCTATACACAAGTCAGCGTAGAGGATGCGCAGGGCAATCCACTTGAGAACGTACCGAGCGTTCGTGGTCCGGTGCTCGTGATGCTGAACTTCGATACCGAGGAATCCGAAGACAAGATTCGATCTTGGTTCGAGGACGACGTCGTCAAAAGCCACCGCAATACAAACGGTGTCCGCACGTTCAGGCTATGGGAGCAGCGCGCCGCACATCCATTATTTCCGCCGAAAGAGCCACGTTGGTGCGCGGCTGTGGAATGGGCGCAGGATCCCGGCGAAACCAAGAAGCGCCTTTATGATGCTGCGACGAGCAGCAAAGTAAAGTTGACGAACGTTCGGCCCGACATCGCGACCAAATGGTACGGTCTTGTTCGCGAGGACATTTTTGAAGCCGCCGGCTGAGGACGGAGCACTCGAACCGCTCGTAACCCGTCAGCGTTCGTTGGGATCGGCGGATGACCTCGCGTCGATCATGGTTATGAAAGGCGCGAAGTCACTTCGTTTGACGTCCGCGTGGACGCTCATCAACTGCTGAGCCTTGAGGGCATCACCGACACAAATGGCTTCCGTGATCTCAAGGTGCTCTTCGACCGACCGCTTCAGCCGGCCGGGGAGTCGTAGGGTGTAATTACGATAGGCGTTGACGCGCTGTCGTGCCTGGCGAGTGAGCCGCTCCAGATAACTGTTTCTGGTGCCGCGATAAATTCGATCATGAAAGGCGGCATTGGCGAGGAAATATTCCTCGACGGACTTTTTTGCCGCCGTGCTGCACCGCTTGGCTAGGCTTCTCAGCTCGTCTTGGCCGCGCGTTTCGAGCCTCTGTGCGGCATAGTAGGCGCACAGGCCTTCGAGGCCGGCCATCGTCTCGAATAGCTCGAACACTTCTGCCGCAGTTAACGAGACGACGTAACTTCCTGACCGCGGCTTCACACGAATCAATGCCACGGAAGCAAGACGGCCGACGGCGTCGCGAACGGGAGCGCGCGAAACTCCGAAGCGAGTCGCAAGCGCGCGCTCGTCCAACCGCTCCCCGGGGCGCAGAATACCTTCTAAAATTTCACGCTCTAACGTGCGCACGATGTCGTCGCGCGTATATTCACCGTTTCTTGCCCTGGTTGGGCGAGGAAGTGATTTCGGTTTCTTCGGCAAGTTAATCGACTCCGGCTGGTAAGGGTGAGCGACGACCGGCGAATCTTCGTCCTATGGCGAGCTATCGAGCCGCTTCGGCAGCGCTGTTTGCGCCGCAGAATTTGGGCACTTGCATCAACATAGCCGGCGAGGGTGCGCCGTTCACGTCATCTTGTGCAGCTAGGCCATCTAGTCATACCAGACGGTATCTGACATGTGTCAAGCTCGCGGCCATGAGAGAACATGGCGCCGATCGCGCCCGGGGGACCAACCAGAACGCGGTGCCATCAAGTAAGGCGTTTTTCGTCTTTCTTCCTACAGGGGAATCAGATGTCCGAAGGAAAGTACCGCTTTCAATTGATCAACGCGTTTCGTCTGTCTGAAGAGGCAGGCTTCACTTTGCGTGCTTGGCGCGGCCCTAAGGAGACGTTGATCTATAATTACCAGGATGTCGCGCCTTCGCTCTCTGACGTCGCATGGGACGTGCATCCGGGGGCGCTTGCGACCCACGGGGACTGGCCAGTCGAGAAGCTGGAAGAATTTGACATCGTCGGGGTCAACCGACTGCCGATCGTGCGTGAATCCTGCGCGAGCGGAAAATACAACGCAATTGTCCTGCTTGGGGGTGGCGATCCGTCCTACCTCGCCGCGCGAGAGATCGGTCGGAATTTCGGCACTCCGGTCACGTCATGTGCCCATGCGCAAATGAACGTCGCGCGCATGTTGGGGCGACGATTCAGTATCGTCGACATCTCCGAGACTCATAATATGCGCATGTACAATCTGGTCATGCAGTACGGTTTCATTCATGAATGCGCCTCGATCCGCAATATCAACTTTCCGCTGCCTCGCCCTGCCTATTCGAACGAACCATCAATCCAGGACGAGCAGAAGAAGGCTCTTAACGGGGAACGCTCCGAAATGCTGGAAGCCTCTTTAACGGAGGCGATTGCCGCAATTGAGGACGATGGCGCGGAGGTGATTATTCTCGGTTGTTCGGCGGCGTTTTGGATGCAGCCGCTTCTTCAACGGCGATTGCAGAGTGCGGGCTGGGAAGTCCCGGTGCTGGAGGGGACGCGATCGGCGATCGAGATGGCGAAGCTCTTAGTCAATCTCGGCGTTGATGCCAGCGGCCTGATGCTTCCAAGTGAACGTCCGAAGAGAGTTCGCCGAAGGAAAATATTCTAACGCCGCATCGCCTTGCCTTCGGCTGGCCTGTCGCAACGCCTCCCTTGGGGGACCTGGCATAAGCGATGTCGGCGCGTCAGGCGGCCGGTCGAAAACAGTCGCTCTGTCCCAATATCTGTACGCCGCTGGTTGAACGGGTCGTAAATGCAATTCAGGCCGTCGACGCCAAGGGTATAGGCGCGGACTCGGTGTCTACTGAGGGATTGAAGTAGCGGCCAACATTCTCCATTGGCGCTACGCTGGGACCGGCTGTGTCGTGGCTAAATCAATCCGCGTTCTCGCAGACTTTCAATTGTCGTCGGAAGATCGACCGGCAGGCGAGCGGAAGTGCGGATGCGTAACGCGCCGACGATGAAGGCGTTCTCGGCCGGGGCATCCGGCTCCTTCATGCGCGCATCGAGTAAGTCGAGCGCGCGTTCCACCATGGCGTCGATGGGTTGCGCGACAGTCGTCAGATCGTAGTTGGACCAGGACGCAGCATGGATATCGTCGAATCCAACGACGGAAATGTCCTCGGGTATGCGGAGACCGTGTTCGCGCAGTGCGTCGACGACGCCAAGCGCCATGATGTCGTTGATCGCGAAGACGGCGTCCGGCCGCTTGCTCCCTTGGACAAGCGCATGGCCGGCGGCGAGCCCACCTTCGTAGGTCGATCCGCCTTCCAGGCGCACCAGCGGCTTGACCTTGCTGCGCGACAACGCTGCGACGATGCCGGCCTCGCGGTCGCCGCTGGTCGAGGTGTTCGGTGCGCCGGCCACGATGGCGATCTTGCGGTGGCCGGCGGCGACGAGCAACTCGCCGAGTGCCCGCCCGCCCGCCGCGTTGTCGCAGGAGACGGCGCAGTTGTTGAGGCGCGGCACACGGTTCATCGCCACCATCGGCAGGCGATGCGTGCGGCAAACCTCGGCTGCCTTGGATGTCAGCTCCGCCGAGGTGATGATGCAGCCGTCCATTTGATACTGGAGCAGCGACTCGATCGTCGACATCGCTAGCGGCTTGCGCCCGACATGCAGAACCATCAGGCGCAGGCCGCGCGCGGTGGCGCGCTGCACCAGACTGTCCAGCATCTCTGGGTAGAAGGGGTTATAGACGTCGCCCATGACGAAGCCGATGAGGCCGCTGCGGCGGGTCACGAGGCTGCGAGCATGTGCGTTGGGAAGATATCCGAGCTGCCGCGCGATCTCGACCACGGCGGTGCGTGTGCGCTCGGATATCCGACGGTTGCCCTTCAATGCGCGCGACACGGTCGAAACCGAGACGCCGGCGGCTTCCGAGATGGTTTCGATGGTCGGGCGGCCGGGGCCGTGGCGGGTGGGCATATCCTGTATCCGACGGTGCGCAAACCTATGCGCTATTTCGCCGCAAATCCAGGCTTCAAAAGCGAATTGTTGCCCCGTAGACATGAAAATTAAGATGTGCAAACATTTGCACAAGCTCGACCTAAGACGAGCGGCCTTCATCCACGCCAGGGAGAACCAAATGCTGCTTACCGGACGCGCCGTTGCGATCGCCGTCGGCGCCTTCACCTGCATCGCCAGTCTGTTGTCCACGGCCGCGGCGCAGACGCCGACGGTGCGAGTTGGCGGGACAGGCAATTACGGTCCCGTCATCCCGATCATCGCAGGGCAGAAGCTCGGTCTTTTCGAGAAGGCAGGAGTAAAGGTCGAGTTCACGAATTTCAGCGGCGGCTCGGCCTCGATGGAGGGGTTGGCGGCAGGCGAAGTCGATCTCATCAATTTCTTCCCGCCCGGGCTCGCCTTGGCGCGCAGCCGCGGCGTCAAGGCGACAATCGTCAGCGCCGGCACGATCACGCCACGCGGCTGGCAGATCATGGTGAAGAAGGATTCGCCGATCACCGATCCCAAGCAACTCGTGGGCAAGAAGATCGGCATCTCCGCGAACGGCTCGACCACGGACTTTTTCGCGCTATGGGTGGCCAATCGCGCCGGCGGTGCCGTCACGCGCGTGCCGGTCGGCGGCGGCGGACTTATTCCCAATCTCATCAGCGGCAATGTCGACGCCATCGTCGCCTTTCCGCCATTGAGCTATCGCCTCGCGATTTCGGGCGACGGACGCACGCTTGTCGATCTCGGCAAGGATATGAAGCCGAACCTTCCCGACGTTTGGATCGCGTCCGACAAGATGCTCAAGGACAATCCTGACGCCATCAAGCGCGCGCTTGTCGGCCTGTTCAGCGCCATCAAATATATGAAGGCCAATCCGGCTTGGTCGATCAAATTCATCCAGGAGCAAACTAAGTTTGACGAGGCGGTGGCCAAGGCCGAGTTCGAGAATACGATCATGGGCCTCTCCGACAACGGCGAAATGAAGGAAGAGTGGGTCGCCGAGTCCCTGGAGCTCGGAAAATTGGCTGGCCTTGCCAATCTTCCGCCACCGAAGGAGATCTTCACCACGCAGTTCGTGCCGGTGCAGACGATTACGCCGTAAAACGGCGACGGGCGGCGTGCGATGAAAGGACAACATGCGCTGGTGCAGCTCGCAATCGTTGCGGGCGCGCTGGCGGCATGGGAGACGGCGTCACGGCTCGGGGCAGTCAATCCGCAACTCTTGCCCCCATTCTCCACCGTGGCCGTGCATGCGGCCGGGCTGCTCACCGATCCTTCTTTCCTGAAGCACCTTTGGGTGACGGTGAGCGAGGTCCTGCTCGCCTGCATCATCGTCGCTCCGATCGGCGTCGGGCTTGGATTGTTGTTGAAGGAGAACGAATATCTTGGCGCCGCCTTTCGCCCGTTCTTCTACTTCCTCGCCAGTGTGCCGAAGTCGGTTTTCCTACCGATCTTCATTCTCATTTTCGGCATCGGCTTCTCCCAGAAGGTCGCGTTCGGCGTGTTCCAGGCGATCTTCGTTCTGGTGATCGCGACGATTGCGGCGGCATCGAGCGTGCCGGCGGAGCTCATCCGCGTGGCGCGGGCAAATGGCGCCACGAACTGGCAGCTTTATCGCGAAGTCTACTGGCCGGCGATGCTTCCGTTGATCCTTGAAGGCGCGCGGCTCGGCGTCATCTTCAATATCACCGGCGTCGTGTTCGCGGAGATGTATGTATCGCGCGCGGGCGTCGGCTCGAAAATTTCCGAATGGGGGCAAAGCTTCAACATTCCGGATTTATTCGCCGGCATCATCCTCGTCGCGCTGTTGTCGATCGTCGTGAATGAGACGTTGCGCTGGTACGAATATCGGGTCGGGCGATGGCGCGTGTGATGACGAAGCTCAACCCGATGGCGCAGGGCGCGACGGATATGCCGGACGTCGCGGTCGAGGCGCTGACGCATGTCTATGAGTCGGCGTCCGGTCCCGTTGAGGCGCTGCAGAACATTGACTTCGTCGTTCCGGCGCAGCGCTTCGTTGGTGTTGTCGGTCCCTCCGGTTGCGGTAAGTCATCGCTTCTCTTGATGCTTGCCGGGTTGCAGAGGCCGAGCGGCGGCCGCATCTTGATCCGCGGCAAGCCGCTCACCAAGCCGGAGCCGGAGGAAATCGGCGTCGTTTTTCAGGAAGCGAGCTTGCTCCCCTGGAAGACAGCACTGGAGAACATCGAATTTCCGCTCAAGTTGCGCGGCGTCGGCAAAGCCGAGCGGCGCCAACGCGCCGAAGCGCTGCTCGAAATGGTCGGGCTGCGCGGCTTCGGTGATCGCTTGCCACATGAGCTTTCCGGCGGCATGCGCCAGCGTGTTTCGATCGCGCGCGGCTTCAGCCAGGATCCGAAGGTCCTGCTCATGGACGAGCCTTTCGCGGCGCTTGACGAACAGACGCGACTGACAATGGGTGATGAACTGCTGCGCATCTGGGGGCAGCGACAGAAGACCGTGATCTTCGTCACGCACAGCCTCACCGAGGCGGTCTATCTTTGCGACGAGGTGCTGGTCATGAGCCGTCGCCCTGGCCGCATCATCGATCGAATCGACATTCCACTCGAGCGGCCGCGAACTTACGAGATGATGGCGACTGAAACGTTCGGTCGTCTACGCGAGCGCATTTGGCGATCGATCCGCAAGGATTGAGGATGGTGACGAAGAAGCGCCATATCCTGTCTCCTGCCGCGCTGCGGCTTCTTGTTCTTGCGGCGATTTTGGTGGCATGGGAGATGCTGCCTCGTCTCGATATGATCCCCAAGGTACTGATCGCACCGCCGTCCGCGACATTGGCGGCCGGCATCGCGGAGCATCAGGTATTCGCGCGTGCGCTTGTCGTCACCATCGGCGAGATCGCGCTTGGTCTTTTGATTGCCTACGGACTCGGCGGATTGATCGGCCTCATCCTTGGCTCAGTTCGGCCGCTGCGCGGGACGGTGTTGCCGCTCGTTAGTTCCCTCTACGCCGTTCCGCTCGTCGTAATTTATCCGCTGCTGACGGCATGGATCGGCATTGGCCCTGAATCGAAAGTGATTTTTGCCGGCGTTTACGGACTGTTTCCAATGGTGCTCGCGACCGCCGCCGGCATGCAGATGATCGATCCGACCTTGATCTGTGCGGCGCGCAGCATGGGAGCGACGCGCACACAAATCCTTTTTCAGATATTGGTCCCTGCCGCATTCCCCGCGATTCTCTCAGGTCTGCGTCTCGGCGGCGCGCTGGTGACGATCGGCGTGATCGTCGCCGAAATGATGGCGGCGACCGACGGGATTGGATTCCTGATCACGCAAAATCGGACGATGTTCAAAACTCCGGAAGTCTATTTTGGAATCTTTCTCGCACTTGTGATCGCCGGATTGATCGATTGGTCGATCGGCTTGATCGAGCGCCGTCTCGCTGTATGGCAACCACGCAAGGTGTCCCCGTAAATGACAACGCCCGCCGCAACGCTTCGCCATCTTCTGCAAGGTCCCGATATCGTCGTCGTCCCGGGCGGCGGGTCCCCGCTCGAGCTACGTCTGATCGAGCAGGCCGGCTTCCAGGCGGGTTATGTCAGCGGCTATGCCACCGCCGCCGCCCGTTACGCGTTGCCGGATATCGGGCTCGTCGCTTACGGCGAGATCGAAGACATGATACGGGCGACGCGCCAGGTCACCGACCTGCCGTTGATCGTCGATTGCGACACAGGTTACGGCGATATCGCGAATGTGCGCCGGACGGTGCGCGGCATGGAGGGTCTCGGCGTCGCCGCGGTGCAGATCGAAGATCAGTCGTGGCCCAAGCGATGCGGGCACATGGACGGAAAGATCGTCGAGCCGTTCGAGGTCGCCATACGTAAGGTGGATGCGGCGCTCGCTGCGCGCCGCGAGGATCTCGTTATCGTCGCGCGCACCGATGCGCGCGGCCCGCATGGAATCGAAGAGGCAGTTCGCCGCTGCCGCCGCTTCCGCGAAGTCGGCGCCGACGTGATCTTCGTCGATGGACCGGAATCGCTTGGGGAACTCGAGATCATCGCCCGCGAGGTCGATGCGCCATTGCTCGCCAACATGTCGGAGACTGGAAAGACGCCGCTCCTCTCCGCCGCCGAACTGCAGACGCTCGGCTACAAGATCGCGCTGTTCCCGAGCAGTACCGTGCGGCTCAACATCAAGATCGTGTCGGATTTTCTTACTTCGCTCAAACAGTCGGGAGATTCCCGCGCCTGGGTCGAGCGGATGGCAAGCCTCGACGCCACGAATGCCGCGCTCGGCATGACGGAGATCCGTGCCTTCGAGGCCGATATTCTGCAACGGAGTAAAGTATCGTGACCGACTATCTTGCCGCCGCTGGCGGCCCGACCGAAGCCGACAAGCTGGTCGAAGGCGCCTTCGACCTGCACCACCACGGTTATCCGGAGATCAGCTTCGATCTGCGCACGCGCAACGAAGACGTGGATGAATTCACCATCGCGCGTACCGCGGGGATGGCGGGGATCGTGCTCAAGTCGCACATGTTTCCGACCGTCGGGCGTGCCTACCATCTCAAGCGAGCGGTTCCTGGTATCGAGGTGATCCCGTCGATCACGCTCAATCATGCGGTCGGCGGCTTTCAGCCGGTGTCGCTGGAGTCGGCCGCCTTGCAGGGGGCGAAGGTCGTATTCTTTCCGACCTGGGGCGCGGCGCATGACCGTGCGCGAGGAGGCATGAGTCATTATCTGCGTGGTCATCTCAAGTGCGCATCGGGTTTCTCGGTTGATAGCGGCCTTCGTGTCACTGACGAGAGCGGCCGCGTCCGCCCTGAGGTCTGCGAATGCCTCGCGGTGGCAGCCGAGCATAAGATGCTGGTTTGCACCGGCCACATATCGCCGGAGGAAAGCATCGCTCTGGCGCAGCGCGCGAAGGATTTCGGCATTGATACGGTCGTGTTTTCGCATCCCGATAGTCACTCGGTGGGCGCCAGCCGCGAGCAGATCCGCGACATGGTACAGCTTAACGCTGTTTGCGAATTCTGCGTTCTGGGAATGCTGCCCGCGTTCCAGCGCATCAGTCCGAAGACCGCGGCCGAGATCATCGCCGAGATCAAAGCGGAGAATGCCGTGATCACGACGGACTATTTTTTCGAATGGGCGCCACCCGCATCTGAAACGCTGCGGATGCTGGCTGGTACGTTCCTTTCGCTGGGCGTGGCCTCCGATGATGTCCGCAAGATGCTGCGCGACAACCCGATGCGCCTGCTCGGCTTGAAGAGCTTGCCTTGTCCGGCGCATCCTTACGGCCACTGACGGTTCGAAGGAGTACGACCCATGCCGCTCACCATGACCGAGAAGATTTTTGCCGCGCATGCGAAAGAGAAATCCGTTCGGGCCGGCGAAATTGTCACGGTGCGGCCGGATGTCGTCATGCTCAACGATATCAGCGGACCGTTCGCATTCGAGCCGTTCAGGACGATGGGCGCGACCAAGGTATTCGATCCCGATCGCGTCGTTCTTGTCGCCGATCACTTTTCGCCAGCCAAAGATGTACAGAGCGCCGAGGCGATCCGCATCCTGCGTGACTTCGGCAGGGAGCAGGGCATCGTCCATTACTACGACAGCGGCAACGGTGGCATCGAGCATGCGGTGTTGGCCGAGATTGGCAAAGTGTATCCGGGCGCGCTGGTGTTCGGTGCGGATTCACACACCTGCACAGCCGGCGCGTTGAATGCGTCCGGTATCGGCTTCGGCTCGACCGATCTCGCCGCTGCCCTCGCGCTCGGCGAACTGTGGCTACGCGTTCCCGATGCCATCCGCGTCGATTTGGAAGGGTCGCAGGCGCCCTACATTACAGGCAAGGATGTGATCCTCGAACTCATCCGCCGTATCGGTTCTGACGGCGCGCTTTACGCTGCCCTGGAATTTGGCGGGCCCGGTCTGCAAGCGCTCAATGTCGACGAGCGTTTCGCCGTTGCCAACATGGCAGTCGAAGGCGGAGCGGAGACCTGCATCATGGAGGCCGACGATCAGGTCTTCGCCTATGCCGCCGCGCATGGGGCGCCGTCTGGGCATGCCGTCGCCGCCGATGCAGGGGCTACCTATCGCGCACGGCAGCGGATCGACCTTTCGGCGCTCGAGCCGGTGGTCGCTGTGCCGCCGTCGCCTGCCAACGGTGTCCCTGTCTCGGAGCTCAAGGGCACGCGTGTCGACCAAGTCTATATCGGCAATTGCTCGAACGGAACGCTTACTGATTTGCGGCAGGCGGCGAGTATCTTGCGTGGCCGTCGCGTCGCGCCCGGTGTCCGGCTCATTGTTGTTCCGGCGACGCATGCGATCTATCGCGCTGCGATGCGCGAGGGGTTGCTCGACGTCATTTCTGAAGCCGGGGCTTCGATCTCCGTGTCGACGTGCGGTGCTTGCTTCGGTGGCCATATGGGTATCCTCGCCAAGGGCGAAACAGCGGTGGCGACGACCAATCGCAATTTCCGTGGCCGTATGGGCGACCCGGAAGCACGCGTTTTTCTCGCAAATGCCTGGGTCGCTGCCGCCGCCGCTGTCGCCGGCGAGATCGTTCATCCCGGCGACGTTACTGCTGAAAGAAAGGCCGTGGCATGATCGGCGGCGTCATTCACAAATTCGGCGATCACGTCGACACTGACGTCATCTTGCCGGGGCGCTATCTCGTGTTGCGTGAGCCGCAGGAATTGGCGAAGCACTGCCTCGAAGGGCTCGATCCTACCTTTACGGCGCGCGTCAAGCCGGGCGATTTTGTCGTCGCCGGGCGTAACTTCGGTTCCGGATCGTCGCGGGAACATGCGCCCGTTGCGCTCAAAGCGGTCGGTGTCGGGTGCATCGTCGCGGCGAGCTTCGCGCGGATTTTCTACCGGAACGCGATCAATATCGGACTTCCGGTCATCACATGTCCGGATTTTGCGCGCGACGCCAAAAACGGCGCGTCGGCACAGATCGATATGGCGTCCGGCCGGATCGAGTATCAGGGCCATGTCTATCATGGCGAAGGTCTTCCCTCGGCTATTCGCGCCATCGTCGACGCCGGAGGGCTTGTGCCCTACGTGCAACAGCGCCTTTCCACGCTCGCATGAGCCAATAAAGGCTTGTTCGGTCGAAGGCAGTCGAGAGCTTGGATACGGGAGCAGCGAATTAAAAGAGGCCCGGGAAGACGGCGCCGAATGCGTCGCGGAGCAGGCGCAGGCAGGAGAGCAGGCCCGCCGAAAGGGCACGACTTGCCGCCGTGCCTTTTCCTCTGCAGCGTTTTCAAGCGGAGGAGATACCAGCTCGCGCAAAGAAAACGCATCAAAGCAATAGCCCGAAGTTTCGCTTTTGAATCCGTCAAAAGCGAAACGCTCTCATCGGATCAGGCGGAGCGGAACGCTTCGTCGCGTTGTTCGCCTCCTGCGCTTGCCGCCCAGTACGCCGCGCCGGCGGCGCAAATGGAAGCTGCGCCGAGCAAGAAGGCCAAGATCGCCGCGGACTTGCGCGCCTTGTCGGCCGCATCCTTCGCGGCGGTGACCGCTTCCTTGACGTTCTGAACGGCGGTGTCGACGCGCTTCTTGGCTTCGTCTTCCGGAACGCCCGCATGAGCGGCGATAATTTGCGCGATGTAGTTACGATCG
>JBDHSU010000046.1:0-27939 GCA_039808325.1 Variibacter sp. | reverse complement strand
GCGAGGAGGCGATAGCTCACGCCGATCGCGGTGAAGGTCAGCCATCCGCCAAGCCCGGCGATCACATGAATCGGAACGCCCGCGCTCGTCAGCGTGAGGAAATGGGAGTGCGCGGTCACGCCGCCGAGAACGAGCGCGAACACGACGCCGAGAAAGACGGTTGCGCCGACGCTGAACAGACCGACGACGACGAAACGCGCCGGAAGCGGAAGAGGGCGTGCGCTCCAGAGCGTGCGGCCGAGATTCCATAGGACAAGGGCGAAACCGCAGCCAAGAAGCGCGGCCGCCGCGGGGAAGAAGGCAAAATGCGTCGGAGCATGGCCGGCAAGCTGAAGGAACCCCAGCACCAGCGCGGCGAGCCCCGTCAGGAGAAGGCCGAGCGTCGGCAGCGGCAACGCATCGCTGTAGAGAGGGCGTGCGATCAGCACCGGAACGAACTGAAAAAGCGCTCCGCACATCAGGACGCTGAGCCAGCCGATCGCGACGACGTGGACAAGGACCAGCGTTTCAGGCGCGGCGAGCGCAGCCGTCGGATATCCGTAGCCCGCCGCCATCAAGCCCTGCGTCGTCATCAGCGCCACGAGAGCCGCGGCAAAGTAAGACATCGTCCAGCGGGATAGGGTGGCGCCAATCACGGCGAAGGTCCTCGACAGGCGGCGCTGGCGAAAGTTTTCACCAGCGCCAAATTCTTGAGCGCTACCTCACGCGGCTTTCAGCAGCTTCCCGATCTCGACGCGCCAGACGGCGGGCCCTTTCTCGAGATACGTCCACGAGAACTGCCGCGGGTGCTCGGCTTCGAGTTGGTAATAGAGCGGCTTCGGGTCGTGGTCGTTGACGAGGACGAACGAAGCGCCGGGCGTGAGCTCGTCGACGAGTTGAAAAATCTTTTCGTGCCGCTTGGCGGGAATGAGGCTGCGAACGTCGATCTCGTTCGCAGGCGTGCTGGGCTGAGACATTGCTGCTCCTTCGGTGCGGTCCGCGCTCAAGGACGGGACGCAACCATTTTCGACACATCGATTGTCGCGACGGCGCGAAAAGCGCCGTCGCATTTTCAATTCTCAAACCTAAAACATGTATTGTCAATACATGTTTTAGGTCGAACAAAACCGCGCCGCGTGATGTCATCCGAATTTGAGAGAGAGAGCGGCGCGTGTCGGACGCGCGTCAGCGAGAGGCGGTCGGTGCGCCGGTTTGCGCGGTCGCGTTGCGCGAAGCCTGGTCGAACAGAACGGCCATACGCTTCGTCGCGATCGGCGGCAGCTTCACCTGCCGCGCGGCATCGAGATTCAGTGGCTTATTCCCGACTTCGATGAGGCCCACCATGCCCATGCCGAAATGCGGCGAGCACCGATATCCGTAAACGCCCGGCGTCTGGAACGTCACCGAAACTTCCTGCGATATCTTGCCTTTGAAGGGCTGCGCGCCTTCGGGAAGCATGCCGGGGATCGTTTCGGCATCATGCCCCTTATCCGTCGGGACAAAGCGGACGGTATCGCCCGGCTGGATTTTCAGGAACGCAGGCTCGAAAGCCATGGTCTGGCCGTTCGCATCTTTGTTCAGCATCTTGACCTGGAATTCGGCCGCCGTAGCCGGGATGGTGAAGAGCAGCGCGCCGGCCAAACACAGCGCCGATAGGTGAGCGTATTTCATTTTTAAACTCCGTCTGCATCGGACCGTCGCTTGGAGGCGGTCTTTTTGTTTGCAGACGAAGCGTAACGGGTGGCGTCCGCGCGTCTTTGCGCTTGCACAAGTTCGCTTGGTTACGTGCGCCTATATCAACGGCCCGGGGCGGTCCGGCAGCGTGTTGCCGGCGCTGAGCGCGTCGGCGAAGGCGTGATGGATGTCGCGATGAATGGCTTCATCCTCACGCATGGCAACGACCATGTCGCTGATGTTCGCGTCCGGCGCCAAGGTCCAATAGGCAATGGCGGACGGCGGCGCCGGGCGGTTCTCCTGCGCGCCGGATTCGATGCGTTCGAGGTATTGGGAGTATCCCTGAACGGATTGCTCGGCGAGGTAGCCGGCGAGCCGATGCGCGGTGCGCGCGGAGATCAGGTAGAGCAGGAAATAGGCATTATAGAAAACGCCCTGGCCGACGACGATCAGCAGTCGTTCCCACGTCCGCGGGCGCGCAATGGCGACGAAGGCCATCAGGTGCGCGCGCTGGTTTTCCCCTTCATCCATGAAAGTGCGGACCCAGCCCCGATCATCGATCATCCGCCGCAGACATTTCAGGTGCAGCAGGGTCGCGGCGACCATGGCGGGGACCGCAGCAATGGTCTCCAGGACGGTGACGCGGTCGCCGTAGCGGCGGCCGAATAAAGCGCCTGCCGTGCCGGTCAACACGCGGGCAGCCCTGAGGGCAAACCGGTCCGACAACGTCTCCGGCGCATGGTGACGGAAAAGGTCTGCCTTGTTGATATTCAGCATCGCTGCTCCAGGCTCGACGAACGGCAGGGCACGATTCCGTCATCCGGGCTACGCGATCATACCCGTATCGGACGCTGCCGCTGATCAATCCGCCGCTATTTCTGCCCTATTTTCCCCGACGCGACCAGAATCGTTTGGCACCACTGCCCCATCCCTACGCAGGCGCTATGGCTGCGGCGAAAGCGCCCCACATAGCCGTCTAAGGACGGGTGGGCTGAGCATCTTTGCGGAAACGCAATAAACCAGCAATATCGGCCGGCGCCCGGTGGAATGCGGCGCGAGACGGGCGGCATGGACTTTCACCTCAACTCAGAATTTCTGCAGGGAACCGAGCTGTTCCGTGACGTGCCGGCCGCGGCGTTGCACGAAATTCAGGCGGCGTCGTCGCAAAGGCGCGTGGCGGCGGGCCAAGTCGTCTTCCGTCAGGGTGATCCCGCCGGCGCCCTCTATGTCGTCGCCACCGGGCGGTTGCGCGCGACGCAGACGACCGCCGACGGCCAGCAGGTCATTATCCGCTACCTTGGTCCCGGCGAGGTCGCGGGCTATACGACCCTGTCCGGCGGAGGCACGCATCCCGGTACGGTGACCGCCGTCGAGGATGCTCTCCTCATCAGTTGGACTGGGGCCGCCATGAAGAAGCTCATGGCTGAGCATTCGTCGATCGCAATGAACGCGGTCGCTTTTCTCGGCGCGCGCTATCATGAAATGCAGGTTCGCATTCGCGAACTCTCCACGGAGAAGGTCGAGCGACGCATCGCGCATACCGTTCTCCGACTTGCCGAACAGGCCGGCCGGCGCACCGCGCGCGGTATCGAGATCGCGATTCCGCTGTCCCGGCAGGATCTGGCGGAAATGTCGGGCACGACATTGCATACGGTGAGCCGCACGCTCAGCGCTTGGGAGGAGCAGAAGATCGTGAGCTGCGGCCGGCGACGCGTCGTCGTCGCGAAGGCGAACGTGCTCGCCTCGATCGCCGAGGTCTAGCGGTTTCCGCGCTGCCGCCGGGCTATCGGAGGCGCCCCCGCCGCCCTTGCGCGAGCGGTTGAATTTGCGATGTGTAGCCAAGCTGAAACGGGGCCTTGACGGACCCCTCTCTGTCGGCCAAGTCCAGCACGCGCATGCCTTCACCGGCCGCACGTCGTGCGGCTTCGAGCGGATGCCCGGCACGGATCTCGTCGTAAACGGTTAGTGAGCCCATGAAAGCCATCGTCTTCCACCAGCACGGCGGAGTTGAGCAGCTTCGCTACGAGGATTTCCCCGATCCGGAATGCGGGCCTGAAGATGTATTGATCCGGGTTGGAGCGGTATCGCTCAACGGATTCGACCCGATGATCCTTAACGGGATTCCCGGCCTGAAGACGCCGTTGCCGATGATCCCGGGAGCCGACTTTGCCGGCGAAATCGTTGCTCTCGGCTCGGCCGTGGACAAAAGCCGCTGGCGCGTCGGCCAGCGCGTGGCGACTGTGCCGCTGCGCCCGGGTGTCGGCATGATGGGCGAAACGTTGCGCGGCGCGGCGGCGGAGCTCTGTGCGGTGCCGCAATCCTCTTTGCTGCCGATGCCGGATGCCGTCTCATTCGTCGACGCGGCTTGCCTGCCCACAGCCTATGGAACGGCGCTGCGCATGATGCAGACGCGCGGCAAAGTGAAGCGCGGCGAGAAGGTTCTCATCCTCGGCGCAACCGGCGGTGTCGGCACCTGCTGCGTGCAATTGGCGAAACTCGCCGGTGCCGAAGTCGTCGCCTGCGCGAGCTCGGCCGAGAAGGCGGAGAAGCTTAAGGCTATCGGCGCCGATCACGTGGTGAATACTTCCACGCAGGACTACGTGAAGGAGGTGATCCGTCTCTACGGCAAGCCGCGCGTCTGGGGCGAGAGCGGCGGCGTCGACGTGATCGTCAACTATACCGGCGGCAACACCTGGGCGGAGTGCTTCCGCGCGCTCAAGCGCGACGGCCGCTTGCTTACCTGCGGCGCGACGGCGGGCTATGCGCCGCCGACCGATATCCGCTACATCTGGTCGTTCGAGTTCAACATCATCGGCGCCAACGGGTGGACGCCGCAGGATCAGATCGAGCTGCTGGAGATGGTCGCCGACGGACGCATCAAGCCCGTGCTGCATTCCGTGCGGCCGTTGCGCGAGTTCGGGATCTCGCTGCAGGAACTCATCGACCGCAAAGTTTTCGGCAAAGCGGTGCTGGAGCCATGAGCGCCAAGACGCCGATGACGATCGCCGACATGCAGGCGATCATGGACAGTTCGCCGTTCATCCGTTTTTTCGGCATCCGCATCGTTTCGGCCGATCCAGCGGCATCGACGATCGTCGCCGAGATAACGCTGCGGCCTGAAATGGAAAGAATGCCCGGCACCGGTCAATGGCACGGCGGCGCGCTGTCCGGGTTCATCGACACGGTTGGCGATTTTGCCTTGGTGATGGGAGCGGGCGGGCCGCTTCCGACGATTAATTTTCGCGTCGACTATCTGCGGCCTGCGACGACGGCGACGTTGACGGCGACGGCGCGCGTGCGTCGCTCCGGCCGCACCGTCGGCGTTGTGGACATCGACGTCGAGGATAGCGAGAAACGCCTCGTGGCCGTCGGCCGCGGGTGTTACGGCAGTCAGCCGGGCTGAGTATGACATGCGGGCGCGGCGCGCCGCGATATTTTAACAGGAGAGAATTGTCATGAAGTCCACATTCGTCGGCGTCCTCGTCGGCCTCGGGCTTGCGTTGACGCCAGCCGCCGCACAGCAGGCGGCATCGTCTGCCGACGGGCACATCAAGATCGGCGTGCTGACCGACATGGCGGGCACGTTCTCCGATATTTCGGGCCCTGGGGCGGTCGAAGCGGTGAAGATGGCCGTTGAGGATTTTGGTGGCAAGGTTCTCGACAAGCCGATCGACGTCCTCGTCGCCGATCATCAGAACAAAGCCGACATCGGCGCGAGTATCGCGCGCGAATGGTACGATCGCGAAGGCGTCGTCATGATCCAGGATCTGATGAACTCCGCGGTTGCGCTCGCGGTCATCAATCTGGCGGTCGACAAAAATCGTGTTGCCATTGTCAACGGCGCCAGCGGCTCCATCATCACCAATGAGAAGTGCACGCCCAACAGCATCCACTACACGTGGGACACCTATGCACTCGCCAAGGCAACCGCGCAGGCGACCGTCAAGCGCGGCGACGATACTTGGTATCTGATCACGGTCGATTATGCCTACGGCAAGGCTCTTGCCGCCGACACAACCGAGTTTGTGAAGGCTGCGGGCGGCAAAGTGCTGGGCGAAGTTCGTCACCCCCTCAACACGTCTGACTTCTCCTCGTTCCTTCTCCAGGCCCAGGCTTCGAAGGCGAAGGTGGTTGGGCTCGCGAATGGCGGCTCCGATACCATCAACGCCATCAAGACGGCGAACGAGTTCGGCTTCCGCAAGTCCGGACAGCAGCTCGCGGCCTTGGCGCTCAATTTGAACGATACCGCGGCCCTCGGGCTCGACGTGTCGCAAGGGCTTCTACTGACGGAAGCCTTTTATTGGAACATGAACGACGAGACGCGCGCATGGTCGAAGCGCTTCTTCGAGCGCTTCAAGAAGATGCCGACGTCGACGCAGGCCGGCGACTATTCATCCACCATGCATTACCTGAATGCGGTGAAGGCGGCGGGAACGACCGACACGAAGGCCGTGATGGCGAAGATGCGCGAACTGCCGGTCAATGACTTCTTCGCCAAGAACGGCCGCCTGCGTATCGACGGGCGCTTCGTTCACGACATGTATCTCATGCAAGTCAAGGCGCCATCGGAGTCGAAGGGGCCGTGGGACTTCTACAATCTGCTCGAGACCATTCCGGGAGACCAGGCCTTTCGTCCGCTGTCGGAAAGTGTGTGTCCGCTGGTCAAGCACTGAGCGGCTGCGAGCTTGTCATGAGTCTCAATCTCGGCGACATGCTCGATGCCGGGCGCACGCCCGACAAGGTCGTTCTTGTCGAGACGGGAGAGGATGGCGCGTCGACGCGCGCGAGCTACACTGCGCGCGCGCTTGACGACCTGATCAACGCCGTCGCGCGCGGTCTGCTCAAACGCGGATTGCGCCGCGGCGACGCGATCGGGATCCTTTCCCTCAACCGCTCGGAGTTCGTCGCCGTGTATTTCGGCGCGATGCGTGCCGGCATCGTCGCCGTGCCGGTGAACTGGAAGCTACCCGCGGACACGGTTGCGTATATTGCACAGGATGCCGCGGTAAAGCTGTTCTTTGTCGATGCCGGGCGCGCGGAACAAGTGCCGGCCGGCGTGCCGTCCATTGGATTCGACGCGCCGGAGTGGGGAACGTTTCTCGATCCCGGGCCTTTCGAGAGCGTCATGCCCGCGCCCGACGAGGTTGCCCAAATCCTCTATACGTCGGGTTCGACCGGGCGGCCTAAAGGCGTGCCTCTGAGCCACGCCGGCCAGCGTTGGGCGGTGGAAATTTTCAGCGGCGAGGACGTGAGCGCGCATCGCCTGCTCGTCGCGGCGCCGATGTTCCACATGAACGCGCTGTTCAACCTCAAATTCGCATTCCACAACAATGCGACCGTCATCCTCGCGCCGCTGTTCTCGGTGGCGGCCTATATCGCGGCGATCGAGGCGCACAACGTGACGTGGCTGACCTCGGTCCCGACGATGATCGCGATGGTGGCGAAAGAGGTCGGCGACGGCCCCGCGCCGGCATCGTTCAAGAACGTGACGCGCATTTACATGGGGTCCTCGCCGTTCGGGCAGTCGCTGCTTGATCGTGTGCGCAAGCTTTTCCCCAATGCCGCGGTCAGCAACGGATATGGAACGACCGAAGCGGGTCCGGCTGTGTTCGGCAAGCACCCTGACGGCATTCCAACGCCCGATCTGTCCATGGGCTATCCGCTCACGGCGATCGATCTACGCATCGTCGATGCGGAGGGGCGCCCCGTCGAAGGAGCAGGCGAGGGCATTCTGCAAATGCGCACGCCCGCGCTGATGAGCGGTTATCTGCATCTCCCGGAGCAGACGAGGCGCGCCATCCGCGACGGCTGGTATCACACCAACGACGTCGTGCGCCGCGACGCCGACGGCTTCTACTTTTTCGTCGGGCGCGCCGACGACATGTTCGTGTCCGGCGGCGAGAATGTCTATCCCGGCGAAGTGGAGAAGCTGATCGAGCGTCATCCCGGCGTTCAGCAGGCCGTGGTCGTCCCGGTGCCGGACGACATCAAGCAGATGCTGCCGTTCGCGTTCGTCGTGCGCGAGCCGGGGCCGAACGGCAACAAGGTCGGCGAGGGCGACATCAAGAACTGGACCCTCGAGGGCGGACCGGCCTATCAGCACCCGCGCTGGGTCGAGTTCGTGCCGGCGATGCCGCTCGCCGGGACGAACAAGGTCGACCGGGCGATGCTCAAGCAGCGCGCGCGAGAGATCGCGGCGTCGGGGCGGCGTTGAATGGCGGCGGCTTCCACTGAGGGGCCCTTGAAGGGAAAGACCGCGCTGGTCACGGGCGCGAGCCGCGGCATCGGGCGGGCCACGGCGCTCAAGCTCGCCGGCGGAGGCGCGCTCGCCGCGGTGCATTACGGCCGCGGCCGCGACGAGGCCGAAGCGGTCGTGCGCGCCATCGTAGCGACCGGCGGCAAGGCGTTCGCCGTCGGCGCCGATCTCACGCAGCCGGCGAGCGTGACAGAGTTATTCAAGCAACTGGATACGGAATTCGCGGCCCGCACTGGCGGCCGTGAACTCGATATTCTCGTCAACAACGCCGGTATCGGCCCGCGCGCGCCGATCGAGGAGGTTGCGCCGGAGGTTTTGGATGAGGTCGTTCAAGTCAACCTCAAGGCTCCGTTCCTGATCATCCAGCAGGCGTCGCCGCGCTTGCGGCGAGGCGGGCGCATCATCAATGTAAGCTCGATGGCGACGCGGAACGCCTTTCCTGAACTCGCCGCCTATGTCGCGGCGAAGGCCGGGCTTGAGGCGCTGACGCTGTCGCTGGCGCAGCATTTCGGCCCGCGCGGCATCACCGTCAATGCGGTGCTGCCGGGGGCGACCGCGACCGACATGAATCCGGGCTTCGCAAACCCCGAGATCGCGGCGCGGATCGCCGCCGCGACGGCACTCGGCCGCATGGGCGAGCCCGAGGACATCGCGAACGTGATCGCTTTTCTCGCCTCCGATGAGGCGCGCTGGGTGACCGGCCAACGCATCCAGGTGAGCGGCGGGCAAAGGCTTTAGAGCATGATCCGGAAAAGTGGAAACCGGCTTTCGGATAAGATCATGCTCGAACGAAAATGCTCTAACGGCCGACCGAGCCGCCAAGAAACGTTTCGTCGACGATCTTGTCGGCGGCGAGGTCCTGCGCCGGCCCGCTCCGCACGATGCGGCCGGTCTCCAGGAGGTATGCGCGGTCGGCGGCGCGCAGCGTTTGCCGCGCCTTCTGCTCGACCAGCATGATGGTCAGGCCCTTGGCGCGCATGTCGGCGATCAGTTCGAAAATAGAGTCCGTGAGCTTCGGTGCCAGGCCGAGTGACGGCTCGTCCAATAACAGGAGTTTTGGTTTGGACAGCAGCGCCCGCGCGATCGCCAGCATCTGCTGCTCGCCGCCGCTCAAGAGACTGGCCATGCGGTCGCGCCGCTGGCGAAGGATCGGGAATCGCTCCTGCATCGTTGCCAGGTCGGTTTTGGCGGCCGCTTGGTCACGGCGCGCGTAAAGACCCATCAGCAGATTTTCCTCGACCGTCATGCCGGCCAGGATGCCGCGGCCTTCGGGGACGAGCGCGATGCCGGCCCGCAGATTGTGCTCGGCGCTGTTGGGCTTCAGCAATCGGCCTTCGAAGCTGATCTCGCCGCGGTAAGGAAGCAGGCCGGCAATCGCCCGTGCGATCGTCGTCTTGCCGGCGCCGTTGGCGCCGATCAGGGCGACGATCTCGCCGGCGTTGATGACGATGTCGACACCGCGCACGGCGGCGATGCTTCCGTAGCGAACGTGCAGGTTGCGGGCTTCGAGCATCAGGCCGCCCGACCGAGATAAGCTTCGAGGACGACGGGGTCGGCGCGCACGTCTTCCGGCCGGCCGTGCGCGATCATGGCGCCGAAGTCGACGACATGCAGATAGTCGCAAAGATTCATGACGAACGCCATGTCGTGTTCGATCAACAGGACGCTGAGGCCATCGGCGCGCAGCCGCAGAATCAGCTTGCGGATGCCCTCCGCCTCGTCGTGATTCATGCCGGCCACGGGCTCATCGAGAAGCAGGAGTTTCGGGCGCGCCGTCACCGCACGCGCCATCTCGACTCGCCGCTGCAGACCGTATGGAAGGGAGCGGGCGTTGCGATCCTTCATCTCTTCCAGGCCGAAGAACGCGAGAACTTCCTCCGCGCGCCGCAGCGCCGCCGGATCGGCCCAGCGCATCGGCAGCACCCGCCGCATCAGCGATTCACTGTGCGGCTGCGAGACCAGGAGATGCTCCCACACGGTCATGCCGCCGAAGAGGCGAATGTTCTGAAACGTGCGGGAAATTCCCGCGCGCGCGATGCGGTGCGGCGGCTGATTGGTCACGTCCTTGCCGGCCAGCACGACCTGGCCGCTATCGGCTTTGTAGGCGCCGGTGATGACGTTGAACATCGACGTCTTTCCGGCGCCGTTCGGGCCGATCACGCCGACGATCTGACCAGGCGCAACGTCGAACGAGACGTCCGCCAGCGCGCGGATGCCGCCGAAGAGCTTGGTCACGTTTTTCAGGCTGAGCAGCGCGGGCGCCGTCATGCTGCACCGCGCAGCGAAAGCCGGCGGAAGAGCGAGCGGTCCAGGATGCCTTGCCGCCGAACGAGCAGGACCGCGATCAGCAGCACGCCGAACGCCGCTAGCCGCCAGTCCGCGAGGAAACGCAGATATTCGGGCAGCATGACGAGCACGAGCGAACCGACGAGCGCGCCGGGCCCGACCGTCGAACCGCCGAGGATCACGGCGAGCACGAAATCGATCGAGCGCTCGAAGCCGAAATTGCCGGGTTCGATATAAACGTGGTGGTGCGCGAACAGTCCGCCCGAGATCGCCGCGACAGCCGCACCGGCACCGAACGCTCCGACCTTGATCGCTGTCGCGTTGAGGCCGACGAGCCCGGCCGCGGTCTCGTCGTCGTGCACCGCCTGCATCTCGAGCCAGACGCGGGAGCGTTCGAGCAGCATCACGACGAGAAGAACGCCGGTCGCCCACAGCCAGATGTAGCCGACGGAAATATGCTTCATGCCGTGGAAGCCGCTGGAGCCGCCCATAGCGCTGAGATTCAGGAAGAAGCTCCGCACCATCTCGCCGAAGCCGAGCGTTGCCATGGCGAGATAGATGCCCCTGAGGCGCAGGGCGGGGAAGCCGACGATGATGCCGATGAGGCCGGACGCGGCGGCGGCGATGAACAAGGCCGGCGTGATCGCCAGCCCTAGCGTCACCGTCAGGTATGACGTGATGTAGGCGCCGATACCCATGAAGCCGGCGTTGCCGAGCGACAGTTGGCCGGTCGCCAGAATGATGTAGACGCTGAGGCCTCCGAGCGTGAGGATGCCGACATCCGCGAGCAGGCCTGCGTAGTAGGTCGACATCACACCCGCTGACCCTGTTCGGACCGCGAGCCGCCAAGGATTCCCTGCGGACGCAGCAGCAGGATCAGGATCATCAGACCGTAGACGACGAAGTCGCGGACCTGCGAACCGCCGTAGGCGACCGTCATCACTTCCGCGATTCCGATCAAAGGCCCTGCGACCAGCGCGCCCCAGATGCGCGTTGTGCCGCCGATGACCATCACGGCAATCGCTTTGAGGCCGATGTCGACGCCCATATACGGCGTGATCACCGCGTAATGCATGCCGATCAGCACGCCGGCCGCGCCTGCCATGACGCCCGACAGGACGAACGCGAGCAGCGTGACGCGCGCCGCCGAGACGCCGAGCAGGCGGGCGACGTCACGATTCTCGGCGACGGCGCGCAGAGCGCGGCCGGCCGGCGTCTTCTGAACGACGAACGCCAGGATGGCGACGAGCGTAACGGTCGAGCCCATCACCAGAAGCTGCATCGTGCTGATGCTGACCGGGCCAAGGGTGAGGCGCCCGGGCAGGACCTCGTCGGTCAACTGCAGGGGGTCCGACCCCCATACGTTGGTCGCGACGTTCTGAAGGATGATGGAAAAGCCGAGCGTACTGAGCATCGGCGTCACGATGGGTGCGTTGCGCAGCGGTTCGTACGCGACTTTTTGAATGACGACCGCGACGAGCGCGGAGCCGAGCATCGCGGCGGCGAGGGCAACGGGAAGCGGAAGCTGCGCTATGATCGCGGTGAAGCCGAAATAGGCGCCAAGCATGAACAGTTCGGCGATCGCCAGATTCAAGACGCCGAGGATGCCCATGACGAGAGAGAACGACAACGCGATGAGCGTGTAGACCGCCCCGAGCGTCAGGCCGTTTACGAGTTGCTGCAGGAGCACGACTATTCCCGTCGCTTAAGGCTGCGAAGGGACGCTCGGCCGCGGGAACGGCCGCGCGCCCCGCCTTCCTTATATCAGCAGCCGGCGTGGCCGGGCGCGGTGCTGCAGCCGCGCACCTTGGATTCCCAGGTGCCGTTTTGCCCCTGCACGATGTAGAACGCCTTGATGGCGTCGCCGTCGTCGTTGAAGCCGATCGGACCGCCGAGGCCGGGGAAGCCGACGAGTTTCGTCATGCTGTCGCGGATCTTGACGCGATCCGCCTCGAGGGTTTCCGGCTTACCGGTTATGCCGGCTTTCTTGACGGCATCGATATACATGCTGACGATTTCGTAGATGTTGGCGTCATACATGCTGGGCTCGATGTCCTTCGGCAGGCCCGACGTGCTGCGCAAGATCGGCTGAAGCTCCTTGACGAACTTCTCCGCCTTTTCCCCCTTCATGGTGGCGTAGAACGTGGCCGGCGCGACGATCGCGATTTCCGGAGCCGCCTTGAGGATGGCGGAGGAGATGAGCTGCGTCGATCCGACCACCGGCTTGATCAGGCCCTGGCGCTTCATTTCGCGGATCACGGTGACGCCCTGGCTGTAGTCCGCGCTCACGACGACGCCGTCGGGATTGAGCGATTTCAGTTTCGTGATCTGGGCACTAACGTCGAGGTCACCGGTATTGAACGAGAGCGGATCGTTCTCGTTGAGCACCTTGATGTCGTTTTCCTTCATCAGGGCGGGCATGATCTTGCTGCCGACCGTCGCCGCCGTCGCGTCCTTGGCGTCGTAGATGATCGCGACGGTCTTCACGTTGAAGGCCTTCTTGAAATAGGGGACCGTGGTGCGGCCGAGGACGCCTTCGTCGATCGTGTTGCGGAACGCCCAAGGCCGGTTGTTTTTCGCGACGCCCGGCTTCGAGGAGGCTTGCGAGGTCGAGACCACCTTCATCTCATTGGCGACCGGGAAGGTGACTTCCGCCGCGCTGCTTGTGAGAGGGCCCGCGACGGCGAGAACCTTGTCGTCGCCCGCGAGCTTGCGGAGGTTGTTGGTCGCCTGCGCCGGCTTCGCGGCATCGTCGAGAATGACGATACGCAGTTTCGCGCCGTTGATGCCGCCGGCGGCGTTCACCTGCTTCTCGACCATCTGTAAGGTCGCGGTGTTGGCGCGGCCCCATTCGGCGAACGGGCCGCTGCTCGGCACGATGGCGCCCAGCACGATCTCCTGACTCTGAGCGACGCCTGGCGCGCCGGCGAACAAAGCCCCGGCGATCACGGCGCAGAGCGCGGCGGACCCAAGCTTCCTATTCCAGTCTGTCGTCATGCACATTCTCCCCATCGGCTTCGACGTCACCGTTACGGCCAATCCGCGGCTTCGCTGAAGGCGCATCATGCGCCGGCCACGCGCGGGTTCGCGGTCTTGATCGGTTGCCTCTTTTCCACGCTCGGCCAAAAATAGGCTAGCATCAGTTAGCCAGCTTGAAAAGCTTCATTTGTTATGTAATTCTCGAAGTTAACTGTTGCGTCATTCTCGAAGCCAATGAATTGCGATGGGGCAGGATCGGCCATGAAAATCAAGCGCGTGATTACGTTTCTCGACGAAGTTCGCAGCGAAGCGGGACGCGATGTCGCGCCGCGGCTGCGCAAGGCGGCGGCCGTCGCCATCGTCGACAATCCCTTCGCGGGAAAATTCGAGAGTGATCTGTCGTCGCTGACCAAAGCGAGCGAGGCCATCGGCCGCGAGATTTGTGGCATCGCCGTCGGGTTGCTCTCTCCCGACAAGGCCGTGAGCTACGGCAAGGCGGCGGTTGTCGGCATCAACGGCGAGCAGGAGCACGGCAACGCGATGCTGACGACGGTGTTCGGCAACGTCATGCGCGACGCGATCGGCGGCGGAAAGGCCTGGATTTCGTCGATGACGAAGCGGGCGGCCCCCGGCGTAACGATCGACATCCCGCTCGCGCATAAGGACGCGCTTTATGTTCGCTCGCATTACGACGGCATGACCATCACGCTGCATGACGCGCCGCGCCCCGATGAGATCGCCATCATCGCCGTCTATGCGACGCGCGGGCGTCCGCACAGCCGCGTCGGCGGGCTTGCCGCCGGCGACATCAAGGGCGTCGACGGCCTCGTTTGAGGCGGCGTGGAGAAGAGGCCCGGCCTCGAGGAGGAACTTGCCATGGCGGTTGCGAAAACGGGCGCGGAGCACATCGCTTCGCTGAAAGACGGCCGAACCGTTTATATCGAGGGGAAGCTGGTGCCGGACGTCACGACGCATCCGGCATTCAAAAACGCCGTGCGCTCCGCGGCCGCGCTTTATGACTTCCAGGCCCGGCCCGAGAACGTCGAGCTGATGACGTTCATGCCGGAGGGCTCGACCCGACGCGTCAACCGCGCCTGGCAGATGCCGCGCAACTACGAGGAAATGGTCCAACGCCGCAAGGCGCTGCAGGCGTGGGCGCGGCTCTCCTACGGCTTCATGGGGCGCTCGCCCGACCACGTCGCCTCGGCGCTCGTCGGCCAGCGCATGGGCATCGACATCTTCCGCAAGCACAGCCCCGACCGCGCGAAGGCTCTGGTCGACTATTTCGACTACGCGGCCAAGAACGACGTCTTCCTCACCTACGTCATCATCAATCCGCAGGCGGAGCGCTCCAAGGATTGGGGGGAGCAGGCGGACGACCTGGTCGCGCGGATCGTGGATGAGGATTCCGGCGGCATCACCATCCGCGGGGCCAAGATGCTCGGCACGAGCTCGATCATGGCGAACGAGGTCCTGGTCGCGAACCTGCAACCGCTCAAGCCCGGCGAGGAAGATCTCGCCTTCTCCTGCGCGCTGCCGATGAACGCCAAGGGAATTCGCGTTCTCTCTCGCAAGTCCTACGAGTCCTCGGCGGTGTCGATCTTCGACAATCCGCTCTCGTCGCGCTTCGACGAGAACGATGCGCTCGTCTATTTCGATGACGTGAAAGTGCCGTGGGATCGCATCTTCGTCTACCGCGATCCCGACATGTGCCGCCAGCAGTTCCACGAGACGCAGGGCCATTCCTACCAGAACTATCAGGCGCAGATTCGTCTCTCCGTGAAGATCAAGTTCCTTGCCGGCTTGGCGCGGCGTCTGACGGAAGCGATCGGAACGACGAAGATTCCTTCCGTCAGCGAGAAGCTCGGTTACATGGCCGCGCAGGCCAGCATGGTGGAGGCGATGCTCTCCGGCATGGAGGCGAGCGGTTCGAAATACGGCGACTACTGGGTGCCGAACAAGCACTTCATGTACGCGGCGCAAGTGCTGACGCAGGATCTCTATCCGCAGTTCGTCACCGCGATTCGCGAGTTGTCCGGCGGCGCGCTGATCATGCTGCCGTCCTCGATCGAGGATTTCAAAGACCCGGCACTGAAGAAGATCATCCATACGACGCAGCGCGCGGCCAGCATGGCGCCGGAGGACAAGGTCAAATTCCTCAAGGCTTGCTGGGACGCCATCGGCTCGGAGTTCGGCTCGCGTCACCAGCAGTACGAGATGTTCTATGCCGGGGCGCGGTTCGTGACGGCGGGCCACAGCTTCCGCACTTACGATTGGAACTCGGCCACCGGGATGGTCGAGCATCTGCTCGGCACGTATAACCTCGCCGACGAATTGGCCGCGTCCAAGCACTGAACGGAGTGAGGCGTCATGAGAATCGCAGTCACCAATCTCGGCGAGATCGTTTCCGGTGATTGGCATGACCCGAAGGCGGCGGGCGACACGATCCTGACGGAGGCCGGAAAGATCGTCAGCGTCGGGACGGCATCATCGGCCGCTGTCGAGGCGGCGGATGTCGTCATCGACGCGGGCGGCATGACGGCGGTTCCCGGCCTGATCGATTCCCATGTCCACATCACCTTCGGCGACTACACGCCGCGCCAGCGCACCGTCGGCTATCTCGAGAGCTATCTGCACGGCGGCGTGACGACGTCGATCTCGGCGTCCGAGGCGCACGTGCCGGGCCGGCCGCGCGATGTCGAGGGAGTCAAGGCGCTCGCGGTTGCGGCGCAGCGCTGCTTTGCCGAGTACCGGCCGGGCGGCATGCGCGTCGTCGCCGGCTCAGTCATTCTCGAGCCGGGACTGAAGAAGGACGATTTCACCGAGCTTGCGGCGAAAGGCGTGAAGCTTGCGAAGGCCGGTTTCGGCGGGGTGAAAACGGCCTACGACTACGTGCCGCTGGTGGCGGATGCGAAGGCGGCGGGCCTGATCACCACCTGTCACACCGGCGGTTCGTCGATCCCGGGATCGGGCGCGATCACCGGCGATCATCTGCTCAAGATGCACCCGCACGTCTCGTTTCATATCAACGGCGGGCCGACGGCGATGCCGGACGCCGACTTCGAGCGCGTCATCAAGGAAAGCGAGATGGCGCTGCAGGTGTGCACCGCCGGCAATCTGCGCACGACGCTGCTGTGCGGCCGGCTCGCCATGCAGCACGGCGCGTTCGATCGCTTCATCATCGCGACGGATACGCCGACCGGCAGCGGCATCATGCCGCTCGGCATGCTCTATACGATCGCGCATCTGTCGAGCCTGACGGAAATGGCGCCGGAGCAGGCGATCTGCGCCGCGACGGGAAATAACGCGCGCGTCTACCGTCTCGACAGCGGATTGCTGAAGGCGGGCGCTGCGGCCGACATCGTTCTTCTCGATGCGCCGGACGGCGGTACGCAGTCAACGGCGCTCGCGGCGATCAGGCACGGCGACATCGCGGCGCTCGGCGGCGTCATCACCGCCGGCGTTCCGCGCTTCGTCGGCCGCAGCCGCAATACGCCGGCGACGACACGCCGCGCGCGGGTGGTGCGATCGAATGTGACGCAGGATTTCGCGGCGGCCGCGCATTAGCCGATCCGCCGCCTACAGATGCGCCCGGTGTAAATCACACCGGATCGAAATAGTGAATTTCGAACAGCACGCAGCCGCCGTTGGACTTGAACGGCCCATGATAGGCGCCCGGCGGGCGTGACGCGTAAGTGTTCGGCGCGAACGCCGTGCCGCCTTCGCCCTTCTTGTCGTTGCCGACCGTGAGATCGCCGGACACGAGATAGACCTCTTCCCAGTAGTCGTGAACGAACGGTTCGGTGGTGAACACGCCGGGAGCAAACCGCAACAAGCGCGAGCGGCTGCCGCGCTTGTTCTTCTCATCGAGAGCGCCGGACAAGATCTTCTGCTGAATGCCCGCAGGGTAGCCGGGCGGCGTTTCCCAGCCGGCGGACATGTCGACCGCGTGGAATTCCTTGTGTTCTTTATTGACAGCCATGGTGCTTTTCCTGCGTGAGACGACTGCGGTGCGCTGGAGCCGTGCGTTCGGGTCACCACCCGTATTGTAGCACGTCGGGCGGCGGCGTATGGGCCGATGCGGAACTCGAGAGCTGGCGATACCGGCCGTCGAAAAAGACCAGCGGGCGGCCGCGGTTGAAGGCATGCTCATGCAGCGCCACGACGCGGCCGACGAAAATCTCGTGGTCGCCGCCGTCGTAACGCGCATAAGGCTCGCACTCGAACACCACGGCGGCGTTCGGCATCATGGGAACGCCGGTCTTGCCGGTGAGCGGTTCGATCTCGCCCCATTTGTCGCCGTGCGCCCGCGCGAACTGGTTCGAGAGCTGCTCCTGCTCCTCGTTCAAGACATTGATGGCGTATTTCTCGATCGACTGCCAAACGGCGAATGTCAGCGCCTGGCGATGCACGCTGAAGAGGACCAGCGGCGGGTCGAGAGAGACGGAATTGAACGAACTCATCGTCATTCCGACGCGCTGCCCGTCGCGCGTGCGTGCGGTCGCGATCACGACGCCGGTCGGAAACTGGCCCAGCGCGTTGCGGAATGTTCGGAGATCGATGGACACGGAAATTCCTCTTTGCGCCCCGGCAATATACAATGAAACATAGCTATGTTACAAAGTCTTTCCGTGGGCAGGCGGAAGTTGAAGCCGGATTTGCGGGCCGTCCGACGGCTGGTGCGGTGCGCCTTCAGGCACGACTGCGTGGAGCCTTCAGCCTGCCGCAGGGGGTGCTTTACGCCCCAGCGGCGAAGTCCGCTAACTTTAGACGAGTGAGAGCCGGGAGGCGATTCGTGTCGCGGAACAAGAATAAGATGGAGCGCACATTAGCCGCGAAACGCAGCGACGCGATCAAATCCGTGGTGGCGAAAGAATCGATTCCCTTGACCATTTCGCGCCCCGAATTGCTGAACAACGGGACGGATCGGGACTTCCGCCGGCTGGTGCACAACATCTTCGCGTTCATGGCGCGTCATGAAACGATCCGCGACGGCCACGCGCGCCAGATCGGACTCGCCGGGATCGAATACACGATCCTGATCTCGATCGGGCACCTCGGCCTTGACGGCGACGTCAACGTGAAGACCGTAGCCGACCACCTGCATATGAGCGGCGCGTTCGTGACGACGGTCACGAGCAAGCTTCAGGCCATGGGCTTGATCGAAAAGACGCAGGATTCCGCCGACCGTCGCCGGATCGCGCTCGCTGTCACGGACAAGGGTAAAGCCCTGCTGCGACAACTCGCCCCGTATCAAAGCGAGATCAACGATGTTGAATTCGCGCCGCTCTCGAAAGAGCAATTTCACGCGCTGCTAAAGATCTTGGAGGATCTCATCGCCTCCAGTGACAAGGCCGTCGCCTTGCAGCAATACAAGTCAACCATTAAGGAGCATGGCGCCGCTTGAGCGGTTATGTCTCCGCGCCATCCCTGAAGGGCTTCGTCCTATGGATCGTCTCAAGATTACAGCCGGATCGTTCTCTTTCGTCGCGAAGCTGGAACTTCAGGCGGCCCCCAAGACTTGCGCGGCCTTCACGCGCGCGCTCCCGTTCGTCAGCGAGATCGTGCATGTGCGCTGGAGCGGGGAGGCGGTTTGGATGCCGCTCGGCGATTTGGACTTCGGCGTCGGCTACGAGAACGCGACGAGCCACCCGGCGCCGGGGCAGATCATTCTCTACCCTGGCGGCGTGAGCGAAACCGAGATTCTTCTCGCTTATGGGCCGACGAGCTTCGCAAGCAAGGCGGGGCCGCTTGCTGGCAATCATTTTCTCACGATCGTGGAGGGCGGTGAACGGCTCTACGAACTCGGCCGCACGGTGCTCTACAAGGGCGTGCACCCGATCCGGCTCGAGCCAGCGTAGACCGCATGGTCGCCGCCGGCGCGATGCGCGTGCTTCTGGCACGGATGCTTATGGCACCCAGTTCGTCTCCGGCGCTTCCTGCGCGCTGGCTGGAGCGAAGGTGACTTTGCGCGGCGCCGTGTCCGAGGCGGTCGCCTGCATCAGCCGTGTGAGCTGACCGATGTCGGTCATTTTCTCGATCGTTTCCAGGCGCTCGAACAGCGGTGCGATCTGATCGCGCCGCAGAACACGCTTGGCGCAATCGTTGAACTTCTCCCACATTTCGTCGGAGCGCATCGGGCGGCTGCCGCCGCGGCCGACAAGGTTCTCGATGCGTCGCGATAGCTTGCGGCCGTCGCTAGTAGTGACGATCACCTCCGCGCCCCACTGCTCCGCGGCGTCGTCGGCCATATCGGGATGCGGCCGGGCCTGGGTCTTCGCGAGGAGGGCTGAGATCGCGGGTTCGGTATGCGCCGCGCCTTCGAAGTGCTTGAGGCGGACAGCCTGATCGACCAGCGCGCGGGCGACGACATACTGCACGCTGAACTTCGCCTCGAGCGGTGTCGTCGGATGCGGCGTGTCGGTGTGGCGCAGACGACGGCCGTGCGGCAGGATTTCGATCGCCGCCACGTCGGCGGGCGTGATCTTCTCCTCGCGCACGAGGTCGAGCATCATCGTGATCGCGGGATGCGTGCTGCCGCAGCAGGGAAATTGCTTGAGGCCGATAGTATCGGCTTCGATCTCCAGCGGCTCGCCCCAATTCGCGAATGCCTTCTCGATGTCGAACGTGCCTGGGCCGTTGAAAACGTTCAGGAAGCCCTGGTGATGTTCGTAGGCGTCGGCCGCCGCGTCGTATCCGCCTTCCGCCAGCAGCGCGGCCAGAAGGCCGTTGCGGGCGCATTGGCCGATATGCAGCGGCTTCACCATGGTGCCGAAATTGGCCTTGATGCCGCTCGCGAGCGAGGCGGCGATGGCGAGCGCGGTCGCGGTCCGCTCCGCCTCGAGGCCCAGCATGTGCGAAGCGGCGGCTGCTGCGCCGATGACGCCGAGCGTCGCCGTCGGGTGCCAGCCTTTGTCGTAGTGATGGAAATTGACGGCGCGGCTCAATCTGATTTCGGTTTCCACGCCGATGACATAGGCGAGAAGCAGTTGCTCGCCATTGCAACGCCGGTCCTCAGCCAATGCGATCAGCATCGGAACGAGCGGCACGGAATGGTGGCCGCCGAGTACACCGCTGAAGTCGTCGTAGTCGAGCGCATGCGAGGCGGTACCATTGATCAGCGTCGCGTCGAGTGCGCTGGTGCGCCGTTCGGTGCCGGCGATGAGTGCGGGGCCCGGAGCGTCCGCAACGCCGGGTGTTTTCAGCAGGATTTGCGTGCACGGCTCCGGGATGCCGGCAAGCGTTACGCCGACCGTGTCGATGATGCACATCTTCGCCTGCGACAGTGCCTTCGCGGTGAGCCGACTCTTGTCGAACGCACAGATCAGCGCCGCCAGTCGCTCGGCGATCGTCCCATTCGCTTGCGCATTCATTGCATCCATAGCGTCCTCTCTCGGGTCTGATCCAACAGCATCGAATCAGACGGTCGTTATCGTTCCGTTCGAGCATGATCCCCCGGGCCGAGCCCGAGGGCCTGCTTTTCCGAAAACCGGTTCCCGCTTTTCGGGAGCGGTTTTCCGCCCGCATCCCGTTCTAAGTTATGAGAGTCGATCACGTTCATGATTTTGGATCGATTCGATCCAAAATCATCGTGATCTAGGGCCGTGCGGCGGCGTTGCGTCCCGCGATGCGGCCGAAGGTGGCGCCCGAGACGAGGCCGGTGCCGGCCGGGTAGTTATCGTAGAATAGGCCGCCGATCATCTCGCCGCAGCAGTAAAGTCCCTTGATCGGGCGCCAATCGGTTCCGATCACCTCCGTCTTTTCGTTGACCCGCAACCCGCCGAAGGTGAACGTGATGCCGCCGGTCGCGCTGTAGGCGTAGTAGGGCGGCTTATCGAGCTTGAGCGCCCAGTTCGTTTTTTCCGGATCCAGGCCGTGCGAGCAAAGGCCGTCACGCTTGGTCGGGTCGAAGCCGGCCTCGTCGCGTGCGCCCTTGTTGTATTCGAGCACCGTTTTGAGCGCTTGCTCCTTATCGTCGATGTCGAGCTGCGCGATGAGTTCCTCGAGGCTGTCGGCCTTGATCGGTTCGCTGGTCCGATAGCGGGGCTCGAGCAGGTGAACGACCTTCGAGTCGAAGAGTTGGTACGCCTTGGCGCCCGGCTGGGCGAGGATCGCGCGTCCGAATTTCGCGTAGGTGAACAGGGCCGTGTCCTCGCCTTCGTCGAGGAACCGCTTGCCCTTGCGGTTGATCATGACGCCGTAAAGATAGCTCAGCCGATTGCTGCGATCGGTGAGCTCGCGCGGGGCGAATTCACCCCAGTCGGCGCTGATCGGCGTCGCGTGGCATCCGCTCCATTGCCCCCAGGGCATCGCGCCGATCGCCATCGCCATGCGCAAGCCGTCGCCCTGGTTGTGCGGCGTGCCGCGCACCTTGGCGGCGCCGACGAGAGGGCCGATATGCTGCGTGCGCATCTGCACATTCGCCTCGAAGCCGCCGCAGCCCAGAACGACCGAGCGGGCGGTCAAGGTCTTGAGACCGTCGTCGTCACGCAGCTTCACGCCGGACACCGCGCCGACGTCGTTGACGATGAGCTCCGTTGCCGCGCTGCCGTAGCGGATATCGATGCCCATCGATTCGGCTGTCGCAAACCAGCTCCGCGAGAGGCCGACGCCCTCGTGCTCGGCACGCACCACGAGGCCGCGCGCCCACACCATGACGTTGCCTTTCTTGACCGCGGACAGCGTGATGGCCGGCTCCATCTTGATGCGGCCGGTCTTGTTCATCCAATAGACCGTGTCCTTGGAGTTCTCGACCAGGGTCTTCGACAGAACCGGGTCGGTGCGGCCGCTGGTCACGCGCATCAGGTCGCCGTGATAATCCGCCTTCGTGTAGGGCGAGACGCCGTCGTAGAAATTCTCGAACTCCTCCTCCACTCCTGGAAGCAGGCCGCCGATTTCGCGCGGATCGTCGAAAGCGAAACGCAAGACGCCGCCGCTCCAGTGTGTGTTTCCGCCGCGCATCTCGCGCGGCGCCTTTTCAAGAACGACGACACGCTCGGCCCCGTTCTCCTTCGCCGAGACGGCGGCGGCGAGCGCCGCATTGCCTGCACCGACGACGATCACGTCATAGTCTTGCATGTTCAGTCTCCCCTGCCCGGACGCGGGCGCCGGGCCAAGATTGTTTCGGCCGGAGCGAAGCCGACAGGGCCTGACGGCTCCGAAGTTGCGTTATCGCATACGCGTGTATACAATGAAATGCAACACGATGCTGCGGGATTTTTCGTGGCGCTTGCGGCCGGAACGGTATTGCGGTTGTGTGATCGGACCACAACCGGGGGGCTGCCCGTTTCATCTTCGCGGCAGGCGGTGTGGAAGAAGGAGGAAACGCGCGATGGCTCATGCCGCCGTCCAGATGCCGAATATGGCGACACCGCCCGCTCGTGACCTCGCAGGTTTCGCCGCGGCGCTGACGTTCGACGGCGTGCCCGCGGCGGTGCGCGAGCGCGCGAAGCTGCAGATTCTCGACGGTCTCGGCGTCGGTCTTGCCTCCAATGCCTACCCGTTTGCGGATCGCGCCGCCGCGGGCGCCGTCGCGCTCGGAGAATCCGGCGCCTGCAGCGTCATCGGCCGCAAGGAGCAGCTTCCCGTACGCGACGCCGCGCTGCTCAACGGCATCCTCATCCACGGTCTCGATTTCGACGACACGCATCTGACCAGCATCGTGCATCCGACGGCCGCCTCGCTGCCCTGCGCGCTCTCGTTCGGCGAGGCGCTCGGCGCGGACGGCCGCGCGTTTCTCGCCGCGTATATGGTGGGCATGGAAGCGGCGGTGCGCATCGGCGCGACCGTGAAAGGCGGGTTCCACCATGTCGGTTTTCATGCCACCGGCGTGATCTCGCATTTCAGCGCCACGCTTGTCGCGGCGAAGCTCCTCGGGCTCGACCCGGATCAAATGGTTTCGGCGCAAGGCATTGCCGCGAGCACGGCCTCGGGCGTGCAGGTCTTCCTGGAGGAGGGCGCATGGACGAAGCGCTTCCATCCGGGCTGGGCGGCGGTCGCCGGGATCACCGCGGCGCATCTTGCGAAGGCCGGCTTCGTCGGGCCGTCGCGGCCCTATGAGGGCAAGTTCGGGCTGTTCCACGCCTATCTGCAAGGCTATGCGGCCGACATCGATCTCGAACACATCGCCGCCGGCCTCGGCGAGCGTTGGCATTTCGCCGATACCGCGATCAAGCCGTATCCGGTCTGTCATTTCATCCACGGTTGCGCCGACGCCGCAATCGAACTGCATGCGTCGCTCGACCCGGCCGAGATTGTCGCGGTGGAAGCGTTTCTTCCCAGAAACACGATGCCGATCGTCGCCGAGCCGGCGGCGGCGAAGGAGCGGCCGACGAGCGACTACGAGGCGAAATTCAGCGCCCAGTTCGTGGTCGCGACGTGCCTTCTGAAAGGGCGTTTCGGCCTGCCGGAACTCCAGGACGCGGCCATCGCCGACGAGACGGCACTGGCGCTGGCGCAGAAGGTCAAATGCGCGATCGATCCCAATTCGTCGTTCCCGACCTACTTCTCCGGCGGCGTGAAGGTGACGCTGCGGGACGGCCGGCAGCTGTTCCGGCACGTGCGGGTCAACAGCGGCGCGGGAGAGCGTGCGCTCGACCAGGACGGCGTCGTCGCCAAGTTCTTGGCGTCGTCGTCGCTGGCGATCGCCGAGGATCAGGCAAGGCGGATTTGCGAGATCGTCCTCGACATCGAGAACCGCTCCGCGCGCGAGCTTGCGCGGGCGCTTCGGTTGGGCTGAGCCGGCCGCGCCCCACCGCATTCCCGCGCGCCCTATTTCAGCTACCCGGCCGCGACGAGGCGGCAATTATCCTTCGGAAACGTCAGCGTCACCGGGGCGCCCGCCGCGAAGTCCTGGCGGGAATGGACGCGGATCGTCGTGCCGGCGGCCTCGACGGCATATTCCGTGTGGGCGCCGAGATATTGACTATCCTTGATCCGGCCGGACAGGCGATTGATGCCGGATGTCTCCGCCTGTCCGGCGGAACCCGCCGCGATATCGATTCCTTCCGGGCGCAGCATGGCCTGATAGTGTTCCGCGCGCGGCAGGTCCGCGTCGTCGACGTAAAGTGTCGCGCCGCCGGCCGTCGTCCATGTCCCGCCGTTCGCGGAAGGCGTGACGTCGATGAAGCTGGCGTGCCCGACGAAATCCGCGACGAAGCGGTTGGCCGGCCGGCGGTAAAGATCTTTCGGCGCGCCGGCTTGCATGATCCGGCCGCTTTCCATGACGATGATGCGGTCGGACATCGACAGCGCTTCCTCCTGGTCGTGCGTCACGTAGACGGCGGCGACGTTGAGCTTGCGCTGCAGACGGCGGATTTCGATCCGCGTTCCCTCGCGCAGCTTGGCGTCGAGGTTCGACAGCGGCTCGTCGAAGAGCAGGACTTTCGGATTGCCGACGATGGCGCGCGCGAGCGCGACGCGCTGCTGCTGTCCGCCGGAAAGCTGTGAGGGCTGCCGGTCCTTGAGGTGTTGCAGCCCGACAATCGTGAGCGCGTCGTCCACCTGCCGGACGATATCGGCCTTCGGTACTTTGCGGACCGAAAGGGGAAAGCCGACGTTTTCAGCGACGGAAAAGTGCGGCCAGATCGCGTAGGACTGGAACACCATGCCGACCTGCCGGTCATGCGCGGGCACCATGAGGCGGCTGTCCGGCTGCAGCACGGTTTCACCGTCGATTGTGATCGTGCCGCCCTGCGCATTTTCGAGGCCGGCGATGCAGCGCAGGGTCGTGGTTTTTCCGCATCCGGAGGGCCCCAGAAGGCTCAAGAATTCACCCTGGGCGACGTCGAACGATATGCCGTGGACGACCGTCGCCGCGCCAAAGTTCTTGATCAGGCCCGAAACGCCGATGCTCATTCAAAGCCTCACATGTCAGCGGCGCTGCACCGCGGGGACGAGCCAGTCGACCAGCCGCGTGCCGAGGAAGATGATGACGGTGGCGACGACGGCGAGCGAACTCGCCAGCCCCCAATTCGCCTGCTCGAAGAACGACCAGATGGCGATCGAGATGACCATGGTGTCGGCGGCGTAAAGCAGCACCGCGGAGGAGATCTCGCGGAAGAATGCCATGAACAGCAGAAAGTAAGCGCCCTGCATCGCCGGCCGCAGCAACGGCAGCAACACCTTGGTGACGCCGCCGAGCCGCGTCGCCCCGTTCACCCATGCGGCCTCTTCGAGGCTCTTGTCGATCTGCACCAGTTGTCCGCCGATCGTCTCGGTCGCGTAAGGCAGGAAGCGGGTGACGAACGCGACAACCATCAGCGCCAGTGTCCCATAGAGCGGCAATGGCAAGTAGGCATAAGCCCACAACAGCCCGAGCCCGAGCACGATCCCCGGCACCCCAAACGGCAAGGTCGCGAGCAGATCGAGCGTGCGATAGCCGCGCGGCTGCATCTTGAGCGTGAAATACGCGATGGCGAGGCCAAGGACGACGCCCGCCGCGGCGCCGACGCCGGACACGATCAAGGTGTTCCAGAAGCTTTGTGCCGTGGACGCGCTCTCCCAGATGAACCGATAGTTCCGCGTCGTGTACATTCCGGCCAGCGGATTAGCGGTGAACCATTTCAGCACGGAGGTGTAGACGAGGATCACAAGCGGCAATGCGAGGCCGAGGAACGCGAAGCCGAACGACAGGATGTAGGCCGGCCATTTCCAGCGTCCGAGAGCGATCGGCTCGATCCGCCCAGCCTTGCCGGTAACGGTCGTCAAGCGACCTGCCTTGGTCACCCGCCGCTGCGCCCAGATGGCGATGCCGGTGATGATGCTCAATGTGATGCCGATCGCGGCGGCGAGCCCGTAATCGGCCGGCGAAAAGCGCACCAGCAGATAAAGCTGAGGCGCCAGCATGTTCACCTGGCCGGGAATGCCAATCAGCGCGGGAATGGCGAACTGCTCGATGGAGATGATGAAGGTGAGGATGAAACTCGAGATCAGCGAGTAGCTGAGCAGCGGGAGTGTCACGCGCCGCAGCACCGCCAGCGGCTTTGCCCCCGAGGTGCGCGCGGCCTCCTCGTAGATGCCGTCCATATTCATGACCGGGCCGCGCATGGTCAGATAGACGAACGGAATCTGATGCAGCACCATCACGAAGACGATGCCGGCGCCCGTATAGATATCCACGCGCAGCGCGGGGAGGCCCAGCGTGTCGTCGACGAGTGCGTTCCAGATGCCGCCCGGCGCGCCGATGATGATCCAGGCCATCGCCAGAATGAACGAGGGGAAATAGAACGCGAGGTTGATCGTCTCCGCGATGAGCTTCGTGTATTTGAAGTCGGTGCGGTGAAGCAGCAGGGCGAACGTGGTGCCGATGGCGACGCAAAGCGCCGCCGACACGAGGCCGATCCACAGCGTGTCCCAGATGGCGTGCGTCACGCCCTCGGACGCCAGGCCGGCATAATTCCGCAGCGTCCACTCGCCCGGTGTTCCAGGCGCGCTGGTGCGGAAGCTGCCATAAAGCAGCGCGACGACCGGGATCGACACCAGCGCGATGACGACCGCGTAGGTGGCGAGATAGAGAGTCTCGAGCGCGTGTCCGGCCGCGCCGCGCTTAACCGCGGGGCGCGGCGGGAGGCCTTGCACGTTCAAGGCGTCAACGGCCATATCATGCCTGTCGCAACCTCTTCATGTTCCCGTGATCGCGTGGCGATCGCTCAGCGGACACCGAACACCGTGCGCCAGTGACGAATCATCTCCGTCTGCTTTTCCGGCGTGAGAAGCGCTTCGCCTTCGACGACGTTGCTTAACGCCGACGTTGCCGGAAGATGTGAAAGCGGCGCGATGCCCTTGCGGGTGACCGAGAGCCCGGCGAATTTCTGCAGGGCTTCCTGGCCGTCCTTCGTCATCAGCCAGTTGAGAAACACCTTGGCGGCGTTCGGATGCGGGGCCTTCGCGATGACGAAAGCCTTGTTGGCGGACAGCGAGGTGCCGGACTTCGGATAGATGAAGCCGAGCGGAGCGCCGTCCTCCAGCAGCGGATTGAGCGGCAGGTCGGTCAGTTCGGCCACGCGCACGTCGCCGCGGATGACCGCTTGCACGATGCCGCCGGACCCCTCGAAGAATCGAACGTCGTTGGCCTTCATCTTCTCGGCCGGATCCTTGATGCCGAGCTTCTCCCAGAACGCGACGACTTGCTGTATCGCGACCGAGCGCCAGGGAGGGTTCATGCCGACCTTGCCTTTCCATTTCGGGTCGAACAGGTCGGTCCATTCCTTCGGCGCGTCGGCCGGCTTCACCAGGTTCTTGTTCCAGATGATCGCCTCGCGCGAGTACTGCAGCGTGAAGATCTTGTTCTCTTTGTTGATCTCCGCCGGGAAGTTGGAAAGCTCGGGCGGCGTCCACTGCGTCATCCAGCCTTGCTTGAGGTCTTCGTCGATGCGCTCGTCGGGAAAGGTGATCATGACGTCGGCGATGTAGCGGCCGGCCGTCTGTTCGGTCTGGAACCGTTCGATCAGCGCGTTGCTGCCGAGGCGGATTTGTTCGATCTTGATGTCCGGATAGGCATTGCGGAACTTCTGCAGCAATGGCTCGATGCCGTTCGGCTGGAGATTGTTGTAGAAGACGACGCGGCCCTCCTTCTTCGCCGCGGCGATCACATCGTCCCAGCTTTCGGCGCGCGCGCCCGTCACCGTGAGCGCGATCGCGGCGGTCATCAACGCTCCGCTGCAAAGCGTTCGAAATAGTCTGGTCGGCGTAATCCAGGACATCTCTTTCGTTCCTCCGAACATCACATTGTTTGTTGGCCGACGATCATCGTCTCGATTCCTTGC
>JBDHSU010000045.1:0-28006 GCA_039808325.1 Variibacter sp. | reverse complement strand
GGTGAAGAAGCTCGTCGGGTTGTCGAGCGCGGAGTTGACCTTCTTGCCGGTGGCGAGACGGTTCTGCGTCGTGCTCAGAAGCGACGCCGTGTTCTGCAGCGCAAGCAAATTCTGCCGGACGCCGGCGGAAATGGTGATACCGGAAGCCATTTGAAGGAACCTTTCTGGTCGGATGCCATACTGGCGGATAGGTCGATCATTCGGATCGACCGGCCGAAAGTTCCCACAGCCGTCTCTATTCGGCGTAAAAAAACATGGTTAATCAGTGGTAACCGCCGACGTCGGCGTCCTTGAGGTTTACCGGTACGGTCCGTGCGAACCCGCCGCTCAAGTTTGAATGTCGGTATGCGCCACGTCGTCGTCGAGGTTTCGTGCGCTTTCGCCGGTTCGGTCATAAGCGCGAGCCCGCTGCAGAACGCGATCGTTGGCGCGCCGAGAAGTGCGGCCGCTGCGCTGTTCCATCACCCGCATCAGCGCGGCGCGCACGCCGGCTCCCATCGACCAGCGGGAAGGTCCTTGCTGCGATTGGTCGTTGTGAGGATCCGTGGCGGGAGCGGTGGCCGCCACGGCCTGCGTCGGTTCGATCGCGGTTGTCGCGCTGACGCCGCGTCCGGTTCCTCGTAGCGTTGTCGCGGAGCGCGCCGGACTCATGCCCGCGCGGCCCGCTGTATCGGTCTCCACGTCAGCCTCCTGAATAGACAGTCAGGCTTTTCCGTACCGCGAATCTGTATTTTAGCTGCGGGCCGTAAATGACGCGTTAGGTAGCGCGGTTAAGGACCTCTACAGAAAGGCGGTAAAATTCGACGCATTTTAGTGACCGAACGCACAGCCCCGACATCAGAGCGTGCGACTTACGGCGACCGGCTGCGACGCATAACGTGGTGTGGCGACGGGGCGGCCGGACGCTCCGTAGGTCTGCGGCGCCGCCTTGCGTGCGACTTCTCCCGCGGCGGTGCGGATGATGCCTTCCGATACGGCATGCGCCGTGGCGAGCACCGCGAGGTTGATCTGCAGCAGGGCGCGGAAGAGATCGTGGTGCTGCTGCAACTGCGCGAGCGTTTCCGGAAGCGCTTCGGATATTGCCGCGGCGTTCGCTTTGAGGCGCGTCGTGTCGGAGAGATAGCGGCTCGCGAGTTCACCCTTCTCCGCGACGAGCGCCGTCGCTTCTGCGAGCTTTCCTTCGCGTACGAGCTCGGTCTCCTGCTCGACCGTGGACAGGAGCGAATCCATGACGCGCAAGAGATTGTCGACCAATTGTCGGCATTCAGCCTTGGAGATAGGTGGGGCGGATGGCGTTGCGGCGGCTGGCTCGCCGTGGGGCGAAAGGCGCGTCATTTCGTGGCGATCTCCTGATGGGCGAGAAGCGAGCGATAGACGTCGTTGGCGATGCCGATGCCGCCGGCCTTCACCATCGATTTCGCGAACTGGTCGGTGAGAAACGATCGCCACACGCCGACGCCGGTGCCGCCGCCAAAGGGGCCGTCGCCGTCGATGCCGGTATACATCTGCTGGAACATCGAATTCAGAAACACCGCTTCGAAGTCCTCAGCCTTGGCGCGTGCCTTCGCTTGCAGGGTTTGCGTCGATGATGCCGCGGGGGTTGTCGAGGACGTCGCCCGCAACGCCGTCGGATCGATGCGCGTGAGGGCGCTCGACGCTGCCGTCGCGACAGACGCCATCACATCACCTCGATGTCGGCTTGGATCGCGCCGGCGGCCTTGATCGCTTGCAGGATCGCGATGAGGTCGCGCGGCCCGATGCCGAGGGCATTCAATCCGTCAACGACTTGTTGCAGCGAGACGCCTTCCTGCACCATGGCGAATTTCTTGCCGTCTTCCTGCACGCCGATGCGCGTGCGCGGTACGACGCGCGTGCGTCCGCGTGAGAGCGGCGCCGGCTGGCTCACCTGCGGCGTCTCCGAAATCGTCACCGTGAGATTGCCCTGCGCGACCGCGACCGTCGACACACGAACGTCGCGCCCCATGACGATGATGCCCGAGCGTTCGTCGATGACGATCTTGGCGGCGAGATCGGGCTCGACCTGCAACTGCTCGATCTCGGTCAATAACGCGACGACGTTGCCGGGATATTTTTTCGGGATGGTGACCTGCACCGTCGAAGGGTCGAGCGGCTCTGCGACAGCGCCGCCGATGAAATCGTTGACGGCGGCCGCGATCCGCTTTGCCGTCGTGAAATCGGCGTTGCGCAGCGCCAGGCGGAGTTGCGGCAGCCGGTTCAGCGCGAAGTCGATCTCGCGCTCGATGATCGCGCCGTTGACGATGCGCCCGACGGTCGGCACGCCCCGCGTGATCTTCGCTGCGTCGCCTTCCGCCTGAAAGCCGCCGATCGCGACGGAGCCTTGACCGACCGCATAGACGTTTCCGTCCGCGCCGAGGAGCGGGGTGACGAGAAGGGTGCCGCCTTGCAGGCTTTTCGCATCGCCCAGCGCCGAGACGGTGACGTCCATGCGCGTTCCCTGCGTGCCAAACGGCGGCAGGTTGCCGGTCACCATGACGGCGGCGACATTGCCAGTGCGCAGTTGCGCGCCGCGCACGTTCACGCCCAGCCGCTCCAGCATCGCCTGCAGCGACTGCTTGGTGAAGGGGGCGTTGTTGAGCGAATCGCCGGTGCCGTTAAGACCGACGACGAGGCCGTAGCCGATGAGCTGATTCTGCCGAACGCCCTCGATGCTGGCCAGGTCCTTGATGCGCGAGGCGGCATCCGCCGGCATTGCTCCCGCAAGGCAAGACAGGATGGCGGCAATGGCGAGGAGCGCGCGCGGCGCGGCCTTCATGACTGAACTCCCTCTTTCTCCCGCGCGACGCCATGCGAGACGCGTGCCAGGTCGAGAGGTCAGTTAAGATGCTGAGAATAAATAATATTTTTTTATTGTTCAGACATGGCCGGCGGCTTTTGCCGTAGCTCGAGGTCCGCACCGGGCAGATATTGCCGGGCGGATTTAGGAATTATTAACCATAAAGGCCGAGCTTCCCGCCTGGATCAGGCGGATTGGGCCCATGAAGGTCGAAGCCAAAAGCACCGCGAGCCGGACGGCAAGCACCGGCGCGGCCCGGAAATTATCGGGCGGCGAAGCGTTCCAGGTGGCGGCGGAGGCCGAGGCAAGACGCCCGGCGGCCACGCCAGCTCTGCGCGCGGTCGGTGGAATTGACGCCCTACTGGTCCTGCAAGCCGTCGATGACCCGGCGGAACGCCGCCGCAGGGCGGTCCGGAGCGGGCGCAGCACCCTCGACGTGCTTGATGAGCTCAAGGTCGGCCTGCTGGCCGGCACCCTCGAGCCAGCGGCGCTGCGGCGCTTGAGGGCCTCTGCCTCAGGCCTTTCCGATACGTCGGGGGATAGCGGCCTGGACGCCGTTCTCGCTGCGATTGAGCTGCGCGCCGAAGTCGAACTGGCCAAATTCGAGCGAGACCGGGACGCCTCGAAGTCCCCCTAAGCGGTTGCCGGGTAAGGGTAGAATGGCTCCGATCCCCCGTCCTTTCCCTGTTGTCGGCGCCGCCTCCGGCCAGTATAAGCCCGCGCCAGGAGCCTCCACTGAATGAGAGGCTCGAATCGAGGAAGCGGGGGTTTTCTTGCGTATGGCTGCGCTCAAGCAAAAAAACATTCGTGTGACAATGCGACAGTATCGGCCGACGGACAAAGAGCCGTTCATGAACAAGAAGCAGCAGGAGTATTTTCGTAAAAAGCTGCTGGCATGGCGTGATGAGATCTTGAAGGAGGCGCGCGAAACCTTGCAGCACCTTCAGGACGAGAACCAAAATCATCCGGATCTTGCCGACCGCGCGTCATCCGAAACCGATCGTTCGATCGAACTGCGCGCGCGCGATCGGCAGCGCAAACTGGTGTCGAAAATCGATGCCGCTCTGTCGCGCATCGACGACGGCACCTACGGCTATTGCGAGGAGACCGGCGAGCCGATTTCGCTCAGGCGGCTTGAGGCAAGGCCGATCGCCACGTTGTCGCTGGAAGCGCAGGAGCGCCATGAACGGCGTGAGCGCGTTTACCGCGACGCCTGACAATCATACGAATAGGCGAGGCGTCCGACGAACGCCTCGCGGATTTCGATTGTCCCGATGTCGTTGGCGAAGCTCGTTCGGCTTGGTTATGCCGGTTCAGGTGTGAGCGCGAACGCAAGGTCGTAAACGGCGACGTCCGCAATCGGCGCATCGCGCCATGCCGCAACGATTTCCCTTTCGGCGGATGACAGCCGCGCTTCGAGTTCCGACCGGCTCGAGCTCTCGATCAGAACGGCCGCGTCGAACAATGCGTCGGGCGTCGTACGCAATGCGCTTTCCACGGTCTGTGCGCCGACGATGCTACGGTCACGCACGATGACATGCGCGCCGACGATGCCGTGCTGCGCGGCAAGGCCGTGCGCCAGCCTTTTTAGCGCAGTGACGTCGATGCCTTCCGGACCATGGGGAAGATCGAGACGCACGGTCGCGAGCGAGCCTCCGATACCGTGGCCGGCGGTTGCGACGGTACGGCACGCACCACGGATCATGTTGCGGAAATTCGGCATCACGCGCCGCGTCCAGGCGGTCGGATCGTTCAGGCGCGCGGCATAGACCGGGCTGCTGAGCACGGCGAGCGATTGGGTTTCGTAGAATGCGCAGTAGCGGTGCTTGTCGCGTTCCGGCGCGGCGTAGCGCCGGCCGCGGGCGAAGCCGGGGACGCCGACGCGCTCGGGAACATGCTGATGCGTGTACCAGAGATTGAAATCCGCTTCCGCGGCCGGCTCGACATCCGTCCAGACCGCGAGCAGGCCGTCTCCGATCAAGGGCATAGGAATTCTCCGTTGCGGCGCGCACGTTGTCGGATCGCGCCGCCGCATGCAAGCGATCACGGCCTCCGGCGGGGAGTTGCCGGAGGCCGCGTCGTGGTCGCCGGCCCGGTCCGGATCGCGGGTCGGCGGGGAGCTTGTGCGGCGCGCGGCCGCTCGAGCGCGTCCAGGAAAAACGGGAGCGGTTTTCCGTCCGTTCGCGCGGTAAATCAGAAGGGGAGTAGAACGTCGAGCACTTGCTGGCCGTAGCGTGGCTGTTGAATGTCGGTGAGCTGGCCGCGGCCGCCGTAGGCGATGCGAGCCTGCGCGATCTTCGTGGAATCGATGGTGTTGTCGCTCTCGATGTCCTCGGGCCGAACAATGCCGGCGACGATGAGTTCGCGGATTTCGAAGTTGACCCGCACCTCCTGCTTGCCCTCGATCACCAGATTGCCGTTCGGCAGGACCTGCGTGACGACGCCGGCAACGTTGGTCGAGAGTTCTTCCTTGCGGTCGATCGTGCCTTTGCCGTCGCTCGACGCGGTCGAATCCGCGGTGAGGAGGCGCCCCGGAAGGATCGCCTTGGCGGGATTGTTGATCGTTTTACTGCCGAGAAAATCGGTGACGCCGGAATCCTCCTTGTTGGTGCGGCTGCGCAGCGTCTCGTTCTCGTACTTCGCCTTATCGGTGATCTTGACCTTCACAGTCAGGATATCGCCGACCTGGTGCGCGCGCTGATCCTTGAAGAAGGCGCGCGATCCATTCCGCCACAACGAGTTCGGATTGTAGACGGCGGGCTGAGGCGCCGGCATCGGCATTTGCACCGGCTTGTATCCGACCTGCGCGGCTGGATTGTCGATCTTCGAGAGGGCGGGCTGTTCGCCGATGCCCTTCAACCGATCGATGGCGGCGCAGTTTGCGACGAGACCGCCGAGGACGAGGAGAAGCGCGACGCGCTTGGCGCATTTCACGCGATGCTGGAAGCTTGACATGACAATTACTCGGCCTTGGAGGAACTGATCGCCGCGGCGACGGCGACATCGGATTGTTTGGCGGATATCGAGGATGCAGGAAGCGCCGCCGCCGCGACGCGGCCGGGGCCTGTCACCGTCGTCTGCAGGGTCCGCTTCGATTGGATATTGAGCACGTTGACGACGTCGCCCTCGGCGCCGGATTCGAGCGCTTTGCCGCGAACGCTGAGCACGATGCCGGGACGTTCATAGGTGATGGTCACGACCTCGTTCTGCCGCACGATCTCCGGCTTCATCAGATCGGCGGCACGTACGGCCAGCCCCATGCGCAATGGCCGCTTCACCGCCATGCCGACCGCCGCGTCCAGACTGCCGACGGGGTTTTCGCCAGCGTCCGCTTTCGGGCGGCGCTCGAGCGAGACATCGCTCGCGCGGATCGTTTCCCCGCGGCCGATCGGACGCAGCGGAATGACGACCGGCACGGTCTCCACGGCCACGCCTGTATAGCGCAGCACGACGCGCCGGTGGGTCGCGCTCGGGAGCTCGAAGACAATGTCGAAGCGCCCGTTCGAAGGATCGTATGCCAGCCGCATCATGTGCAAGGCGCCGATGGCGGCAGGGTCGATCTCGAGCGCGCGAACGTCGCGGTCGAATCTGACGGCGACGTCCCTTCCGTCGCCGGTCCCGAGCCGCTTTCCGATCGCGAGCGCGACGCGCTCCTCGAGCTGCTTCGTCGTGATAGTGCGGCTCGTGCGCGTGACGGAAACTTCCGTCAAACCGCGGGTGTCGATGTCGACCAGTTTGTAGGGTCGAATGGCGTCGACGATCCGCGCGGTCTCGACCGTTCCCGTCTGGCCGAGGTCGGGCGCGCGAAAAATCGCCACGTCGGCGACGACGCCTGCGTTCTCCACCAGGTCGCGGATGCGAACGATGTCGCTGGTGACGGTCGCCTCCGCCTTGAGCGCGGGCAGGGCGGTCGGCGCCACGGTGGTGACTTGCGCAGCCGCGCAGGTTGGGAAGAGGAGCGTCGCGATGAGGAAAAGCTTGCGGGACATCGCGCTCACCGGATGAGGTTCGAGGTGGACGACAGCATTTGGTCTGCGGCGCTGATAACCTTTGCGTTCATCTCGTAGGCGCGTTGCGCCGCGATGAGGTCGGAAATCTCGGTCACCGCCTCGACATTCGCCTGCTCGAGGTTGCCCTGCTGCAGGTTGCCGAAACCGTCGGCGCTGGGCGTTCCGTTTTGCGGCGTGCCTGAAGCGGTCGTCTCGAGATAGAGATTGTCGCCGATGCCTTGCAGGCCGGCCTTGTTGATGAACATCGAGAGCTCGATCTGGCCGAGCTGGGTGCTGTCGGTATTGCCGGGCAGCACGACGGAAACCTGCCCCATCGCATTGATCGTGACCTGGCTTGCGTTCTGCGGCACGGTGATGCCCGGCTGTATGACATAGCCTTGGTTCGTGACCACGCGGCCTTGCGCGTCAAGTTCGAAGGAGCCGTCGCGCGTATAGGCCGTGCGCCCGTCGGGTAGCAGAACCTTGAAGAAGCCCTCACCGCGGATGGCGACGTCGAAGTCGCGTCCGGTGGGTGACAGCGTGCCTTGCGTCATGATGCGCGGCGTACCGACGGTTTTGACGCCGGCGCCGAGTTCGATGCCGGCGGGCAGGATGTTGCCCTGATCGGAGGTTTGGCTGCCGACGCGGCGGACCTGCTCATAAAGCAGGTCCTGGAACTCCGCGCGCTGGCGCTTGTAGCCGGTCGTGCGCATGTTCGCGATATTGTTGGAGATGACCTGGACGTTGAGTTCCTGGGCCATCATTCCGGTGGCGGCGGTGTGGAGCGCGCGCATGTTCAGGTCCTATCCGTTCACGCCGGCACGTCAGCGAGTTTTTCGATCGCCGAGCGGCGCAGATCGCTTTCGTTCTGCAGCATCTGCGAGATGGTCGTGTAGGTGCGTGTCACGTCGATCATCCGCGTCATCTCGACGACGCTCTGCACGTTCGACTTCTCGACGGCACCCTGGATGACGCGTGTGGTGGTGACCGGCGCGGCTTGCATGCCGGCCGGCGCGACGAAATTGTTGGCGCCGTCCTTCTGAAGCCTCGCGGACTGCGCGAAGTCGACGATCCGCAGCTTGCCGCGCTGCGCGTCGCCCGCGGCGATCGAGCCGTCGCTTGCGATGGTGATGTTCTTGTCCTGCGGCTGCATCACGATCGGGCCGCCTTCGCCCAGCACGCGAAAGCCGGTCGACGTTACGAGTTCGCCGGCGGAATTGATCTGCAGCGAGCCGTTCCGCGTGTACCGCTCGCCCGCCGGCGTTTGCACGGCGAGAAATCCGTTGCCGTCCAATGCGACATCGAGGGGAGCGCCGGTCAGCTCGATGCCGCCTTGGCGCAAGTCGTGCCACGTGGCGCGGTCGTTGACGAAGCTGACGCGCCGGTTGATGCCGCCGCCGCGCTCGTCGCGCGCGAGCGGCATGGTCGTTTCCTCGAACACCGAGTTGTCGGCCTTGAAGCCGCTCGTGTTCACGTTGGCGATGTTGTTGGCGATCACGTCCAGGCTGCGCCGCAGCACGGTCTGACGTGACAATCCGATCAGGAGTGCATTCTCCATCGGCCTAACTCCCCTTAGCGTGGCGAGGCGCCGTTTTCCCAGGACGGCGGTCCCGCTGATTGCGGCTCTCCCAAGCCGCCGATCGCCGGGAACAGTGCAGACGTCGTGCCAGACGGAAAATATAAATTAAATCAATGAAATGGCGCGATACGGCAGCGTACCGCCGCTGCCTTGCGGAATTTCTTTCCCGGCAATTCTTGCCGCCAGGGGGCGCTCGGAAAGGTTTCGTTAACCATGTTTTTTCTAGAGTTCGACGGCGGGGCGTGGGGCGCCTGCTGAGATTCTTTCATCGCTCGCGGGAGAGGCCGCTCTTGCGGCCAGGCACTGAAATGGCGACCAAGGCCACCGAATCGGAGCGCGACGCCTCAAGCGAAGAAGAGGCGTCGGCGAAGCCCAAGAAGAAGCTCACCAAAGGCCGTCTGATCATGCTTGCGGCCGCGGTTCTGCTGCTCGCGGGGGGCGGCGGGGGCGCCTATTACTTTTTTGCCGGACATAAGGAAGAGAAGGTTGCCGCGCCCGCACCCAAGCCGCCGACCTTCTTCGACCTGCCGGACGTGCTCGTCAATCTTTCGGGGAATGGCGAACGCGCGCAGTTTCTGAAGGCGAAGATCACGCTCGAGTTGGCGGACCCGACCACCGTGGCGCAGGTGCAGCCCGTCGTTCCGCGCGTGATGGACGTCTTCCAGGTCTTTCTGCGTCAGCTTCGACCGACGGACCTGCAGGGCTCGGCGGGCACGTACAGACTTAAGGAAGAGCTGATGCGCCGTGTGAACGCGGCCATCGCCCCCGGCAAGATCAATGCCGTCCTATTCAAGGAAATGGTCGTTCAATGAGCGTGGACACTGCACCGGCGGTCGAGGGCTCCGATCAGAGCGCGCTCGCGATGGAGTGGGGCAAGACGCTCAACGGTGGCGGCAAAGAGGCGGAAACGGCAGCCCCGCAAGCGGAAGCCGAAGCGATTGTCACGACCAAAAGCGGGTCCCCCGGCGCCGAGCGTATCCTGAACCAGGAGGAGATCGACAGCCTGCTCGGCTTCAGTCTGTCGGATATCGCGCTCAGCGAGAATTCCGGCATTCGGGCGATCATCGAATCGGCGATGGTCTCATACGAGCGCCTGCCGATGCTGGAGATCGTCTTCGACAGGCTGGTGCGCCTGCTGACGACGTCACTGCGCAACTTCACCTCCGACAACGTCGAGGTCTCGCTCGACCGCATCACGTCGGTGCGCTTCGGCGACTATCTCAATTCCATTCCGCTTCCTGCCCTCCTCTCCGTCTTCAAGGCGGAGGAGTGGGATAATTTCGGCCTGCTCACGGTCGACTCGAGCCTCATCTACTCCATCATCGACGTGTTGCTCGGCGGACGGCGCGGCGCGACCGCGATCCGCATCGAAGGCCGCCCGTATACGACGATCGAATCCAATCTCGCCAAGCGCATGATCGAGATCGTGCTCGCGGACGCTGAACTGGCGTTCCGGCCGCTTTCGCCTGTGCGTTTCACGATCGATCGCCTCGAGACCAACCCCCGCTTCGCCGCGATATCGCGTCCGGCCAACGCCGCGATCTTGGTGCGCCTGCGCGTCGATATGGAAGACCGAGGCGGGACGATCGAACTATTGCTGCCCTACGGCACCATCGAGCCGATCCGCGATGTGTTGCTGCAGATGTTCATGGGCGAGAAATTCGGCCGCGACCCGATCTGGGAGGGCCACCTCGCGACTGAGATCGGCCAGACAGAAATTGCCGTCGAAGCCGTGCTCTATGAAGCGAAGATTCCGCTCCGGCAACTGATGAGCCTCGAGGTCGGGCATACGCTTCCCTTGGAGATCAGGCCGGACGCGCCAGTGACGGTGCGTTGCGGCGACGTCACCTTGACCGAGGGGAATATGGGACGCGTCGGCGATCGTGTGTCGGTGCGCGTAACGAAGCCGTTGCGCCGGCCACAGACGACGTTTGCAATGTTTGAAACAGCCGATTCCGGAAATCGCGTGGAGACTCCATGAGCAATCAGATTGGTATAATGATTGAGGGCCTGGTCGCCATTCTGTTGATGCTGACCATTGCCTACTGCGTGATGCTCAATAACCGTCTCAAGAAATTGAAAGCCGATGAGCAGACGCTCAAAGCGACGATCTCCGAGTTGATTACAGCGACGGAGATCGCTGAGCGTGCGATTGGCGGCCTCAAGCTGACGGTGCAGGATTGCAATCAGACGCTCGGACCGCGGCTCAAGAGCGCGGAAGCCGTCGCCGCGGCCATCGGCCGGCAGATCGCCGCCGGGGAGGACGTGGTCAAGAAGCTCGCACAGATCGTCGCGGTGGCACGCCCGCTCGAGCAAGGCGCGACGATCTCCGCCATCGCTCCTGAAGCGAACGCGACGGTCGCGGCCGCACAGGCCTTCGCGGCCCGCGCGCGCCTGCGCACGACCGGTCAGGCCGCATGATCCAGTTCGCCAGCGGCATTCGTCTTCTGCCCATCGTTCTCTTTGCGATGGCAAGCCTGCTCGCGCTCAAGACGGCATCGATCGTCGTCGGCGGCGGGTACATCGTCGCCGGGCCGCAGCGGGCTTATGCGACGGCTGCTTCATCCGACGGCCGGAACCATTCGCCGACGGCTGGCGCCATGCGGGACCCGGGCGCCGTGAAACTGGCCGAGACGAAGTATCCTGAAAAGCCGGCTGGAACGCGCTCGTGGGCGCAGGAGATGCTGGGCTATCCCGACATCACTGGATCGGTCAGCAAGCCGGCCGCACCTGCCGCCGCGACCGCAAACGACCGCGCGACGGAGAAGGGGGCGGCCTCGGGCGATGAAGCCGCGCAGCGCGGGGACAAGGAATCGGCAAAGCCGCCAAGTGCGGCAGCCACGCCGGAGGCTCCTGCCGGCACGGCGAAGGGCGCGGCCGCTAACGCGAAGCCGAATGCCTTTACCACCGACAAGCCGATCGCGTCCGCTGGGGAGCGTACGCTGCTCGAGCAGTTGCAGCAGCGGCGGCAGGAACTCGATGCGCGGGACCGGGAGCTCGAAATTCGCGAGGGCCTGCTCAAGACGGCTGAGCAGCGCATCGAAGCGCGGTTGAGCGAACTTAAGGAAGTCGAAGCGAAGGTCGATGCCGCCGCGGCGAAAAAGGATGAGGCCGAAGCGGCCCGCCTCAAGGGCCTCGTTACTATGTATGAAAACATGAAGCCGAAGGACGCGGCCAAGATCTTCGATCGGCTCGATCTGCGAATCCTGATCGACGTGGCGACGCAGATCAATCCGCGCCGGATGTCCGATATCTTGGCGGCCATGTCGACGGAGGCGGCAGAGCGTCTGACGGTGGAACTGGCGACCCGTGCGCCCGATGGGCGCTCGCCCAATGCGGCCGATCTTCCCAAGATCGAGGGCAGACCGCGAACCTAAGGCGGTTAAGCCGGTATTAAAGGGCGGTCCCTATGGTGCAGGTTCCGGCGTGATGGCTTCGCGCCGTCAGGCCCGCACAGGACGTCCGGGATGGCCGGTTTCCACGCCTTTCGCAAAAGAGGAGCGAGTCGTGCCCGCATGGCGTGCGGCGCCGCGTTTCTCGTGGTTTGGGCACTGGGGGGGCCGACGTCGAACGCGGCGGCGCTGCGCGGCGAGGCCCGAATTGCGGTCGACGACGGGTTCGCGCGGCTTGTTCTCAACCTTGACGAGCCGACCGGCGTGGACGTGCGTCTTGCCGGACATGTCGTCATCGTCAGCTTCAAGCAGCCCGTTGACATGTCTGTCGAGGGGCTCGCGGCCGCCGCGCCGGGCTACGTCACGGTGGCCCGGAGCGATCCTGACGGGCGCGCGATCCGGTTGGGCCTGAAGCAGAAGGTCTCGCTGCTGGCGACGCCGGTCGGTGAGAAGGTCTATGTCGATCTTCTTCCCGAGGGCTGGCAGGGGCCGCCGCCGGCTCTGCCTCATGACGCTGTCGAAAACCTTACGAACCGTCTGCACGAGGCCGAGCGCAAGCTGCGTCAAAGCGAGCGTGCGAAAGCCGAAGACGCCGACGTTCGGCGCGACTGGCCACCGGTCAAGGTTCGCGTTGCGACCGGCCCCACCTTCACGCGCTATGTCTTCGATCTGCCGGAGGGCGTTGCCGTCACGAGCGAGCGGGGAGAGGGGAGTGTGGCGCTCTCCTTCGATGCGCCGCTGAAACTGGATCTGGCCGACGCCAAGGCCGCCATGCCGCCAACCGTCGCCGCGGTCGACGCGGAGACCGAAGCGACGAAAGCCGTCGCGCGTTTCGACCTGATCGGCCGCGTGGACGTTCGCACCTTCCGCGACGACCACGCTTACGTGATGGATGTGGCGCCGATCGATCCGCTACCGGGTTCCGCGGTCGGCGATGATGGGCCGGCGAAGTCCTACACTCCGCCCGTGCTCAAGCCTTCGCGGACAAGCGACGCAAGCCCGCCGGCTGCGAGGGAGTCCCAAGCGGCGGCTACGGCCGCGCCATCGATCGCTCCGCCGGCAGTGCCCAAGGAGAAGGCTGCGGCCTTCGACGATTCCGTTCCGCCTTACCGGTTGCCGCAAGAGCCGGCAGCCGAGCCGGCGCGGAAGGCTGCGTCGAAGGAAGAAACGCCCGTCGTCGCCGCGTTGAAGCAGCAGGCCGAAACGCTGCGGCTTGTTTTTCCGTTTCAGGAGGCGACTGCGGCGGCGGTCTTCCGTCGTGCCGATACGCTTTGGCTGGTGTTCGATTCCACCGCACCTTTGGATGTGTCGCACATCCGCGGCGCCGTCCGCGATACGATCGGCGATATCGACGTGACGCGCTCGGGAGGAGGCCAAATTGTCCGCCTCAAGCTCGTGCGCCCGAAACTGTCGAGCCTTGCGTCGGACGGACCAACCTGGGTCGTGACCCTGGGCGACACGGTTCTTGAGCCGACCGCGGCTCTTGGATTGGTCCGGGAGGAAGGGGGGGCGGCGCGCGTAAACGTCTCCGTGCCCTTCGAGCACTCGGTGGCGCTGCATCGCATTTCCGACCCGCAGGTGGGCGACAAGCTCCTGGTCGTCACCGGTTTCGGCCCGGCGCGAGGCTTCCTGCGTGGACAGGACTTCGTGGAGTTTCGCACGCTCGCATCGACCCACGGCATCGTGGTTCAGCCACTCGCCGACGATCTCACGGTCGACCTCAAGGCCGACAAGGTGGTTCTTTCACGTCCGTCCGGCCTGATGCTCACGGCGGGCGCGGAGAGCGGAGCGGGCCAAGCCGGAACACGAATGTTCGACGGCCGCGCTTGGATTTCCGATCAACAATCGGAATTCGTCGCGCGGCAATCCGAGCTCGCGCGCGCCGCGGCCGATGCGCCGATTGAAAGACGCGCCAATGCGCGGCTGGATCTTGCGCAGTTCTATCTGGCGCGTGGCCTCTATCCGGAGGCGAGGGCGATCCTGAATGTAACCATTGCGGATGCGGCGCCGGACGATGCCCTGATGCCGGCGGCGCTGGTGCTGCGTGGCGTCACCGCGATCCTGTCTGGCGATGATCACCAAGCCGCCAAGGACCTTTCAAACCCCGTCGTCGGCAACGCGCATCACGCTCCGCTGTGGCGTGCGGTCCTCCAAGCGCATGAGGGGCATTGGGTCGAAGCGAACGAGGGGCTTCGCTCGGTGGAGGCGGTGTCGGCGGATCTGCCGGTGGAATTGCAGCGCGTGGCGCTGCAAGAGGCCGCGCGCGCTTCACTCGAAGTCGGCGACGCCGCCGCGGCCGCGCGCCGCCTCAATGAGTTCGACGGCATCGGCGTGCCCGACGATCTCAGGCCGGTGCTCGCGGTGCTCAACGGCCGCGTTGCCGAGAAGATGGGGCGGCCGGCGGACGCAATCGCGGCCTATCATGCCGCAAGCGAGGCGCAGGACGGCGCCGGCGCCGCGCAGGGCGCGCTGCGTGAAATCGTTTTGCGCTATGCGACCAAGGGCCTGACGCGTCCGGCCGCGATCGATGCACTCGAGAAACTGACAGCCTCCTGGCGTGGTGACGAGACGGAGAACGAAGCGCTGCAATTGCTCGCGCGCCTCTATGGCGAGGAGGGGCGCTATCGCGAGAGTTTTCAAACCGTGCGCGTCGCGTTGGACAATTTTCCGGAAACGGACCTGACGCGCCGCGCGCAGGAGACGGCCGGCGCGCTGTTCGAAACGGTGTTCCTGGGGCCGAAGGGCGAAACGCTTGCGCCGCTCGATGCGCTGGCGCTGTTCTACGACTTCAACACCTTGACGCCGATCGGCCGGCGTGGCGACGAAATGATCCGGCGTCTTGCGGAGCGGCTGGTGTCGGTCGACCTGCTGTCGCAAGCCGCCAAGCTGTTGCAGCATCAAGTCGACAACCGGCTGCAGGGCGCGGCGCGTGCGCAGATTGCGACACGCCTCGCCACGATTTACTTGATGGACCGCAAGCCGGAACGCGCGCTGGACGTGCTGCGCAGCACGCGCGTCACCGATTTGCCGAACGAGTGGCGCCGCCCCCGCCTGATGATCGAGGCGCGCGCCCTGGCCGAAACGGGCCGGCAGGAATTGGCGCTCGAAGTCATCGCCAACCTTCAGGGCCGCGAGGTCGATCGCCTGCGTGCCGACATCGATTGGACGGCCCGCAAGTGGCGGGCGGCCGCCGAGCAGATCGAGCGCATGTATGGAGAGCGTTGGCGCGACGCGAAGGCGCTCGATCCGGGCGAACGCACCGACATTCTGCGCGCGGCAATCGGCTACGCGCTCTCGGGCGAATCGCTGAGCCTCGACCGTTTCCGTGAAAAGTATTTCGCGCTCATGAGCGCGGCGCCCGAGAAGCGGATGTTCGATGTCGTCACCGCGCCGCAGGATGCGCGCGGCAGCGCCTTCCGCGAGGCGGCAAAGGCGGTGTCGGCAGCCGACACGCTCGGCGCTTTCCTGCGCGACATGCACGCCCGCTATCCCGACAAGAGCGTTGCCCCGCCGGCGGATACGGCAGCGCCGCGCAGCTAGAGCGGGATGAGGAAAAGTGTGGAGCGGTTTTCCGCCCGCATCCCGCTCTAAGTTATTAAAATCGATCACGTTCATGATTTTGGATCGATTCGATCCAAAATCATCGTGATCTAGCGCATTTTGCCTTTGGCGGAATCAAAGCAAAGCGCCGGGTTATTGTCTTGATGCATTTTCTTCGCGCGAGCCGATACCCCCGCCTCGCTCGAAAACATTCTAGGCCAGCGCCGCCTTAGCTTCCGTAGCTCTGGACAAGGCTTCCGGCCACCAGGCTCCAGCCGTCGACGAGCACGAAGAAGATCAGCTTGAACGGAAGCGACACCACGACCGGCGGCAGCATCATCATGCCCATCGACATCAACACCGATGCGACGACGAGATCGATGACGAGGAACGGCAGGAAAAGCAGAAAGCCGATCTCGAAGGCGCGGCGCAATTCCGAAATCATGAACGCCGGCGTCAGGATACGCAGCGAGACGTCTTCCGGCTTTTCCGGCTTCGGTTCGCGCGACAGGTCGGAAAACAGTGCTAGATCCTTCTCCCGCACGTTCTTGAGCATGAACGCGCGAAACGGCTGGGACGCGCGCTCGAAAGCTTGTTCCGGATTGATCTCGCCGGCGGATAAGGGGCGTAGCCCCGTTTCATAGGCGTTCTGGAACGCCGGCCCCATCACGAACAGCGTCAGGAAGAGGGCGAGCGACACCATCACCGCGTTGGGCGGTGCGGTGGCGGTGCCGAGGGCCGTACGCAGCAGCGACAGCACCACGACGATTCGGGTGAACGACGTCACCATCACCAGGATCGACGGCGCGAGCGAAAGCACCGTGATGAGCGCCACCATCTGGATGACGCGCTCGGTGAGGCCAGTGCCCTGGCCGAAATTGATACTGATGTCCTGAGCTGCGGCCGGACCGGCCGCGAGGAATATGAACGCAAATACCGTGAGAAGGAAAAACCGCCCTGTCCTTGCGCTCACTCTTTTCCTGCGGGACGGCCCAACAGACTCGCCATCTCTTCCTCGAGGCTATCGAAGACCGATTTCTGCGAGGCAGGTTTCGGCTCCGTACGCGCGGTTTTCGATTCGGGTTTCGGCGGGCCGGCCACTTCAAGCTCGGCGCCGGTCGCGGGCGCGATCCCGTTGCCGTTGCTCTCCGGCGCCGTGGGGGGCGTCGGCTCGGGCAGCGGGATGGGATCGATGATGTCGGTGCTTTCCGCTTTGCCGGGCGCTCCGGGCCGGCGCAGCGCCGCTTCCAGGCGCAAGGCCATATCGGTGAGGTTGGCGTCGGCCGTCGGCGGAGCCGATTCGACCTCGACCGTCTCCGCCTCGAATCGCGCGGCAACGGAAGGCCGCGCCGGGCGATCGGCCTCTTGACGTCGCGGGGGCGGGCGCACGGCATCCGGCCTTGTCGCGCCGCTCCGGCGGGGCGGTTCCTGCGCCCGCGCCGGACGTGAGGGCGGCTCGAATCGCGGCTGCGGCCGCGGCGCCAATTCAGGGGCGCGTAGCGGCTCATTCCCGACCATGTCGCCGGCGGTTTCTGGCGCACGTGCGGCAGGCATTTCGCGCGGCGGCGCCACGGGAACGGCGCGCATGATGTTCTGCTCGATCACCACGTCGGTCGGTCCGCCGATCATGATCAGGTGCTCGACATTGTCGCGGCGGATGAGGACCATGCGGCGGCGCCCGTCGACCGCAGCGGCGTCGATCACCGCCAGACGCGGCGCCCGGCCTCGCGGAGAAGAGGCCGCAAGCCCGCCGCCACCAACGCGCCGAATGATCCACGTAGCGATACCGATCAGCGCCAGTACGATGACGAACGCCACCACCAGCTTCGCTGGCAACGGCATCTCCATGCCGAACAAACTATCCATCCTTCTCTCCCGCTACGCGCCTCGGCGCCCCGTCAGGGCCGGCCCCGCGAGGGCCAGTAAACGCGGTGGGCAAAACTTGCCGAGACAAGACCTGCCGACCATAGCCTTAACGGATCGTTAACGCCCCGAGGCGTTCCCCCGAACATACCGCCTTACACGGCCATTTCGTGACCTCGGCGGTTCCATCGCACCACAATACATGGAACGGCCTTAACTGACCATTAACCATACGGTGGGAAAACTTTGCCGGGTCGGCACCCATCAGGACGATGGCACGGCAGGGATCGATGTCCATTTCTGATCTTCCCATCCTCTCCATGTTGCGCGGCCGGATGCAGTGGCACCAGGCGCGCCAGCGGGTTCTCGCCGAAAACGTCGCGAACGCCGAGACGCCGAAATTCCGGCCCCACGACCTGGCTCCGCCCGATCTTTCGCAGGGCGCCGAGGGACATGGCGGCGCGCTTGCGATGGCGGGCACAAGCCCCGCGCACCTACAGGGGAGCGGCGCTTCGCGAGGCTTCGAGACCCAGGGGAAGGGCACCTACGAGGTCCGCCCTTCCGGCAATGCCGTCAGCCTCGAGGACGAGATGATCAAGGTGGCGGCCAATCAGATGGATTATCAGGCCGCCGCGGCGCTTTATTCGCGCAGCCTCGCCTTGATCAAGACCGCGCTTGGCAAGCGCTAGCGGGGGAATGGCATGGAGTTCTTGAAATCGATCACCATCGCGGCGTCGGGGCTGCGGGCGCAGGCCGGCCGGATGAGGGTCATCGCCGAAAATATCGCCAATGCCGATTCGACGGCGCAGCGGCCGGGCGCCGACCCCTATCGCCGGCGCATTCCGACATTTCGCGCCGAAATGGATCGCGCCCTCGACGCCAGCGTCGTCAGCCTCGGGAAAGTGCAAGTCGATCCGTCCGATTTCCGGACGAAGTACGAGCCGGGTCATCCCGCCGCCGACGCTAACGGCTACGTGAAATATCCCAACGTCAATTCGTTGATCGAGACGACCGACATGCGCGAGGCGCAACGGTCGTACGAGGCCAACCTCAACGTCATCACCGCCACGCGCCGGATGCTCCAGCGCACCATCGATATCCTTCGCGCCTGATTTTTTGAGGATAATTCATCATGCCAACTCCGAGCGTCGCCGCCAACGCCTACGCGGCGCTGTCGAAGATCACCGAATCGGGACGCGGTCTTTCCAAGTCCATCGCGGGCGGCGACGACGGGAAGGCGAGCTTCGGCAGCATGCTCAAGGATGCGTTGGGGAGTGTCATGGAGGCCGGGCATAAGTCGGATACGCAGATGCGCGCCGTCGCGACTGGCAAGGCCAACATGGTGGATGTCGTGACCGCGGTGTCGGAGACGGAAGTTGCCGTGGACGCGCTCGTTGCCGTACGCGATCGCGTGATTCAATCTTACGAAGACATAATGAAGATGCCGATCTGATCGGCTTTTTTGGCAGATCCCGGCCGGGGGGCCGCGAGCGAGGATTAAGGGGCTTACGTGACAGGACCGGAAGTGCTCGACGTGGCGCGAGACGCCATCGTCACGCTTGTATTGGTGGCGAGTCCGCTGATGTTGGTCGGTTTGGCCGTCGGCGTTGCGATCTCGCTCGTTCAGGCGTTGACGCAAATTCAGGAAATGACGCTTGTCTTCGTTCCGAAGATTCTCGCGATCTTCGCGGCAATGCTGATCGCGCTGCCCTTCATGGGGGACGCTCTGCAGGGGCAGATGGCGCGTATCGCCGTGCTCATCGTCAGAGGCGGATAGGCATGCGGGCAGCGCTCTCCCCAGCGACCCCGCATATCGCGGTTTTGGGGTAGGCGCGCGCCATGCGTATCGACATTTCATTCCTTCCGGCATTGGCGGCGGTGTTCATCCTGATATTCGCGCGCATCGGCACGATGATCATGCTGCTGCCGGCGCTCGGTGAAATGATGATCCCGCCACGCATCCGCCTCGTCGCCGCGCTTGCGCTGACCGCCGTTCTGTTTCCTCTGCATCGTGCCGCCTATGATGTCGACTTGCGCTCGTTCGAATCGATTCTGGTTCTGCTCGGCAAGGAGCTGTTGATCGGCGCGGTGCTCGGCATGACGGCGCGCTTCGCCATCTCGGCATTGCAGGTGACGGGAAGTATCGTCGCCCAGCAGCTCGGCCTCGGCTTCGTGACCGCCGTCGATCCGACGCAAGGCCAACAAGGCGCTTTGGTCGGCAATTTCCTGACGATGCTTGGCGTCACGCTGCTTTTCGCCACCGATCTGCATCATCTGCTGATCGCGGCGCTGAACCAGAGTTACACGCTGTTCCGCCCTGGAGAGGTGCCGCTGACGGGCGACATGGCCGCGCTGATGGTCAAGATCATGTCCTCTGCCTTTCGCATCGGCGTGCAGCTCGCGGCGCCGTTCCTTGTCTTTGGCCTGGTGTTCAATGTGAGCCTTGGACTCCTGTCGCGATTGATGCCGCAGATGCAGGTCTTCTTCATCGGCCTTCCGCTTTCCATCCTGGCTGGCTTCGTCGTGCTGCTGCTTGTCGTCGGCGCGATGATGGGTACGTTCCTCGGCTATTTCGAGGGCGTGCTGCGCAACCTGGCACCGGCGCTCTGAGGTTCGCCGATGGCCGAGGAAGGCGACGCAACGGAACGCACAGAAGACCCGACGCCAAAACGCCGCGACGAAGCGCTCAAGCGCGGCGATGTCGTCAAGAGTCAGGAGGTCAATGCCTGGTTCGTGATGGGCGGCGGTGTCCTGGCGCTGTTCGCCTTCGGCGGCTCGACCGCGGCGAATCTCTATTCCGTCCTGCGCAATGTGATGGGCAATGCGCATGCCTATGACCTCGCCGCGGTGCGGGCGCTGACGGAGCGGATTGGCTTCGAGGTGCTGTTGGTGATGGCGGCGCCGTTTTTGGTGTTGATGCTCGCGGGACTTGCCGGCAACGTCGTCCAGGACCGGTTCGTCTGGTCGACCGAGGTGCTGGCACCGAAGCTCTCGCGCATATCGCTGATGTCGGGCGCGAAGCGTCTGTTTTCCAAGCAGGCGCTGGTCAATTTCGCCAAGGGCCTCGCCAAGCTGACCTTGATCGGCGCCTTGGTGGTCTGGCTGCTTTGGCCCGAGCGCCATCACCTCGACGCTATGGTGCTTCTCGATCCGGCGGCCATCCTGCCGCTCGCCGGACGGCTGTCGTTGAAGCTGATGGCCGCGGTCGCGGCCGCTCTCGCTGTGATCGCGGCGCTCGACTATTTTTATCAGTACCAAGTCTGGTTCAACCGCCAGAAGATGTCGCTGCGCGATGTCAAGGAGGAGTACAAGCAGACCGAAGGCGACCCGTTCATCAAGGGCAAGCTGCGGCAGTTGCGGCAGGCGCGGATGCGCAAGCGCATCATGTCGGCGGTGCCGAAGGCCGCCGTCGTGATTATGAATCCGACACACTTCGCGGTCGCCCTGCAATACGATTCCGGCATGAATGCCCCGGTCTGTGTCGCCAAGGGGGTCGATTCTCTCGCCCTGAAGATCCGCGAGGTCGCGACCGCGCATTCCATCCCCGTGGTCGAGAATCCACCGCTGGCGCGGGCGCTGCATGCCTCCGTCGAGGTCGACGAGGAGGTTCCGCCAGAGCACTACAAGGCCGTCGCCGAAGTGATCGGCTACATCATGCGGCTGCGCTCGGCCGTGCGGCGATGAGCGTATGGGACCGCATCGGGCCGGCAACGCCTCGGCAACGGGCTTCGTGCTATGATTCGCGCGCGCGCCGATTGAGTCGCGCCGTACTTGTATCGGTCCCCCAGATCCTCTTCGCAGAACATCATCCATGGCCCTTCAAGACGTGAGCGACCGCCAGGAATTCAGCCGAATCGAATCCGGACAGCGCGACGGCAGCGTCGGCCTCGTGCTTGTGGTCGCGCTTCTCCTTGTCGCGGCTGCGATCGGCCTCGTTTTCATCGGCCGCGACCAGGCGGCGACGTATATCCTCATCCTGCTCGCGGCCTTGGCGGTTGTCGGCGTGTTCTCGCTGTTCGCGGGCGCAGCGGGCATCCTGCGCCTTGCCGGAAACGGCGTGACCAACCCGCTGCTCAAGGCCGTCGTCGAAATGGCGCATGACGGCATCGTGGTCACCGATCCGCGCGGCCGCGTCGTCTATGCCAACGCGGCCTATCTGTCGCTGATCAACGCCGGCAACGAAACGGAGGCGCGCCCGGTCGAGCGGGTCTTTGTCGGCGACCCGGATATCTCCGAGGCGGTCTATCGACTGGTGAAGGCCGCGCGCGAGGGGCGGCGCTTGCAGGAGGAAGTGCGGGTGCCGGGCGGGGCCGGCGAGCCCGCGCGGTGGCTTCGCTTTCGTGTCCGCCCGCTCGGCGAGAAGGGCGGGGAGGCGCTCACGACCGTGTGGAGCGTCGCCGACATCACGCGCGACCGCGAGCGCCAGGAGAATATCTTCCAGGAGCTCCAGCACGCGATCGACTATCTCGATCACGCCCCGGCCGGCTTCTTCTCGGTCAACGGCACGGGCGAACTCGTCTATCTCAATGCGACGCTCGCGACATGGCTGGATTACGATCTGGCCCAGGTCGGCTCCGGCGGCCTGAAGCTGCAAGACCTCGTGTCGGGTGACGGGGCCGCCCTGCTGACGACGCTCGGCGCCGGGCCCGGCGACGTCAAGACGGAGGTTCTCGACCTCGATTTGCGCACCCGCGGCGGCCGCCCCCTGCCGGTGCGGTTGTTCCATAAGGTCGCGTTCGCGGCGGACGGTTCACCGGGAGCCTCGCGCACGCTCGTCCTCAATCGCGCGCGCGACGACGGCAGCGATCCGCAGCGCGCCGCCGAAGTGCGCTTCATGCGCTTCTTCCACAATGCGCCGATGGCGATCGCGACCCTCGATCGCGAAGGCCGGGTCATGCGTTCCAACGCGCCCTTCGCGCGGTTCCACCACGGCGTGGTGAAAGGCGAGGCGTCACCGACGGAAGGGCGCTCGATCCTGCCGCTGGTGGTGGAGCGTGACCGTCCGGCAGTTGCCGCGGCCGTCGCCAAGGCGGCGGACGGGGAGGGGGATATTCAGCCCTTCGACGTGACCTTGTCGGACGGTGCCGGCGACCGCTCGGCGCGTCTCTTTGTGTCCGCGGTCGAAAGCAACGAGCCCGAGGGCGAGGCGGCGATCGTCTATGCGATCGAGACGACGGAGCAGCGTGCGCTCGAGGAGCAGTTCGCGCAGTCGCAGAAGATGCAGGCGGTCGGCCAGCTCGCCGGCGGCATCGCGCACGACTTCAATAACGTGCTCTCCGCCATCATGATGGCGACGGATTTCCTGTTGAGCGCGCACCGCCCGACCGACCCGTCGTTCCAGGACATCATGCAGATCAAGCAGAATGCCAACCGCGCCGCGAGCTTGGTGCGGCAGCTTTTGGCGTTCTCGCGTCGCCAGACGATGCGCCCGCAGGTTCTTGGCCTTGGTGAGGTGCTGTCCGATTTGACGATGCTGCTGCGCCGCTTGATCGGCGAGAAGGTGCAACTCGAACTGACGCATGGCCGTGACCTTTGGCCGGTCAAGGTCGACCTGTCGCAGTTCGAGCAGGTGATCGTCAATCTCGCCGTTAATGCCCGCGACGCGATGCCGGACGGCGGAACCTTGACGGTGCGTACGTCGAATGTACCTGCCGCCGAGAGCGCGCGCTTCGGCCGCAAGGCGATGCCGGCCGCCGACTACGTGATGGTCGAGATCGGCGACACGGGGACCGGCATCCCGCCCGAGCTGATGGAGAAGATTTTCGAGCCGTTCTTCTCCACCAAGGAAGTCGGCAAAGGCACCGGCCTTGGCCTCTCGACCGTCTACGGCATCATCAAGCAGACGGACGGATTCATTTTCCTCGATTCCGAGGTCGGCAAGGGAACGACCTTCCGCGTGTTTCTGCCGCGCCATGTTGCGACCGCGCCGGTCGCTGAGACCGGAGCGGCGGTCGCTGCTCCGGCGCTCGTTCCCGATGCGCAACCGAAACCCTCGGCCGATCTCACCGGCCAGGGCACCATCTTGCTGGTCGAGGACGAGGAGGGACTGCGCGGCCTCAACGCGCGCGGCCTCGCCTCCCGCGGTTACACCGTCCTCGAGGCGGGCAACGGCCTCGAAGCGATCGAGGTGCTTGAGGCGCGTTCGGGCGAGATCGATCTCGTGGTGTCCGACGTCGTCATGCCGGAGATGGACGGGCCGACCCTGCTGCGGGAGATGCGCAAGCGTAATCCCGATCTCAAGATTGTTTTCGTATCGGGCTATGCCGAAGATGCGTTCGAGAAGAACTTGCCGGAGGGCGGGCAGTTCGCTTTCCTGGCAAAGCCGTTCACGCTGAAACAGCTTTCGGCCATCGTGAAAGAGACGATTTCGGGAAAGGCGTGAAGCCGGCGTGTTCCGCCGGTGCGCGATCGACGTCTCGATGGGCGATTGTTCAGTCGGCGTCTCAGTCGGCGCGGTTCGTCAGATCGTAACGGGTCGTACGAGCGATGGAAGAGCATCGCGACGATGACGAGGAGACGCCGCGAGAGCGTCTGATAATCAATCTCGTCGTGCTGGGGCTGGCAGTGTTGCTTGTCGGCGGCGGTGTCTGGCTGGCCAACGCGATTTTCGATATGCGCCGCGTGCAGGATTGCGCCGTGGCGGGGCGCCGGAATTGCGAGCCTATCGTCGCTCCGCCGGCGGGACGCTGATGCGATAGATTGTCAGGTTGCTGCGCCCTCGCGCAGCAAATCCTCGATATCCAGCCGATGCGTGGGCATCGTGATCGCGCCGTCGGCCGCGCGCGGCCATGCCTCCTCCGGCTTGTCCCAATAGAGTTCGACGCCGTTTTGATCGGGATCGCGCAGATACAGCGCTTCGCTCACGCCATGGTCGCTCGCGCCGTCGAGCGGGATGCCGGCGGCGGCGACGCGGCGCAAGGCGTCGGCCAGCGCCGCGCGCGTCGGGTACAGGATCGCGAGGTGGAAAAGGCCGGTCGATCCGTGCGGCGGCGGCGAGCCTCCGCGACTCTCCCAGGTGTTGAGCGCGATATGATGGTGATAGCCCCCGGCCGAGATGAACACCGCGCCGGGACGCTGCGTCACGACTTCAAAGCCGAGCACGCCGCAGTAGAAGGCGACCGCGCGATCGAGATCGGCGACCTTGAGATGCACATGGCCGATCCGCGTCGCCGGATCGATAGGCCGTGATGATGGCGATGATGCCGCGTCTTTCGCCGCATGGGGGAGCATCGGAAAAAACCTTTCGCGGCGCGGCTCTCACGCTGCGCGCAGGCCCCAGATAGGCATCGGCCCGGCTTTGTGCAGCCCCCGCGCCGTCCCGGTCCCGCCGCGACGGGGATTAGCTCATCGCGGCCATGGCGGCCGGATCCTTGACCTCGATCTCGACGAACGCGATCGGGTGGTCGCTGCCGTTCATCACGTCATGCTCCACGCCGGCGAGCCGCCGATAAGACTGGCCGGCGACGAGAGGGACGGCGCTTTCGGCGTTGCCATCGTGAATCTTTAGAATGGCGTCGGTTAGCAGCACCACGAAATACGGCCAGCCGTGCGTATGCCAACCGGTTGCGGCCCCCGGCTCGAAATCCCATCGGGTAATGCGAACGGTCGCGTCGTCCTGCTGGACGGTCGGGACCGCAGGCACGTTGCATTTAAAGCTCATCGGCGTTCCTCGTTCTGTTCTGTGCGCAGACCTTACATTCTTTCGCCTCGCCGGGCCACGAAATGCCCTCGGTCGAAGGGCGAAAGGTGCGCGCTTGTGACGCGCTGCGCGCAGTGGCGCCGCGCCCCTTAAAAAACGATCATCCGGCCCCGATATCAACGCGGCCCGCTGTCGGGTTGGGAGGATGACCGATGCTTCGTTTTCGCGCCCTGTTCGCTATTCTGGCGCTTCTCGGCGCGTTTGCTTTCATGGCCGTCGAGGCCGACGCGCGTGGCGGCCGGGGCGGCAGCATGGGCAGCCGCGGTTCGCGCACATTCTCCGCGCCGCCCGCCACGGCGACGACGCCGAATGCCGCCCGCCCGATCGAACGCTCCATGACGCAGCCGGGAACGGCGGCGACCGCCGGCCGCAGTGCCGCCGCGCAGCCGGGCGGTCTCTTCAATCGGCCCGGCTTGATGGGCGGATTGCTCGCCGGCTTCCTTGGAGCGGGGCTGCTCGGTCTTTTGTTCGGCAATGGGCTTCTAGGAGGGCTCGGCGGACTCGCCTCCATCCTCGGTCTTCTGCTCCAGGTAGCGCTTGTCGTTATTGTCGGCCGACTCTTGTGGAACTGGTGGCAGCGCCGCCAGCAACCGGCCCAGGCCTATGCGGGCGCGGGGTCGCCGCGCGCGGGCATGGAGCCGCCGCGCGACAATTCGTTCCTGAGCGCAGCGCGCTCGAGCACCGGCCCCATGGGCGGCGGCGCATCGGCTCCGCAGACGGCCGTCGAACTCACGGCGCAGGATTTCGATACGTTCGAGCGGTTGCTCGAGGAAATTCAGATGGCGTATGGCAAGGAGGATTTGGCCGCGTTACGCGCGCGCCTGACACCGGAAATGCTATCGTATTTTTCTGAGGAGCTTTCGGAGAATGCGAGCCGCGGCGTCGTCAATCAGGTCGCCGGCGTGAAGCTTTTGCAGGGCGATCTCGCCGAGTCCTGGCGCGAGGGCAACAGCGAATACGCCAGCGTCGCGATGCGCTACGAACTGACCGACGCATTTGTGGATCGCGCCAGCGGCCGCGTGGTCGAGGGTGATACGGAGCGTCCGCAGGAGGTCACGGAGGTGTGGACCTTTATGCGCGCGCACGGCGGCAACTGGCTGCTCTCGGCGATTCAGCAGACGTAAGCGACATGCCTGTCGGCGAACTAAAAAACCCCGGCGAGATCCGGGGTTTTTCTTTGTTCGCGATCAATGCAATCCACCGAAAAGCCAGATCAACAGAATGATTGGCAAAGGAATTCCGATCAGCCAAAGCAAAAGCCCGCGTCCCATCGATTGCTCCATTGTCTTTTTCAATCGCGGGGCCAACGTCCGTCGAAGTCGAAGGTTCCCCTTTACCCAATCCATGCAGTTCATGGCTCGCCCGGGCGGCGGCGCCATGGCTCCTCACGCCGCCAAAATGCGCCTATAAGCGTGGCGGCGCGTTGCAACCGCGCCGCCAGCCCCTATTGCCAGCAGGATCGCCCGCATGAATGCGCCCGCCCAGATCGTCCCGCCCTATCGCCATACGCCGTTGTTCCCCCTCGGGCCGGACAAGACGCGTTACCGCAAGATCACCGGCGAAGGCGTACGCGTCGAGAAGGTCGGTAAGACGGAGATGATCGTCGTCGAGCGCGAGGCGCTACGCGCGCTTGCGGAAGCGGCTTTCACCGACATCAATCATCTGCTGCGGCCGGGCCATCTCGCGCAACTGCGTAAGATTCTCGACGACCCGGAAGCCTCCGACAACGACCGCTTCGTCGCTTACGATTTTCTCAAGAACGCGAATATCGCCGCCGGCGGCGTATTGCCGATGTGCCAGGACACCGGCACGGCGATCATCATGGGAAAGAAAGGCCGTCTCGTCTTCACGGACGGCGAGGACGAAGGCGCGCTCGCCGAGGGGGCGCGAGATGCCTACCTCAAGCGCAATCTGCGCTACTCGCAGCTTGCGCCGATCTCGATGTACGAAGAGAAGAACACGCGCTCGAACATGCCGGCGCAGGTCGAGCTCTACGCGGAAGGGGAGGACGCCTACAAGCTTCTCTTCGTCGCCAAGGGCGGCGGCTCCGCCAACAAGACGTTTCTTTTTCAGGCGACGCCGTCGATCCTCACGCCCGATCGCCTGCTCGAGTTCTTGAAGGAGAAGATCCTCACGCTCGGCACCGCCGCCTGTCCGCCGTACCATCTGGCGATCGTCATTGGCGGAACGTCGGCGGAATTGACGCTCAAGACCGTGAAGCTCGCTTCGACGCGCTACCTTGACGATCTCCCGGCGCAGGGCTCCGAAGACGGCCATGCCTTCCGCGATCACGCGATGGAGCAGCAAGTTCATCGACTGACGCAGTCTCTCGGCGTCGGCGCGCAATTCGGCGGCAAATATTTCTGCCACGACGTGCGCGTGATCCGCCTGCCGCGCCACGGCGCGTCCCTGCCGATCGGGCTTGGGGTTTCCTGCGCGGCGGATCGCCAGGCGCTTGGAAAGATCACGCGCGACGGCGTTTTCCTCGAGGAGCTTGAGCGCAATCCGGCGCAATATCTGCCGGAAGTCGACGCAGCCAAACTCGGCGGCGACGTGGTCGAGGTCGATCTGCGCAAGCCGATGAAGGAGATTCTTGCGCAACTTTCCAAGCATCCGATCAAGACGCGGCTCTCGCTCACCGGCACCATGATCGTCGCGCGCGACCTTGCGCATGCAAAGCTTCGCGAACGCCTGGAAAAAGGCGAAGGGCTGCCCGACTACATCAAGAACCATCCAATCTACTACGCGGGTCCGGCGAAGACGCCTGAGGGTTATGCCTCGGGCGCTTTCGGCCCGACGACCGCGGGGCGGATGGACTCCTACATCGAACAGTTCCAGGCAGCCGGCGGCTCGATGATCTCGGTCGCGAAAGGCAACCGCTCGGCGCAGGTGCGCGAAGCTTGCGCCAGGCATGGCGGCTTCTATCTCGCCTCGATCGGCGGCACCGCCGCCAACCTCGCGCAGAACTGCATCAAGAAGGTCGAGGTCGTGGAATATCCGGAACTCGGCATGGAAGCGATCTGGCGCATCGAGGTCGAGAACTTCCCCGCCTTCATCGTCATCGATGACAAGGGCAACGACTTCTTCAAAGCGCTGAATTTGGGGTGAGCAGGGCGCTGCGTCGTCCTC
>JBDHSU010000044.1:0-28132 GCA_039808325.1 Variibacter sp. | reverse complement strand
CTGCCGCTCCTTCGGCATGAATCTCGGCGTCGCATTCCAGCTCGTCGACGACGCGCTCGACTACGGCGGCAAGGCGGCGAAACTCGGCAAGAACGTCGGCGACGACTTTCGCGAGGGCAAGATCACCTTGCCGGTGGTTCTCGCGTTCCGCCGCGGCTCGGAAAGCGAACGCCAGTTCTGGCGGCGGACGCTGGAACAGGGCGACCATACCGAGGGCGATCTCGAACATGCCGTCGGCCTGATGACGCGCCACCGTGCGCTTGAGGACACGATCAAGCGCGCGCGCCACTACGGCGCCATCGCCAAGGACGCGCTGGCGCTCTTCCCCGATTCGCCGATCAAGAGCGCGCTGACCGAAACCGTGGAATTCTGCATCGGCCGCACGCACTGAGCGAGACAGCGACGCCGCCGCGAAGGTTCGCGGCTTTCTGCCGCGGCGCGCTGCATTGTCTTTTCCCGCCGTTTTTCAGAAACAGGGCGAATGTCGACACAAACGCAGATCAAGCGGGTCACCGCACCGGATATTCGCGCCCGCAAGGGCGCAGCGCCGATCGTCTCGCTGACGGCCTACGACGCGGTGATGGCCGCGCTCGTCGACAAGCATTGCGACTTCATCCTCGTCGGCGATTCCGTCGGCATGGTGGTGCACGGGCTGAGCAGCACGGTCCCCGTCACGCTCGACATGATGATCATGCACGGCCAGGCGGTGATGCGCGGGGCGCAGCGCGCGCTCGTCGTCGTCGATCTGCCGTTCGGCAGTTACGAGGGCTCGCGCGAGCAGGCTTTCGCGAGCGCCGTGCGCGTCATGCGGGAAACGGGATGCGGCGCCGTGAAGCTCGAGGGCGGGCGGCACGTCGCGGAGACGATCGAGTTTCTGACGTCGCGCGGCATTCCGGTGCTCGCGCATGTCGGTCTCACGCCGCAGGCGATCAACACGCTCGGAACGTTCCGCGCGCGAGGCCGTAGCGTGGAGGAAGAGACCTTGATCGCCGACGACGCCCGCGCCGTTGCGGAAGCCGGTGCGTTCGCGGTCGTGCTCGAGGCGATCGCGGAGCCGCTCGCGGCGCGCATCACCGCCGACGTGGCGATCCCGACCATCGGCATCGGCGCGAGCGCCGTCTGCGATGGGCAGATTCTGGTGATCGACGATATGCTCGGGCTCACGCCGCGCGTGCCGAAATTCGTCAAGCGCTATGCCGAGCTGGGCGCCGCCGCCGACGCGGCGATCGCCGCTTACGCGGAAGAGGTCAAGGCGCGGACGTTCCCCGGCGCGGCGAACGTCTACGCGGTGAAGAAGGGCTGACGCGGATCAGGGCTTGTTGAGCACGCAAGCCCGAACCCACCAGGCGGGATGTCGGGCGCGCAATCCGCGCGCGGCGGCGGCCGCGGCCCGCGCGCTTGGAAACAATGCAAAGCAGGTCGCGCCCGACCCGGACATCCGCGCGCGGCGGCACGCGGGCTGCGCCGCCAGCGCGGCGAGCACTTCGGCGATGAGCGGCTGCAATGCGATGGCCGGCGCCTCAAGGTCGTTGCCGGTCTCCTCCAATACGGTATCGAGCGGGACGTTGTCGTTGGATGCCTGCGGCGGCGGGTCCGAGACGTGCACGGTGCTGCCGCGCATTGCCGCCAGCCGTGCGAATACGTCCTTCGTCGGCACCGCGACGCGCGGATTGACGAGCACCGCGGGGAGCGGCGCCGGCGCGAGCGGCTGCGAGAGCTTGTCGCCGATCCCGCGCATCACGCGCGGGCGCGGATCGAGACAGACCGGGACGTCGGCGCCGATCCGCGCGGCGATCTCGAACAGACGCGCATCGTCGGGCGCGATGCCGTTGAGGCGTGCCAGCAGCCGCAGCGCCGCCGCGGCATCGGACGATCCGCCGCCGAGGCCGGCGGCGACCGGCAGGGCTTTCGTCAGCATGAAGCGGCCGGACTGTGTCCCTTCAAATCGCGCGGCGAAAGCGCGCGCGGCTTTCAGCACGAGATTGTCCTCGAGCGCGCCGCTTGCCTTCGCGGTCGGCCCGCCGAGCGACAGGGAAAGGGTGTCCGCCGCGCGCAGGCTCACGCGGTCGCCGATGTCGGCGAACGCCACCAGGCTTTCGAGTTCATGATAGCCGTCGCTGCGCCGGCCGATGACGCGCAGCGTCAGGTTGATCTTGGCCGGCGCGAAGTCGGTGAAGACGGCTGGGAACGCGCGCGTGCGCTCCTCCGTCAGGACGTCGCTCACCCGCCGTTGCCCGGCTTCTTATCGGCCTCCGCCGACGAAGAGGGCGTGCCTTCGACCAGACCGTTCTTGATCTTCTGCTCGATCTTTTGAAGATCCTCGGGCTCCGGCTTGAGGTCGCGCGCATGCGCCCACTGGAAGCGCGCTTCGAGAACGCGCCCGACCTTCCAGTATGCATCGCCAAGGTGGTCGTTGATGGTCGGGTCTTCCGGCTTCAGTTCGACGGCGCGCTCCAGGTTCTTCACCGCTTCGTCCATGTTGCCGAGGCGATAATAGGCCCAGCCGAGCGAATCGACGATGTAGCCGTCATCCGGCCGCGCATCGACCGCCTTGCGGATCAGCTTCATGCCTTCGTCGAGATGCTGGCCCTGGTCGATCCAGGAATAGCCGAGATAGTTCAGCGCCTGCGGCTGATCGGGATAGAGCTCGAGCGCCTTCTTCAAATCGGCTTCCGCCTTGGGCCATTGCTTCGAGCGTTCGTAGCAGGTGCCGCGGAAGTAGAAGATCAACCAATTGGGCTTCGTCGGATTGGAGATATGCGCGATGCCCTTGCTGTAAGTGTCGGCGCACTCCGCGAATTCCTTGCGCGCACGCTGGATGTTGCCGAGCGCCATGATCGCTTCGAGATCGTCCGGATGCGCGGTGATCAGGCTCTGAAGCTGCTTCTTGGCGTCTTCGGTGCGGTCGACGGAATCGTAATTGATGCCGAGCTGGATGTCGGCATTGCGCCGCAGCGGGGAATCCTCCGGAACCCGCTCATAGGTGCGGATGGCCAGTTCCGGTTTCTTCAAGCTTTCGTACAGGTCGGCGAGAGAGAGCAGGATGAGCCCTTGCTTCGGCTGCAGGTATAGCGCGAGCTGCAGATAGACGAGGCCGAGGTCCTCGCCGCCCTGGCGGCTGAGCGAGGCGCCGAGCCCGTAAAGGACCTCGGAGGCTCCCGCCTGCGCGGTTTCAACGATCTGCGGAAGCTTCTTTCCTTCCTTGACGCGCTTCATCTCGCCGGTGATGAGCGGGTGACGGGGCAGCAGCTTGTCGAAGCCTTCGAGCGCCTTGAGTGCTTCGTCTTTGTGGCCGTTGCGCGAAGCCCAGCTACTGTAGGCCTCCACCGCGCGCAGCGCGTTCGAATCGCCCTTGTAGGCGCTCTCGAGACGCTTTCCGGCCTCCTTCCGGTTGCCCGCGAGGTCGAGGATCATGCCGGCATGCAGGTCCTTGAAGATCGCGTACCAGTCGGGCCCGGCGAGCTTGTCGATGCCGTCGACGGCGGCGCGCGCCTCGCCGGAGCCGAAATTCGTCCAGCCGGTCAGAAGGGTCGCGGTGAGATCGGCGATCGGGCCGCGTACCGAGAGAGCAAAGTTCTGCCGCGCGCTCTGATAGTGCTTGTGCTTGAGGCTTTTGACGCCGAGCGTCAGGCGCGCGATCCGGTGCGTGCGATCGATCTGCACCACGCGCTCGGCGAGCTTGGCGGCTTCGTCGATCTCGCCGTCGACGAGCAGGGAGAGGAACGCGCGCTCGAGCAGTTCGCCATTCTTCGGGTCGGCCCGCAGCGCCGCGCGGTAATATGCGGCCGCCGCCGCGGCGTCGCGCTGCACGCCGGCGTGGCGGGCGGCGAGGTAGCTTCCGGCAGGTGAAATGTGGGCCAGCTCCTGCTGCGTGGGAACTTGCGCCGCGAGCGCGGTGGGGAAAGCGGCGACGGTAGCCAGCAGCATGCCGGCCGCGGTCCGGAGCAGGATCGAAACTCTCACGTGCGATAATCTCCCTGATGGAGTGGATCGGACATTCGCTCCTCCCCTGGCCGCGCGTTCCGGGGCGAATGTCAAACCCGGAGCGAAGCACGCAACTTACATTGCCCGTGCGCCCTTGAGTTTAACATTCGCGAGATGGCGGCCAAAAATAGACGCAAATGTTAAAACCGGCCACGAGAGACGTTCAGCCGTGCGGTCTCTCCGGTCGGCGCGCACGATGGCTCTTTTAAGGCGCATCGGCCGCCGTCGGCCGGATACGCCGCATCATACCGCACCTGTATCACATATTCGGATAGTTGGGACCTCCGCCGCCCTCCGGCGGCACCCAATTGATATTGAAGTTCGGGTCCTTGATGTCGCAGGTTTTGCAGTGGACGCAGTTCTGCGCGTTGATCTGGAAGCGGGGATTGGTGTCCTCGTCGACCCACTCGTAGACGCCGGCCGGGCAATAGCGCTGCGAGGGGCCGCCATAGACGTCGTGCTCGGATGACTTTTGCAGCGCCATGTCCTTCACGTGCAGATGGACCGGCTGGTTCTCCTCGTGATTGGTGTTGGAGAGGAACACCGAGGAGAGCTTGTCGAACGTGAGCACGCCGTCCGGCTTCGGATAGGCGATGCGGGGGCAGGCGGCGGCCGGCTTCAGCGTCTTGGCGTCCGGCTTGCCGTGGCCCAGCGTGCCGAGCCCCAGGCCGAATGTGGACAGCCACATGTCGATGCCGCCGAGCATGACGCCGATCGCGGTCCCGAAGCGTGACCACAGCGGCTTGACGTTGCGCACCTTCCAAAGGTCGCGGCCGATCGCCGAACGGCGCCACTGATCCTCGTAGTCGCGCAATTCGTCGTTCGCGCGCCCCGCCGCGATGGCGGCGGCGACGTGTTCGGCCGCCTGCATGCCGGAAAGCATCGCGTTATGCGAGCCCTTGATGCGCGGCACATTGACGAAGCCGGCGGCGCAGCCGAGCAGCGCCCCCCCGGGGAAGGTGAGCCTCGGCACCGACTGGTAGCCGCCCTCGGTGATGGCGCGCGCGCCGTAGGAAAGCCGCTTGCCGCCGGCGAAGGTGTCGCGCACCAGCGGATGCGTCTTGAAACGCTGCAACTCGTCGAACGGCGAGAGCCACGGATTGCTGTAGTTGAGATGCACCACGAACCCGACCGACACCAGGTTGTCGCCCCAGTGGTAGAGGAACGAGCCGCCGCCGGTCTTGTTGTCGAGCGGCCAGCCGAACGTGTGCTGGATCAGGCCGGGCTGATGCTTCTCCGGCGCCACCTGCCAGAGCTCCTTGAGGCCGATGCCGAATTTCGGCGGCTCGCTGTCCTTGGCGAGGTCGTAGCGTGCGATCAGCGTCTTGGTGAGGCTGCCGCGCGCCCCTTCGGCGAACAGCGTGTATTTGGCGCGCAGCTCCATGCCGCGGGTGAAGCCGCTCGTCGGCTGGCCGTCCTTGCCGATCCCCATGTCGCCGGTGGCGATGCCGGCGACGGCGCCGTTGTCGTCGTAGAGGACTTCGGCCGCGGCGAAGCCGGGATAGATCTCGACGCCGAGCGCTTCCGCCTGCGCCGCGAGCCAGCGGCAGACATCGCCGAGCGAGGCGATGACATTGCCGTGGTTGTTCATCAGCGGCGGCATCATGAGGTTCGGCAGGCGCAGCGCCCCCGATTCGCCGAGCCAGTAGAAGCGGTCGTGCTTGACCGGCGTTTTCATCAGCGTGTCGTCGTTGCGCCACTCCGGCACGAGCTGGTCGAGGCCGACCGGGTCGATCACCGCGCCGGACAGGATGTGCGCGCCGACCTCGGACCCTTTTTCCACGACCACGACGGTGAGGTCGGGCGCGAGCTGCTTGAGCCGAATGGCGCAGGACAGCCCGGCCGGGCCGGCGCCGACCACCACGACGTCGAATTCCATCGCTTCGCGGGCAGGCAGTTCGGCGTCGGTCATGCGGCACTCCAAGATTAGAGATATTTCAACGAAGTGCAGGCGTCTCCGCCGCTTGTCAACGGAGAGGGCGGCAAAGGGGACGGTTGGTTGCGGTCGCGTCTTTGCTACACTAGCGCGGCCATGCCGATTGATCCTGCCGTTGCCCGCGAACTTCTCACCTTTTACGCCGAAGCGGGCGTGAGCGATCTCGTGGGCGAAACGCCGGTCGATCGCTTGGCGGTAGGCATTGAGGAGCCTCGCGCCAGGAGCCCCGTCGGCGGCGCTTCGCCGCCCGTGCCTCCGCAGGGGCCGGCGACCGAAATCCCGACGCGGACCCTGCGCCGCCGCGACGCTCCGGTGCCGCCCACGGTCGTGCCGAAGCCGGGCCCGGTACCGGTTGCGGCGGAAGCGGCCACGCTCGCCGCGCGCGAGGCCGCCGCGCGCGCCGGCAGCCTCGATGAACTGCGGGCGCTCCTTGAATCCTTCGACGGCTGCGCGTTGAAGCTCACCGCCAAGCGTCTCGTTTTCGCCGATGGCAACCCGCAGGCGCGACTGATGCTTGTCGGCGAGGCGCCGGGCCGCGAGGAGGACATCGAAGGATTACCCTTCGTGGGCCCGTCCGGGCAGTTGCTCGACCGGATGCTCGCATCGATCGGCCTGGACCGCACCGGCGTCTACATCGCCAACATCATCCCATGGCGTCCGCCCGGCAACCGCGACCCGTCCATGCAGGAAACGCAGATCTGCCTGCCGTTCATCCGCCGTCAGATCGAACTCGTCGCGCCGGACGTGCTGGTCACCCTCGGCAAGCCGTCGACCGCGGCGCTCCTCGGCATCGCCGACGGCATTCGCCGGACGCGCGGACGCTGGATGACGTATCAGGCCGGCGAGCGCGATATCCGCGCGATGGCAACGTTCCATCCGGCCTATCTATTGCGGCAGCCGCTGGAGAAGCGCCATTCCTGGCGCGACCTGCTGTCGATCAAGAAGGCGCTGGAATCGTAGGCTGCGATTTTTTGGCCCGATCCGTCATCCTGAGGCGCGACGCGCCGAGCCTCGAAGGACGACGGCCCGTGTCCTGACCATCCTTCGAGGCTCGCCTTCGGCGAGCATCTCAGGATGACGGGGAGTGTCGCTTTGCGCAGCAGACCTATTCCTTGCGCATGTAAGGCGGCGGCCCGCCGGCCAGGAAATCCTCGCGCGGCGGGGCGAATACGTCGATCACCTGCGTGTCCTCGTGGAACCAGGCTTCATGCTCTGTTCCGCCGGGAATGACGCCGATGTCGCCGGGGCCGCAGACTTGCCGCAGATCGCCGATGCGCATCGGCACGGTTTCCTCCTGTGTTCGGCCCCATGGCGATAGTCGTCGCGGTGCTTACGCAAGCCGGGCGATCACAGCGCAACCAGAAGCGCTCCCGCCGCGATCAACGCGACGCCGAACCAATTCAGCGGCGCCAGTTTCTCGCCCAGGAAAAGGACGCCGAAGATCGCGACCAGGACGACGCTCAGCTTGTCGATCGGAGCGACTTGCGCGGCGTTGCCGAGCTTGAGCGCGCGAAAATAGCAAAGCCACGACGCGCCCGTCGCCAGTCCCGACAAGACGAGAAAAAGGTAGGTTCGCGCTGAAATTGAGGCCGGATCGCGAAACTGCCCGGTCGCGAAAACGATCATGGCGATGGCGGCCAGGATGACGACGGTGCGGATGAGCGTCGCGAGATCGGAATTGATGGCTTCGACGCCGACCTTGGCGAAGATCGCCGTCAGCGCGGCGAAGGCGGCCGAGGCGAAGGCCCAGAATTGCCATGAGGAGAGCAAGCCACCGGTCGGCATGGCGCAAGCCTTATCCCGCTACGGCGAATTTGATCGCGAACAGCGCCGCCAGCACCATCACCGCGGGCGAGGCTTCATGCACTTTGCCGGCGACGATCTTGATCAGCGTGTGGGTGATGAAGCCGAGGCCGATGCCGGTTGCGATCGAATAGGTCAGCGGCATCGTCACGGCGGCGACCACCGCCGGCGCATATTCCGTTGCGTCCTCCCAGTCGATGTCGGCGAGGCTGCGTGCCATCAGGCAGGCGACATAGAGAAGCGCCGCGGCAGAGGCGTAGGCGGGGATCATGCCCGCGAGCGGCGCGAAAAACAGCGCCAGCAGGAACAGGATGGAGACGACGGCCGCCGTCAGCCCCGTGCGTCCCCCGGCGGAGACGCCGGACGCGCTCTCGATATAGCTGGTGGTCGTCGAGGTGCCGATCAGCGAGCCGAACATGGCGGCGAAGGAATCGGCGATCAGCGCCTGTTTCATGCGCGCGAGCTTGCCGTCCACCATGAGGCCGGTGCGCTGCGTCACGCCGATCAGCGTGCCGGCATTGTCGAACACGTCGACGAACAGGATCGAGAACACGACGATCACGAACGACAATTCGAACGCGCGGGAGAAATCGAGTTGCAGGAACGTCGGCGCGAGAGAGGGTGGCATCGAGACGATCCCGCTGTATTTCGCGAGCCCGAGCGGTACGCCGATCCCCGTCACGATCAGGATGCCGATGAGCGTGCCGCCGGTGAGGCGTCGCCGGTCGAACGCGGCGATCAGCACGAAACCAAGGATGGCGAGCATGGCCGCCGGCTTCGTGAGGTCGCCGAGGGTGACGAGCGTCGCCGGGTGCGCCACGACGATGCCCGACGTCTCCAGCGCGATGATGCCGAGGAACAGGCCGACGCCCGCCGCCACCGCGAGCTTGAGATTCTGCGGGATCGCGTGGATCACATATTCGCGCAGACGCAGGACCGAGATCAGGAAGAAGATCACGCCGGAGCAGAACACCGCCGCGAGCCCTTGCTGCCACGAATATTTGTAGGTGACGACGACGGTGAACGCGAAGAAGGCATTGAGTCCCATGCCGGGCGCCAGCGCGATCGGATAGTTGGCGTAGAGCGCCATCACCATGGTCGAGACCGCGGCGGCGATGCAGGTCGCGACGAACACCGCGCCCTTGTCCATGCCGGTGGTGCCGAGGATCTGCGGGTTGACGAAAACGATGTAGGCCATCGTCAGAAAGGTCGTGCAGCCGGCGATCACCTCGGTGCGCACGGTCGTGCCGTTTTCCGTCAGGCCGAAGAAGCGGTCGAGGGCGCCTTGCGATGCACCGCGGGAAGGCGGGCGGATGCCGGGGCGAGTGGTCGTTTCGGTCATGACAGCCCTTTGCACAGCAGCCTTGCGGCGGGCGGCAGCATAATCCGGCGCGCGGCCGCGATCCCTGCGGGAGCGAAGTTGTCCACCGCCGCTTTCGTGCCGTTCCGGCGCTGGCGCGAGGCGCGGCGAACCGCTAGTCCTGCTCCGGCAAGGAATGGAGGAGCGACCCGGCATGGCGAAATTCACCTGTGATCACATCCACCTGCGCAGTCCCGACCCGGAGGCGACCGCGAAGTATTACGAGGAGATGTTCGGGGCGGAGATCGTGCGGACGACGCAGGGCGGCGAAACGCGCATCGACCTCAAGCTCGGCGGTATGGATATCTTCATCGCCCCGGTTCCTCCCGGCAGCAAGGTCAACCCGCCCCCGGTGACGCCGTATCAGGGGCTCGATCACTTCGGGCTGTCGGTCACGAACATCGAAGCGGTCGTTGCCGAACTCAAGGCGAAGGGTGCCGAGTTCACGATGGAACTCAATGAGGTGCGGCCGGGCGTTTTCATCAGCTTCGTGCGCGGGCCGCAAGGCGTGTCGATCGAGGTGCTGGAACGCAAGGCGGCCTGAACTGAGAAATCTGTCATTCCGGATTGCCGCCTTTTGGGCGGCAAGTCCGGAATCCATACACCGTAGCGATATTTTAAGCCTCAGGCAGTTTCGTTGACAGGGCGTACGGATTTTGGGTTCGCGCTTCGCGCCCCGGAATGACACGGAGCTGCGGATCATCGCCCCGCGGGGGCTTTCCGTTTCGCCAACATCGGCCTAGGTTCACGGCATGGAACTCGATCCCGTCATGCTGGCGCGGCTGCAGTTCGCGTTCACGATCTCGTTTCACATCATTTTCCCGAGCTTCACGATCGGGCTCTCCGCCTACATCGCGACGCTCGAGGTCTTATGGAGCGTGACGGGGCGCGACCACTTCAAGCGCATCGCGAGCTTCTGGACCAAGATCTTCGCCGTGTCGTTCGCGATGGGCGTCGTCTCCGGCATCGTGCTGTCCTATCAGTTCGGGACCAACTGGAGCCGCTTCTCCGTCGTCACCGGCAACGTCCTCGGTCCGCTGATCGGCTACGAGGTGCTCACCGCGTTCTTCCTGGAGGCGACGTTCCTCGGTATCCTTCTGTTCGGCGGAGACCGCGTGCCGCGCTGGCTGCATGTGACATCCGCGATCCTGGTCGCGGTGGGCACCGCCACCTCGGCGTTCTGGATTCTCTCGGCCAATTCCTGGATGCAGACACCGGCCGGGCACGAGATGCGCGACGGCATCGCCTATCCCGTCGACTGGTGGAAGGTCATCTTCAATCCCAGCTTTCCGTATCGCTTCGCGCATATGCTCAACGCCGCGTATCTCACCACCGCGTTCTGCGTGCTCGCGGTGGGCGCGCGCTACCTGCTCGGCAACCGGCACGAGGAAGAAGGCCGCACGATGATCCGCATGGCGGTGGGGCTCCTCGCCATCCTCGCGCCGCTGCAACTCTTCATCGGCGATCAGCACGGGCTCAACACGCTGAAGTACCAGCCGATCAAGATCGCGGCGATGGAAGCGCATTGGGACGGGTCGGAGCCGGGGGATTTCAACATCATCGCCTGGCCCGACGAGAAGGCGGAGCGCAATCGCTTCGCCATCTCGATCCCGCGCGGCGCGTCTCTCATTCTCACGCACAAGCTCGACGGCCTCTTCCCCGGCCTGAAAAGCGTGCCGCCGCAAGACCGTCCCCCGGTGTGGAGCGTCTTCTATGCGTTCCGCATCATGGTCGGCATCGGCCTGCTGATGATCGCGGCCGGCCTGTTCGGCGTGTGGCTGTGGTGGCGCGGACGATTGTTTACGACGCGCTGGTATTTGAAAGCCGCGAGCTGGGGCTGGTGGATCGGCTTCGTCGCGGTGCTGTCCGGCTGGCTGGTGACGGAAAGCGGGCGCCAGCCCTGGGTCGCTTACGGCATCTTGCGCACCGCGGACGCGACCTCTCCCGTCCTCGCCATCAACATCGCGCAGACGCTCGCGCTGTTCGTGCTCGTCTACGGCGTCGTGTTCGGCGCCGGCATCTACTACATCAACCGCCTGATCGAGCACGGTCCCGTCGGCGCCGCGGTCGAAAATCCGAAGACCGCCGGCGGTCCGCCGATCGGCGCCGCCGATGCGGCCGGCCGCGAAGCTTTGTAGGGAGCGAGGACAATCGTGCCCGGGACGAATGCGCCGCTCTTCGACAACGTCGTGCCGATCCTGCGCATGTTCTCGGTCGAGAAAGCGCGGGAGTTCTACCTCGGATTCCTCGGCTTCTCCGTCGATTGGGAGCATCGCTTCGATGCGGCGGCGCCGCTCTATATGCAGATCTCGCGCGGCGGGCTGCGCTTGCATCTGAGCGAGCACCACGGCGACGGCACGCCGGGAACGGCGATCCGCATCGAGATGTCGGGCATCGAGGCCTATCACCGCGAGGTCATGGCGAAAGGCTACGGCTATATGCGCCCGGGCCTTGAGACGACGCCATGGGATACGCGCGAGATGAACGTGATCGACCCTTTCGGAAACCAATTGCGCTTCGCTGAAGAGCTACCGCGGCGCGCGGACTGAGGAGGCGGGCGATGGAATGGTATCTCCCGTTGATCTGGGCCGGTGTGATCGGCACCGCCGTGGCGCTCTACGTCATTCTCGATGGTTTCGATCTCGGGCTCGGCCTGCTCTTTCCTTTCACCCGCAGCGAAAGCGAGCGCGATCAGATCGTGCGCACCATCGCGCCGTTCTGGGACGGTAACGAGACATGGCTCGTGCTCGGCGGCGGCGGATTGTTCGTCGCGTTCCCCTGGGCTTATGCGGTGATCATGCCGGCGTTCTATATTCCGGTGATCACGATGCTGCTGGCGCTCGTCTTCCGCGGCGTCGCCTTCGAGTTTCGCCATATCGCTGAATCCAGCAAGAAGTACTGGAACTTCGCGTTCTGGGCCGGCTCGCTGGTCGCGACGCTGTCGCAGGGCTTCGTGCTCGGCGGCTTGATCCAGGGCGTGAAGGTCGAAAACCGCGCTTTCGCCGGCGGCGCTTTCGACTGGGCGACGCCGTTCGCGCTTGTCTGCGCGCTTGGCCTCGCGGCGGGCTACGGATTGCTTGGCGCGACGTGGCTGATGATGAAGGCGGAAGGCCCCGTCGCCGAACGCGCGCGCGGACAGGCGAAGATAATGCTCGCCGCCGTGATGATCCTGATGGGAATCGTCAGCCTGTGGACGCCGCTGGCCTTCGAGCGCATCGCCGAGCGCTGGTTCTCGACGCCGAACATCTTCCTGCTCTGGCCCGTGCCGGCCGCCGCCGTTCTGCTCGCCTGGGCGACTTGGCACTGGCTCGACGCCGGACGCGAGGCGCTGCCGTTCTTCGCCAGCATCGGATTGTTCTTCCTCGGCTATTTCGGGCTGGTGATTTCGAGTTTTCCGTATCTCGTGCCGCCTTCGCTGACGGTGTGGGACACGGCCGCGCATCCGTCCTCACAGCTCTTCATGCTGGTCGGCACGCTGATCATGCTGCCGATCATCCTGATCTATACCGCCTATTCCTATTGGTTGTTCCGCGGCAAGGTGCCGGAAGGGCAGGGCTATCATTGAAAAGGCCCCCGGCATCCGTGGCGGCGAAGCCGCATTCATAAGCTGCCTTACGAAAGACAAGAAAACTCCGCGGATTTGCGCGCGGCCGTCCACGATCGCGTCCTAAAGCGGGGCCATCCAGGTAGCGCCACGTCTCCCGGAGTGCTTCCGTGTCCGCGCCTTTCCTTGCTTGGCTGCAATGGGTTTCGAAGCTCGTGCTGCAGGTGGTGCCGCCTGTCGCCGCGAGCGTGATCAGCGCTTACCTTCTCTCCACCTATCATCTCGGCTCGAAGGAGACGGCGCCCGCGCCGTCCGCGCGTGCCGAAGTGGCGCCCCCGTCGCCCTTGAGCATCGCCGTCATCGATGCCGAACACGCTCACGCGCTGCGTCCGATTGAGCCGCGGCGTATCGTCGACACCCGCGAGGCCGAGCAGATCATCGCGCTGCCGCCGGTCGCCGCTGCGATGCGGCGTATCCGTCAAGGCCGGGAAGCGTCCCGCGAGACGCCCACCGTCGCGCGCGTATCGGCGTCCGCCACGGAGCCGCAGCCGATCGTGGCGGCTGACGCTGCGCCTGTTCCGCCGCGTGAAAGCGACAAGGCGGTTGCCTCCGCCGACGCGGACAAGCCGCGCGAAACGCGCGTCCTCGGCGTGCGGATACCCGACGCCGTAGCAAGTGCGGGGCAGACGATCGTCAGTGTCGGCGTCGAGCAGCCGGCGAAGCTCGTCGGCGCCGGCCTCGATTTCGGCCGCAAGACCATCGACGCGCTCGCGTCGATCCTCCCCGAAGCACGCCGCTGATTTTCACCTACTTGGCGATGGAAGTGCTAGGGCGGATGACGCCCCAGCCGAGCCGATAGGTCGGCAGCAGCCCTTGGATCGGCCGGCGGAAACTCGGCGGCACCTCCGCGACGAGATCGGGAAATCGCGCGCGCAGCGCCGGCGGCGGCTCGGCCGAAGTGCCGCGTAGCGGCCAAACGACCACGCCGCCCTTGCGTGCGATATCCGCATCCGTCACCCAGGGCGTACGATCGCGATGTTCCGCCGACGCGACGCTCGGCCGGTCATGCGAGGCCGCGGCAATGAGATAGGCATCGCGCGTATCGCCGACGACGATCTCGAGCTTCTGCCCGACGCGGCGATGGAAGCTGTCGGTGAAGAATCTGGCCATCGCCGAAGCCGGCTCCTGCGTGACGAGTTCGGCGGCCGATGTCCATGGCAGTATGAGGATGATGCCGGCGATGGCGGCGGGCGGCGCCAGCAGGACCGCCAGCCAGACCGGGCCCAGCAGGTGCTGTCGGAAGATGCGCAGCGGCGTCGGCACGACCGCCATCAAGCCGATGCCGGACATGAGCATGAGATAGCCGCTCCACGTCTCCGCCAACGGCCGGTCGAGCGCGGCGATGACGAGGGTTCCGGCAATGATCGGCGCGAGCGCGAAGAAAACGGCGAAGCGTTGCGTCAGCGGTAGGAAGGGAGCCCGCTCCAGTTCCGGCACTTGCGCCTGCCGATCGGCGCCCGCCGGGCTCGCGGTTAGCACGAGCAGCGCAAAGCCGGCATGCGCCAGCGCGACGGCGGCCACCATCACTGGCCACCGCAGAAGGGCGCTCGTTGTCGCGGCAAGATCGAGCGGCTGCGGAAAAGGGAGGCCGGTTCGGTGGAGCCAGCCGATATAGGGAAACGGAATGACCAGCGCGAGCGCGGCAGCCGCCCACGGATCGAAGTCGCGCAGCGCCGCGCGGCCTTCCGGCGTCGCCACCGTGAAGGCGGCAAGCAGCGCCATGAGCAGTAACGCCCAGGAGGAGGTGAGGCCAAGCAGGCCCAGCGCGCCGCCGAGCATGAGCCATTGGGCGGCCCGCCTCTCCGTCAGGCCGCGCCAATAGGCGAGCAGGGCGCACGCCGTCAACGGCATCGCCAGAACGGCCGGGCCGAAGTCGGGCGTCGGCACCGTGAGCGCGAGGACGCCCGCCATCAGCAGCACCGCCATCGCGGCGTAGGTGGCGCCAAGGAGCCGCCGACCGAGCACGAACGACACCCACAGCGCGGCGGCGACGCAAATCTGCGCCAGCAGATAGATACCGAACCATCCGGCGGCGCGAAAGGCGAGTTCAGCGAGCCAGGGCGCAAGGGGAGGGCCGAGCCACGATCCGATCTGCCATTCGTGGCCGACGGCCAGCACTTGCGCCAACTCTCCCGGTGGGCTCGCGTAGAGGATCGTCGGCAAAAGCACCCAAATGAGTCCTTGCGCGCCGATGGCGGCGGCGGCAAGCGCGGCCGGCCGGGCCCGCAAGAACTCGACGATCAGGGCAATGAAAGGCATTTGAGCCGGACGATTGGAGAGGACGCGCGAGACAATATTCGGTGGGAGATCGGGTGCCGAATACCTCTTGCCGTCCTTGGAGCCCCAATTTCAGGCGATTAGACGGCGATGGGAAGCGTTATGGCGTCATCGACAGGGGCGGCGCGCGCATAAAGCGCCGCGACCGGAGCGAAGGAGCGGCGGTGATGCGGCGTCGGGCCGAGCCGTGACAGTGCTTCCAGGTGGGCGGGAACGCCGTATCCCATATGCTGCTCGAAGCCGTAACCGGGGTGCGCCGCGCCGAGCCGTTTCATCAGCCGGTCGCGCGTTACCTTGGCGACGATGGAGGCGGCGGCGATGGAGGCCACGAGTCCGTCGCCGCCGATGACCGCCTGGCATTCGCACGGCACCGCGATCCGGTCACGGCCGTCGACATAGACGAACTCCGGCGCGGACGGCAGCGAGATCACCGCGCGCGCCAGCGCCCACAGCGACGCTTGCAGGATGTTGTCGCGATCGATGCGGGCGGTCGAGCCGAAGGCGATCGAAACCTGCGCCGTCGCGCAAATGCGTTCGTAGAGCTTCTCGCGCTCCTCCGCGCTGAGGCGCTTGGAATCGTCGAGCCCGCGCGGCACGCGCTTCGGATCGAGGATGACGGCGGCGGCGACGACGGGGCCGGCGAGCGGTCCGCGTCCGGCCTCGTCGCAGCCGGCGACCGTGAGCAGGCCGCGCGCCAGCGCGCGCCGTTCGCGCTTGAACGTCGGCCGCTCGCGCGGCGCGTCCAGCGGAAGCTCCGCCGTCGCGGCCTTGCCGCCCCCTTTGGCCATTTTGCCTCGAATCATGCCGCGGATGGTGGTCCGCCAGCCGCCTCGGTTCAACCCGTGTTTGGGAAAGGCTGTGTTCAGCGGGGACGGGCGGCGCATTTCTCGTTATGCGACGCGCAAGAACGTGAACTCGGTATCGTCGTAGGCGCGCCGCTCCAGTTCGATGAAGCCCGACGGCGCGGCGAAGGCACCTTTCGCTTCCTCGACGACCGCCAGCGCCCCTGGCGTGAGCCATCCGCCCGCCCGTGCCGAGGCGAGCGCCGCTTCGCCCAGCCCTTTGCCGTAAGGCGGATCGGCGAGCACGAGCGAGAAAGGCGGCACCGGATGCGCCGGGCCGAGCTTTGTCGCGTCGCGCCGGAACACGCGCGACGTGCCGCCCCCTCCGAGCGCCTCTACATTGCCGCGCAGCAACGCCCGCGCCTCGACGCCGTCATCGACGAACAGAACGAATTGCGCGCCGCGCGAAAGCGCTTCGAGCCCGAGCGCGCCGGTGCCCGCGAACAGGTCGAGCACGCGTGCGCCGGAAACCGGATCGTCGTAGGCATGCATAAGGATATTGAAGAGCGCCTCGCGCAGCCGGTCCGCGGTCGGCCGGATCGCTTGCGTCTTCGGCGCTTGCAACGTGCGGCCGCGCAGCCGTCCTCCGACGATTCGCATCAGCGTTTAGGGTCCGATGAGGGATGGGCATGGCGGCGCCCTTTGCCGCGGGCGCGGTCGGATGCCCGGCGCGGCGGCCCGTTGCGCCGCTCCTGGTCGTGTTTGCTCTGGCGAGGCTTGTCCTGATCGCGCGTGTTTTGGCCGCGCTTGTTTTCGCGATAGGGGGGCGCTCCCTTTCGAGGCTCGCCGGCGTGGCCGGGATGTGCCTCGGGGGTGCGGCGCGGAGCTCGCGGCGCGATCTTCTCGCGAACCGCCGGCGGCTCCGAAAAATCCGCGCCCGCGAGTTTCGCGATCCGCTCGCCGAGCTGCTCGCGCAGCACGCGTGCCTTTACTTCCTCCACCGTGCCCTGTTCGAGTTCCGCGAGCTGGAACGGGCCGAACGAGACGCGGATCAGCCGGTTCACGCGCAGCCCGAGATGGTCGAGGACGTTGCGCACTTCGCGGTTCTTTCCCTCGCGGATCGCGAAGGTGAGCCAGACATTCGCGCCCTGGATGCGGTCGAGCGTCGCCTCGATGGCGCCGTAGCGGATGCCCTCGACGGTGACGCCGTCGCGCAGCGCGTCGAGCGCGGCTTGCGTGATCGTGCCGTTCGCGCGCACGCGGTAGCGCCGCAGCCAGCCGGTTTCCGGCAGCTCCAGCACGCGCGCGAGCCCGCCGTCATTGGTGAGCAGGAGCAGGCCCTCGGTGTTGAGGTCGAGCCGCCCGATGCTGATGAGGCGCGGGAGTTCCTTCGGCAGCGCGGCGAAGATCGTCGGGCGGCCTTGCGGGTCGGCGTGCGTGGTCACGAGCCCGCGCGGCTTGTGATAGAGGAACAGCCGCGTGCGCTCCCGCGCCGGCAATGGCTTGCCGTCGATGGCAATGCGGTCCCCGGCGGTGACGTTCAGTGCCGGCGAGGTGATCGCCGCGCCGTTGACGCTCACGCGCCCGGCGGCGACCCAGGTTTCCGCCTCGCGGCGCGACGCGAGCCCTGCGCGGGCGATCACCTTGGCGATACGCTCGCCGGCGTGCGGTTTGGTGGTCATACCTCTCCCGTCGTTCCGGAGCGCGGGCGTAGCCGCGAACCCGGAATCCATAACCCCTGTCTATCGCAATCGTGAGGATTAGGGCTATGGATTCCGGATCGCCAGCGGAGCTTGTCCTCGCACGGCGCAAAGCGCCGCTGCGAGTGCGGCTTTCGAAATGACAGGAAAAGCGTTGCCGTCTCCACCCTTCATGCAGATGGCTTTGGACGAGGCCCGCGCCGCCGGCACGCGCGGCGAGGTTCCTGTCGGCTGCGTGATCGTCCGCTCCGGCGCGGTGCTGGCGCGTGCGGGCAACCGCACGCTTACGGATCGCGACCCGACCGCGCATGCGGAACTCATCGCGATCCGGGCCGCCGCAGCCGTGCTCGGCAGCGAGCGGCTGACCGGCTGCGATCTCTATGTCACGCTCGAGCCCTGCGCGATGTGCGCGGCGGCAATCTCCTTCGCGCGCATCCGGCGCGTGTATTACGGCGCCGCCGACCCGAAGGGCGGGGCGGTGGAGAGCGGCGTGCGTTTTTTCGACGCTCCCACGTGCCACCACCGACCCGATGTCTATGGCGGCATCGGCGAGGCCGACTCCGCTACGCTCCTTCGCGACTTCTTCAGCGCGCGACGCTAAACATCGATTGTCGTCCCCGCGAAGGCGGGGACCCAGTACGCCGTGCGCTCTCGGTCCATCGATAGACCGGGGCTACTGGATGCCCGCCTTCGCGGGCATGACGCGCGGAGGCTCAGCGCGGCGTGCCCTTCTCGCCGAGATCCCAATAGAGCCCGGCCATGATGCCGAGCGCCTCGCGCGCGATGGCGACGGGAAGATGCTCGTTCGGCGCGTGCTGCGAGCAGCCGGGATAGGAATGCGGCACCCAGACGGTCGGCAAGCCCAGCAGATCGGCGAAGATATCGTTCGGCAGCGAGCCCCCGAGATTGGGCAGGATGGTCGGCGGCGCGCCGATTGTCTTCTCCAGCGAGTGCGCGGCCCATTTGACCCATGGATGCTCGGGGTCGAGCCGCGTCGCGTTCATGATGTCGTCGCGTCCGCCATGCGCGACCTGCACGAAGTCGAAGCCGTGCTTGTCGAGGTGACGGCGCAGCGCGGGGAGCACGTCCTTCGTGTCGATGTCGACCGTGAAGCGCAACTGCCCGCGCGCCCAGGCGCGCCCGGGAATGGCATTGACCGGCGTCTCCGGAACGCCCGACTTCATCGCCAGGATTTCGAAGCTGCACCAGCCATAGACCTTCTCGGCGAGGCTCAAGCCCGGTTCGCCCCAGTTCGGATCGATTTCGGGGTCGTCAGGGCCGGACTTCACCTCGACATTCGCGAGTGCGCGCCGCACCGACGGGGCGATCTCCTTCGGCTTCCATTCCGGAATGTTGATCGCGCCGGTGCGCGTCGTGATCGTCGACAGCGCGTGCACGAGCTGGATCGCCGGGCTGGAGAGGAGCCCGCCCCAGTTGCCGGAATGGTGCGCGCCCTCGCGCGCGTCGATCCAGATGTCGATCGGGAACGCGCCGCGCGTGCCGAGATAAAGCGTCGGCTTGTCGGCGCCGAGGCGCGGACCGTCCGAACCGATCAGCACGTCCGCCTTCAGCAGGTCCCTGTTCTCGGCGCAGACTTCGCGCAGGCCGGGGGAGCCCGCTTCCTCGCCCATCTCGATCAGCCATTTGGCATTGAAGCCGAGCTTGCCGCGCTCCTCGATCACGGCGCGCTGCGCGGCGACGTTGATCGCGTGCTGGCCTTTATTGTCGACGACGCCGCGCCCGTAATAGCGGTCGCCCTTTTCGGTCAGCGTCCATGGCGACAGGCCCGCGTCCCATTGCGCGTCGAGGCCGCGGATCACGTCGCCGTGGCCGTAGCCGAGCACGGTCGGCAGGCCGTCGCCCTCATGACGCTCCGCGTAGAGGAACGGCCCGCGCGCCTTCGCATGGGTGAGAATGCGCGTCTTGAAGCCGAGCGCTTCGAGTTCGGGTTTGACGACCTCGTTCAGGTAGCGCGGCAGTTCCGGCGCGCGGTCGGGATTCTGGCTCTCCGTCGGGATCGCGACGCGGCGGGCGAGGTCGGTCTTGAACGCGCCGCTGTCGAAATGCTTGTGGGCGCGGGCGATGGCGCTGTCTCGGCTCATTCTTCTTCCTTTCTTCGTCACCCCGGGCAAGCGAGCAATGCGAGTGCGAGCCGGGATCCGGAGTCACTGTCTATATTCAAATCGCCGATCCAGGGAGTCCGGGCCCGGCTCTCGCGCTTCGCGCTCGGTCGGGATGGCATCTCCTATTTACTAAGCGGCGCGTTGCACGCCGCCGTCGTAGAGGTGGCAGGCGACGAAGCCGGCGCCCTCGGGCGTCTGCCGCGGCGTTTCCACCGTGCAGCGCGGCCCCGCATGCGGGCAGCGCGGATGGAAGACGCAGCCGGATGGCGGGTTGAGCGGGTTCGGCATGGCGACGCCGAGTCCCGTATCCGGCACGCCGAGCCCCGGCTCGGGCGTGAGCACGGAGGCGAGCAGCGCCTGCGTATAGGGGTGCCGCGGCGTGCGGAACAGCGCTTCGCGCTCGGCGAGTTCGACGATGCGCCCGAGATACATCACCGCGACACGCGTTGCGGTATGCTCGACGACGGCCAGGTTGTGGCTAATGAAAAGGTAGGTGAGCCCGAAATCGCGCCGCAGGTCGAGCAGCAGATTGAGGATCTGCGACTGCACGGAAACGTCGAGCGCCGACGTCGGCTCGTCGAGCACGACGATTTCCGGCTCGACCACCAAGGCGCGGGCGATGGCAACACGCTGGCGCTGCCCGCCGGAAAGCTCGTTCGGAAAGACGTCGGCGTGGCGTTGCGCGAGGCCCACTTTCGTCAGCATGGCGATGGCGCGCTCGCGCCGCTCCTTCGCATTGCCGACGCCTTGCACCGCGAGCGCGAGCGCGACGATCGCGGCGACGGTCTTGCGCGGGTTCAGCGAGGAATAGGGGTCTTGGAACACTGGCTGCACGCGGCGCGCCAGCGCGCGGCGGCCGATGCGCGTGATATCCTCGCCCTCGACGCTGATGCGGCCGCGCGTCGGCCGTTCCAGGCCGAGCAGCATCTTGGCCAGCGTCGATTTTCCCGACCCCGATTCACCGACGAGACCGACCACCTCGCCTTTCGCGACGCTGAGCGCGACGTCGACCACCGCGTGCAGCGGCTTCGGACGGGCAAAGAGGCCCTGCCCCACCAGGTAGGTGCGCGTCACGCCTTTCGCTTCGAGAAGGCCGGTCACGCGGCGGCCTCGCGCGCGGGGAGGCGCTCATGCACGCAGCGCCATCCATGCGTCTCCTCGGTGCGCCAGGGTACATTGTCGGCGCAGGCCGGCAGCGCGTAAGTGCAGCGCTCGCGGAACGCACAGCCTCTCACCTCGCCGATCAGCGACGGCACGATGCCGGGGATGGCGCCGAGCTTGCCGCCCGGCGGCGTGCGCCCCGGGATCGGGATCGAGGCCATCAGGCCGCGCGTATAGGGGTGGCGCGGGTCGCGGAACAACGCGTCGGTCGGGGCGCTTTCGACGATCTCTCCCGCATACATCACCGCCACCCGGTGCGCGACGCGGGCGACGACGCCGAGATCGTGGGTGATGAGAAGGATCGCGACGCCGAACTCGCGCTGCAAGTCGATGAGGAGCCGCAGGATCTGCGCCTGGATGGTGACGTCGAGCGCCGTCGTCGGCTCGTCGGCGATGAGCAGCGCCGGACCGCACATCAGCGCCATCGCGATCATGACGCGCTGGCGCAAGCCGCCGGAAAGCTGGTGCGGATACTGGCCGAGCCGCTGCCCTGCGGCGGTGATGCCTACCTTCTCGAGCAGCATGATCGCGCGTTCGCGTGCCTCGGCGCGTGTCGAACCCTTGTGCCGACGATGCACCTCGATCAACTGGTCGCCCAATGTATAGGCGGGGTTGAGCGCCGTCATCGGCTCCTGGAAGATCATCGCCATGCGGTTGCCGCGTAGCTGCGCGAGCTGGCGCTGCGAGACGGCGGCGAGGTTATGCCGCTCGAAGGTCAAGTCATCGGCGCTGCGCGCCGCGCCGTTCGGCAGCAGTCCCATCAGCGCCAGCGCGGTCATCGACTTGCCGCAACCGGACTCGCCGACGAGGCCCAGCGTCTCGCCCGGTGCGATATCGAACGAAATGCCGCGCACGGCGCGCAGCGTCCCGCGCGGCGTCGCGATATCGACCTTGAGCTTGCCGACGCTGAGAAGGGGGGCGGTCAGAGGTCAACCCTTTCCACTCGGAGCGAATACGTCGCGCACGCCGTCGCCGACCATGTTGATGGCGAGCACGAGGAACGCCAGCATCGTTCCGGGGATCGCGATCAGCCAGAACGAGAAGAACATGTAGGTCTTCGCTTCCGCGATCATCAGCCCCCAGGACGGCAGCGGCGGTTGCACGCCGAGGCCGAGGAAGGAGAGGGCGGCCTCGAGCAGGATCGCGCTCGCACCCTCGACGGTCGCGACGACGACGAGATGCGGCAGGATATTCGGCAGCACTTCGCCGAGGATGATGCGCGGCGTCGACACGCCGATGCATTCGGCGGCGGCGACGTATTCGAGCGAGCGCACCTGTTGCGTCGCGGCGCGCATGACGACGGCGAAGCGGTCCCACTTCAACAGGCCGAGAACCGAAATCACCACCCAGAGCGAACCGCCGACCGTTGCGACCACCGCCAGCGCGACGAGGATCAGAGGAATCGCGAGCCGCACCGTGATGATGAAGGTCACGATCATGTCGACGCGCCCGCCGAAATAGCCGGCGGCGAGGCCGAGCGCCGTGCCGATCATGCCGGAGATCAGCATCACCGAAAGGCCGATCAGCAGCGAGATGCGCGCGCCATAGATCACGCGGGAGAAGTAGTCGCGGCCGAGATTGTCGGTGCCGAGAATGTGGAGCCAACTGCCTTTCGCGTACCAGACCGGCGGAACGGTGCGATGCAGCAGGTCCTGTGCGTAAGGATCGTAGGGCGCGATCAGCGGTGCCAGCAGTGCCATCAAGATGATGACGATCAGCACGATGCTGCCGAACATCAGGCCCTTGTGGCGCACCACGCGGCGCCAGAACTGCGTCTGGCGCGAGGGCTCCGCGACGACGAGGGGGCTATTGGCGAGAAGATCGGTCATGCTTCAACCCACCCGGATGCGCGGATCGAGCCAGGCATTGGCGAGATCGGCGGCAAGCGTAAGGCCGACATAGACGAAGGAGAGCAGCGCGACGATCGATTGCGTGACCGGGATGTCGAGATGCGTGATGGAGGTGAAGGCGAGATAGCCGAGGCCGTCCAGGGCGAAGATCGTCTCGATGACGACGGAGCCGCCGAGCAGATAGCCAAGCTGCACCGCCGCGAGCGCGACGATCGGCACCAGGGCGTTCCGCAGGGCATGCTTCACGATGACGGTGGCGGCGGACAGCCCCTTGGCGCGGGCCGTGCGGACGTAGTCCGAGGCGAGCACCTCGATCATGCCGGCGCGCACGAGCCGCATGAACGGCGGTGCGACGTAGTAGCCGAGCGCGATCGTCGGCATGACGAAGTGCGCCCACGTCTCGCTGCCGGAGACCGGCAGCAGGTGGAACCAGACCGAAAGCACCATGACCAGGATCAGCGCGAAGAAGAAGTTCGGCATCGCCTGTCCGACGACGGCGAGCGTCAGGCAGGTGCGGTCGACCCAGGAGTTCGGGTAGACGGCGGCGAGGACGCCGAGCGGCACGGAGATCGCGAGCGAGAAGATGAGCGAGAAGAGCGCGAGATAGATCGTGGTCGGCAGCTTGTCGAGAACGAGCGAGAGGACGTCGGTCTTGAAATAGAGCGACTGGCCGAAGTCGCCGCGCAGCATGTTCCAGAGCCATTCGATGTATTGCACGGCGAGCGGCCGGTCGAGGCCGTAGATTTGGCGGATGTTCTCGATGTCTTCCGCGCGCGCGCCCTCGCCGGCGAGGGCGATCGCGACGTCGCCGGATGCGCGCAATGCCAGGAAGGCGAGGGCGGACACCGCCAGCGCCACCAGCAAGGCCAGTCCGATGCGTTTGGCGGTATAGGTCAGCATTATTTGTAGGACATCTCCCAGACGCGTGGAATCTCATCGCGGTAGGCCTTGAAGACGAGATCCTTGTTCGCGGCGTAGAGCGCCGGCAGCGTGTAGAGCGGGATCGCGTAGGCTTGTTCCGCGATACGCCTGAGCGCCTTGCCGTATGCCTCCTTGCGCACCTTCGGATCGATCGAGGTGTCGCCACGCTCCAAAAGATCGCGGACCTCTGCGTCGCGCGTCACATCGTCGGGTGTGAACTTGAAGAACACGGGCGTCGACGCCGAGACGTCGTTGACCGAGAACGATCCCCAGCTCTGGTGAGACAGGGGCGCCTTACCGCTGCGCATCGCTTCGCGCACGGCCGCATACTGCGACCACCGCAGGTTGGCGCGGATGCCGACAGCGCCCAGGAACGCCACCATGGCTTCCGTCTGGTTGCGGTCCTGGAAGCCGTAGAGATCGATCTCGAAGCCGTTCGGATAGCCGGCTTCCGTGAGCAGCGCCTTCGCTTTGGCGGGATCGTACGGATAGCGCGGCGCGCCCTCGTCGCTGCAGCCGAACTGCGAGGGGAAGCACATGACGTTGATGACGCGCGATCCTTCGCCGACGATCGACTTCACCATCCCTTCGCGATTGATCGCGTGCAGGATCGCCTTGCGCACCCGCACGTCGCGCAGCGGCGGTGACGGCGTGTTTTCCGTCGAGTTCAATTGCAGGAAGACGAAGCGCATGATTTCGCCGGACACGACCTGCACGTTCGGTACGGCGCGCAACTGCTCGATCTGGTCGGCGGTGAGCTGCCGCGCGAGGTCGACGCCGCCGGACAGCACCTCGGCCATGCGCGTCTGCGGGTCGGGGATGAAGCGGAACTCGAGCTTCTCGATTTTCGGCTGGCCCTTCGGGCTGTCCTTGAAGTAGTCGGGGTTGCGCTCGAGCCGGAGATATTTCCCCATCGCGTTCTCGACCAGGCGATAGGGGCCGGTGCCGACCGGCTTCTCGCTCATGCCCTTGGGGCCGACCTGCGCGTAATATTCGTGCGGGTGGATGACGACCGGCCCGGCGAGGTATTCCAGCGCCGCCGGGAAGGGCCGCTTGGTGACGATGCGGACCTTGTAGTCGTCGAGCTTCTCGGCGTGATCGATCCAACTCACATTCTGCTGGGTGACGACCTTGTTCTCGGGCTTCGAGACGAAATTCAGCGTGTAGACGACGTCATCGGCGTTGAACGTCGCGCCGTTGTGGAACTTCACGCCCTTGCGCAGCTCGAGCTCGATCGTCTTGTCGTCGATCCACTTCCACGAGGTGGCGAGCAGGCCCTTGTATTCGTCCGTTTCCGGGTCGCGGTAGATCAGCGTGTCCCAAATGTGCTGTCCGACGATGACGCCGATGCGCACGCTGTTGAAATAAGGGTCGACGTTCTCCAGCACTTGCGGGTCGGCGAAGTGCAGCGAGTTGTCTTTCTTCCCCGCCCAGGCGGGGGACGTGAGCGCCGCCACGGCCACGAGGGCCGCGGCGCCGAGCATTCTGCCGTTCATAAGTGTCTCCCTGGCGCGTGCGCGAATTGAAACCTTCGGCTTCGCGTTATCTGGCTACTTGTATGTCATCTCCCAGAAGCGCGGCATCTCGTCGGCATAGGCGACGAAGTCGAGGTCCTTGGTGGCGACATAGTACGTCGTCAGCGAATAGAGCGGCAACGAGTAGGCTTTCTCCGCGATCAGCGCGAGCGCCTTCTTGTACGCCTCTTTGCGCACGTTCGGGTCGATGTTCGAGTCGCCGCGCTGCAGCAGGTCGCGCACTTCCGTGTCGTGGGTGATGTCGTCCGGCGCGAATTTCCAATAGACCGGCGTCGAGGCCGACACGTCGTTGACGGAGAACGAGCCCCAGGTCTGGTGCAGGATCGCGGCCTTGCCCTGGCGCGCGGCGTCGCGCATCGCGGCGTACTGCATGAAGCGCAGATTGGCGCGGATGCCGACGGCGCGCAGATACCCGATGATGGCTTCCGTCTGGTTGCGCTCGCGATAGGCGTAAAGGTCGACGTCGAAGCCGTTGGGGAAGCCCGCCTCCGCGAGCAGCGCCTTGGCCTTCGCCGGATCGTAGTTGTAGCGCGGCGCGCCCTCGTCCGTGCAGCCGAACTGCGACGGGAAGCACTGCGTGTTGAGAACGCGCGAGCCGGCGCCGACGATCTGCTTGACCATCGACTCGCGGTCGACCGCATGGCTGATCGCCTTGCGCACGCGGATGTCCTTCAGCGCCGGCTGCGGCGTGTTGTCGAGGACGTCGAAGTGCAGGAACGCGATGCGCATCGTCTCGCCGGAGACGACCTTCACGCTCGGTGCGTTCTTCATCTGCTCGGCCTGATCGAACGGCACGTTCATGATCATGTCGACGCCGCCGGAGAGCACCTCGGCGACCTGCGTCTGGCGGTCGGGAATGAAGCGGATTTCGATCTTGTCGATCTTCGGCTGCCCCTTCGGGCTGTCCTTGAAGTAGTCGGGGTTGCGCTCCAACCGGATATATTTTCCGAGCGCGTGCTCGGTGACGCGGTAAGGCCCGGAGCCGATCGGCTTCTCGTTCATCCCCTTGGGGCCGACCTTGGCGTAATACTCGTTCGGGTGGATGACGACGGGGCCGGCGAGATACTCGATCGCCGCCGGGAAGGGCTGCTTGGTGCGGATGCGGACCTTGTACTTGTCGATCTTCTCGGCCTTCTCGATCCAGTTCACGTTGGCCGGGGTGGTCGATTTGTTCGCCGGATCGGAGACGAAATTCAGGGTGTAGACGACATCGTCGGCGTCGAATTCCTCGCCGTTATGGAATTTGACGCCGTGCCGCAGCTCGAATTCGAGGGTCTTGTCGTCGACCCATTTCCAGCTCGTCGCGAGCTGGCCCTTGTATTCGTTGGTCTTGGGATCGCGATAGATCAGCGTGTCCCAGACATGCTGCCCGATGATGACGCCGATACGCACGTTGTTGAAATAGGGATCGACGTTTTCCGGCACCTGATCGTAGGCGAAGCGGATCGTATTGTCCTTCTTGCTCGCCAGGGCCGGCGTTGAAATGCACGCGGCCGCGAGCGCCGCGGCGGCAAAGAGGCGTGAAAGCGTGAGCATTGAGAATTTCCCCCAACGGTATTGTTCTTGGTTCGCCGCCTAATGGACCCCTTTGGCTTGCTCAGTGTCAAGTTGCATTGTGCGCGGTGCGAAATCCTGCCGCGCGGGGGACGCACGCTTTGCCAAGCCGCTTCGCTGCGATAGAACCCCCGCAGACAGGGCAAAGGAACGGTGGGATGGCGGAGTTTCTCTCTCTCGCGCAGGCCATGGAGGCAACGATGCGCGACGGCGACACGGTGGCGATGGAGGGATTCACGCACCTGATTCCGCACGCGGCCGGCCACGAAGTGGTCCGCCAGCGGCGCAAGGGCCTGACCCTGATCCGCATGACGCCCGATATCGTCTACGACCAACTCATCGGCATGGGCTGTGCGGAGAAGGTGGTATTTTCCTGGGGCGGAAACCCCGGTGTCGGATCGCTGCATCGTTTCCGCGACGCCTATGAGAACGGCTGGCCCAACCCGATCGTCATCGAGGAGCATTCGCACGCCGCGATGGCCAACGCCTACGAGGCCGGCGCCGCGAACCTGCCATGCGCCATCCTGCGCGGCTATATCGGCGCCGACCTGCCGAAGGTGAATCCGAATATCCGTCACATCACCTGTCCGTTCACGGGCGAGACGCTGGCGGCCGTCCCCTCGATCCGGCCGGACGTCGCGGTGATCCACGCGCAACGTGCGGATCGTGAAGGCAACGTCCTCATCGAGGGCATTCTCGGCGTGCAGAAGGAGGCGGTGCTGGCGGCGAAACGCGCCCTCGTCACGGTCGAGGAAGTGGTCGACGACTTCGGCCCGCGCAGCCTCAATGCGGTGATCCTGCCGCATTGGACGGTCACGGCGATCGCCTGCGTGCCCGGCGGCGCGCACCCCTCCTACGCGCAGGGCTACTACAAGCGCGACAACGCCTATTACAAAGCCTGGGACAAGATCTCGCGCGACCGCGACGGCTTCCTCGCCTGGATGAAGGCGAACGTCATCGAGGGCGGGCCGCAGGATTTCGCGAAGCATGCGCGTCCGCTTTCGGTGGCGGCGGAGTGAATGTGATGAGCGACTACACCTCTTCCGAGATGATGACGATCGCCGCCGCCCGCGCGCTGCGCAACGAGGACATCTGCTTCGTCGGCATCGGCGCGCCGTCGGCGGCATGCAATCTGGCGCGGCTGACGCACGCGCCCGGCATCACGCTGATCTACGAGTCCGGCACGCTCGCGACCAAGCCGCGGGTGCTGCCGCTCTCGATCGGCGACGGCGAGTTGTGCGACACCGCGCTGACGACGGTTTCGGTGCCGGAGATGTTTCGCTACTGGCTGCAGGGCGGGCGCATCACCGTCGGCTTCCTCGGCGGTGCGCAGATCGACCGCTTCGCAAACCTCAACACCACCGTCGTCGGCCCATACGAAAAGCCGAAGACGCGGCTGCCGGGCGGCGGCGGCGCGCCCGAGATCGCGACCTCCTGCGGCGAGATTTTCATCATCATGAAGCAGACGCCGCGCAGCTTTGCCGCGCGGCTCGACTTCGTCACCTCGCTCGGCCACGGCGAGGGCGGCGACCATCGCCGGCG
>JBDHSU010000043.1:0-28984 GCA_039808325.1 Variibacter sp. | reverse complement strand
AACCGCCGATGTCCCCGTGAACGACCTCATCGCGGTCCTTGCCGCCGAAGGTGAAGACGCGAAGGCTGCAGCCGCTGGAGCCGGGCAGGGCGCCAGCGCGAAAGCTGCTCCGGAGAAAAAGGAACCGCCGAAGGCCGCGCCCGCGCCGGCACCCGCGGAGAAAGCTCCTGCTCCTGCGCCTACGCAAGACAAGGAGCCGGCGAAGCCGGCGCCCGCGCAAGCTGCGAAAGCCAATGGTCACGACCGCGTATTCTCCTCGCCGCTGGCGCGCCGCCTCGCCAAGGAGGCGGGCGTCGAGCTCGCGCGTGTGCAGGGCTCCGGTCCGCACGGCCGCGTGATCGCGCGCGACATTGAACAAGCGAAGTCCGGCAAGGGACTCAAGCCTGCCGCCGCGCCGGGTGCGGCCGCGCCGCAAGCCGCGATGGCGCAGGCGCCCTCCGACGACAAGATCCGCGCGCTGTTTGAGGAAGGCTCCTTCGAGGTCGTGCCGCACGACAACATGCGCAAGGTGATCGCGCAGCGTCTGACGGCGTCGACCCAGACTGTTCCGCATTTCTACCTGACGGTCGACTGCAACATCGACAAGCTCGTCGCCGCGCGCGAGGAGATCAACGCCGCGGCGCCGAAGGACAAGGAGGGCAAGCCCGCCTACAAGCTCTCGGTCAACGACTTCGTGGTCAAGGCGCTGGCGCTGGCGTTGATGCGCGTGCCGAATGCGAATGTGAGCTGGACCGAGGGCGGCATGCTCAAGCACAAGCACGCCGATGTCGGCGTCGCCGTCGCGATGCCGGGCGGCCTCATCACTCCGATCGTGCGCAAGGCGGATACGAAACCCGTTTCCGTCATCTCTGCCGAGATGAAGGATTTCGCCGCCCGCGCCCGCGCCCGCAAGCTCAAGCCGGAAGAATATCAGGGCGGCACCACCGCGGTGTCGAACCTCGGCATGTACGGCATCAAGGATTTCACCGCGGTGATCAATCCGCCGCATGCCACCATCCTCGCGGTCGGCACCGGCGAGGAACGCGCCATCGTGAAGCACGGCAAGGTCAAAGTCGCCACGCTGATGTCCGTCACGCTCTCCTGCGACCATCGCGCCGTCGACGGCGCGTTGGGCGCCGAGCTGCTCGTCGCGTTCAAGGCGCTGATCGAAAATCCGGTCATGATGGTGGTGTGATGGCGACACCCTGGCGCGATCCGGCGCTGTCCTGGAGAAGATATTCGACACGCTAGACATATCCCCCTCATCCAGCCTCGCGCCTGAAGGCGCTCAGCCACCTTCTCCTACAAGGGGGGAGGGGAAGCCGCCGAGTACTCGACATGCCTGACACATCCTTCGACGTCATCATCATCGGTTCCGGCCCGGGCGGCTACGTCACCGCCATTCGCGCGGCGCAGCTCGGCCTCAAGACCGCGATCGTCGAGCGTTCATATCTGGGCGGCATCTGCCTCAACTGGGGCTGCATCCCGACCAAGGCGCTCCTGCGCTCCGCCGAAATCTACCACTACATGCAGCATGCGAAGGATTACGGCCTCTCGGCGGAGAAGGTCGGCTTCGACCCGGCGGCGGTGGTCAAGCGCTCGCGCGGCGTCTCCGGCCGGCTCTCGACCGGCGTCGGCTTCCTGATGAAGAAGAACAAGGTCATTGTGATCTGGGGCGAGGCGACGATCGACGCGCCCGGCAAAGTGACCGTGAAGGAGCATAAAGGCGATCGCACCGTCGAGGCGCCGAAGGGGGCGCTCGGAGCCGGCACCTATCAGGCGAAGCATATCATCGTCGCGACCGGCGCGCGGCCGCGCGTGCTGCCGGGCCTGGAGCCGGACGGCAAGCTGATCTGGACCTATTTCGAGGCGATGGTGCCACCGAAGATGCCGAAGTCGCTGCTGGTCGTCGGCTCCGGCGCCATCGGCATCGAGTTTGCTTCCTTCTTCAACGCGATGGGCGCCGACGTGACCGTCGTCGAGGTGCTGCCGCAGATCCTGCCGGTCGAGGACGCCGAGATCGCCGGCATCGCGCGCAAGCAACTGGAGAAGCAGGGCATCAAGATTCTGACCGGCGCCAAGGTCGCGAAGCTCGAGAAGAAGAGCGACAGCGTCGTCGCGACCATCGACGACGGGAAGGGCAAGACACAGACGCTCGAGGTCGACCGCGTCATCTCCGCCGTCGGCGTCGTCGGCAATATCGAGAATCTCGGATTGGAGAAGCTCGGCGTGAAGACCGATCGCGGCTGCATTTCGGTCGACGGCTTTTGCAAGACCAACGTGCCGGGCATCTACGCCATCGGCGACGTCGCCGGCCCGCCGATGCTGGCGCACAAGGCCGAGCACGAGGGCGTCATCTGCGTCGAGGCGATCAAGGGGCTGCATCCGCACCCGATGGACAAGAACCTCATTCCGGGTTGCACCTATTGCCAGCCACAGGTCGCGTCGGTCGGCTTGACGGAAGCGAAGGCGAAAGAAGGCGGGCGTGAAATTCGCGTTGGCCGTTTCCCCTTCGTCGGCAACGGCAAGGCGATCGCGCTCGGCGAGGACCAGGGCCTCATCAAGGTGATCTTCGATAAGAAGACGGGACAGCTCCTCGGCGCCCACATGGTCGGCGCGGAAGTGACCGAGCTCATCCAAGGATACGTCGTCGCGATGAATCTCGAGACGACCGAAGAGGAGCTGATGCACACGATCTTCCCGCATCCCACCCTCTCGGAGATGATGAAAGAGGCGGTGCTCGACGCGTATGGGCGCGTGCTGAACATGTAAGCGTGCGGGACCGGATCATTTCGTCGGAAACACCGCGGGGGCGGCAATGGATCCACAAGACGCACCGGACCTGATGGAGCAGGGGCGCGAAGACGACGCCTTCAAACGCAAGGCGGCGATCCTCATCGCCGTCTTTGCGATGCTGCTTGCGATCACGGGGCTCGGCGGCAGCAATTCGATGAAGGACGCGCTGCTCGGCAATGTCGAGGCATCGAACGCCTTCAACTTCTTCCAAGCCAAAAACATGCGGCAGACAAGCTATGAGCTTGCCGCCGATCAGATCGAGAGCGTGTGGCTGCATGACGCCGCACTTCCGGAGCCGACGCGCAAAGCGCTCTCGGAGAAGCTCGAACAATACAAGAAGACGATCGCGCGCTACGAGTCCGAGCCCTCGACCGGGGAGGGCAAGAAGGAACTGATCGTCAAGGCCCGCGAGCAGGAGGCGCGGCGCGACCATGCGCTGCGGCAGGACCCGTATTTCGACTATTCGCAGGCGCTGCTGCAGATCGCCATCGTGCTGATCTCGATATCGATCGTCGCCGACCAGCGCTGGCTCGCCGGTTTCGGCACCGTCCTTGGCGTCATCGGCGGCCTGTTGATGGTCAATGGGTTCCTGCTGCTGGTCGCGGTTCCCGGGCTCGGATGAATGCCGTGGCTGAGTTGACCCTCCCTCGCATGCCTTGCGCTTGTCGGCCGTGGCTCGTACCTAAGAGCCGACAGGAGTTGCTGCCGGCATCATGACCGTCATTCTCGATACGCTCACGCCCCGCCACCCGGAAAAGGCGCACCGGCCGGATTCTCCGGTGCTGCGCAAGCCGGATTGGATTCGCGTGAAGGCTCCGGTCTCGCGCGGCTTCTCCGAGACGCACAAGATCATGCGCTCGAACGGCCTTGTCACCGTCTGCGAGGAGGCCGGGTGCCCCAATATCGGCGAGTGCTGGGAGAAGAAGCACGCCACCTTCATGATCATGGGCGACACCTGCACGCGCGCCTGCGCCTTCTGCAACGTGAAGACGGGCTTGCCCGGCGCGCTCGACCCGGCCGAGCCGGAGAAGGTCGCCGAGGCGACGGCGAAGCTCGGCCTCGCGCACATCGTCGTCACCTCCGTCGATCGTGACGACCTCGCCGACGGCGGCGCCGCGCATTTCGCGGCGACCATTCGCGCCATTCGCGAGCATTGCCCGACGACCACGATCGAAGTGCTCACCCCCGATTTTCTGCGCAAGCCCGGTGCGCTCGAGCAGGTGATCGCGGCGCGGCCGGATGTGTTCAACCATAACCTCGAAACCGTGCCGTCGCGCTATCCGACCGTGCGGCCGGGCGCGCGCTACTTCCACTCCATGCGGCTTCTGCAGCAAGCGAAGGAATTCGATCCGAAGATGTTCACCAAGTCCGGCATCATGGTCGGGCTCGGGGAAGAGCGGAACGAAGTGCTGCAACTGATGGACGATCTGCGCAGCGCCGACGTCGACTTCCTCACCATCGGTCAGTATCTCCAGCCGACGCGCAAGCACCACCCGGTCGTTCGCTTCGTCACGCCGGACGAGTTCAAGAGCTACGAGACCATCGCTTACGCGAAGGGCTTCCTCATGGTGTCGGCGTCGCCGTTGACGCGCTCCTCGCATCATGCTGGCGAGGACTTCGCGAAGCTGCGCGCGGCGCGTGAAGCGAAACACCGCTCGCCGGCATCGTAAGATGCCCGCTGCGCCGCGCGTCTGACATTTCGCGATGCCTCAATTCCGCACCACGCGCCGTGTCGATCATTCGGCGGACGACATGTTCGCCCTGGTCGCCGACGTCGAGCGCTATCCGCAGTTCGTTCCTCTCTGCCAATCGCTGATCGTGCGCCGGCGGGCCACCGACGATCAGGGGCGCGAGGTCGTGACGGCGGCGATGACGATCGCCTACAGGATGATCCGCGAGACCTTCACCAGCCGCGTGACGCTCGACAAGGAAAAACGCACGATCACGGTCGCCTATGTCGACGGGCCGTTCAGCCGCATGAACAACACCTGGAGTTTCACGCCGACGGGCGAGGGCCGTTGCGAGGTTGCGTTCGCCATCGACTACGAGTTCCGAAGCCGCACGCTCGGGGTGATCATGGGCGCGGTCTTCGACAGGGTGTTCCGCACCTTCTCCGAGGCTTTCGAGAAGCGCGCCGACAAGGTCTACGGGAAGCAGGCACCCCAGGCTTGAGCCTGCGTCCGTCACCCTGAGGTGCGGGACGCATTGGCGTCGAGCCTCGAAGGGCGACGGCCCGGAAAGTGTGGCCATCCTTCGAGGCTCGCCGACTGCGTCGGCTCACACCTCAGGATGACGACTCCAGGACACACCGCTGCAGCAAACTCAGCGCCTCGATCACCGAGCGGCGGCGCACTTCGGCGCGGCCGATGTCGCCGAAGCGGCGCTCCACATGCAGCAAGGCGCCGTCGCGGGTGGCGGCCGCGAAATGTACCAGTCCGACGGGCTTTTCGACGCTGCCGCCGCCCGGTCCCGCAACGCCGGTGATCGACACGGCGGCGTGCGCACGGGAGTTGCCGAGCGCCCCGCGCGCCATCGCCTCGGCTGTCTCGCGGCTCACCGCGCCATGCGCCGCAAGCGTCCCGGCGGGCACGCCGAGCATCTGTTGCTTCGCCTCGTTGGAATAGGTGACGAAGCCGCGATCGACGACGTCGGACGATCCCGCAATCTCGGTCAACGCGCCGGCGACCAATCCGCCGGTGCAGGATTCCGCCGTCGCCGCCATCCATTCGCGGCGGCGAAAGGCATCCAGCACGTCGATCGCGGCCTGGCGTATCTCCTCGTCCATCAGACCCCGCTTTCCGGCAGATGCACCGTCGCCGTCGCGAGCGCGGCGAGGCCCTCCTTGCGGCCGACGAAGCCCATCTGCTCCATCGTCGTCGCCTTCACCGCGACGCGCGAGACGTCGATGCCGACGATCTGCGCAATGCGTGCGCGCATGGCGTCACGATGAGGCCCGATGCGCGGCGCCTCGCAAAGCAACGTCACGTCGAGCAGCGCGATGCGCCCGCCGCGCGCGCGCACCCGCTCGGCTGCGAAGGCGAGAAACTGGTCCGACGCCGCGCCGCGCCAACGCTCGTCGCTCGGCGGAAAATGGGCGCCGATATCGCCGTCGGCGATGGAGCCGAGCAAGGCGTCGGTCAACGCATGCAGGCCGACATCGGCGTCCGAATGACCGACGACGCCGCGATCGTGCGGCACGCGCAGCCCGCAGATCGTGGCGTAGTCGCCAGGTCCGAATTCATGCACGTCGAAGCCCGAGCCGGTGCGGATGTCGGTCAGGGGGGGCGTCTGTTCGTTGGCCACGCGGGCAAAGTCCTCCGGATTCGTAAGCTTCAGGTTCGCGGGATCGCCGTCAAACACCGAGACGGGAAGATCGGCCCATTCGGCGACGGCGGCGTCGTCGGTGAAGTCGCTGCGCCCCGCTTTCGCGGCACGGCGATGCGCATCGAGGATCGCATCGAAACGGAACGCCTGCGGCGTCTGGATCGTGCGCAGCGCCGCGCGCTCCAGCGTCGCGACGATGCGGCCAGCGGCGTCCACGGTCTTGATCGTGTCGACGACCGGCAGAGCGGGGACGGCGGCGCCGGTCGCCCGGGCCGCAGCGACGGCACGGTCGAGCAGGGCGGCGGACGCGAAGGCGCGGGCGGCATCGTGGATCAGCACGACTTCCGGCTTGTGCGGTGCGAGCGCCTCAAGGCCGGCGCGCACGGACTCCTGTCGCGTCGCGCCGCCGAGGACCGCCGCGAGCAGTTCCAGCCCTGTGGCGGCGTCCTCGAAAAGCGCTGCATCCTGCGGATGGATCACTGGCTGGACCAGGTCGATCGCTGGATGCTGGGAAAAGCACGTCAAGCTATGGCGCACCACCGGCTGCCCGGCGAGGTCACGGTATTGCTTGGCTACCGGGCCACCTGCGCGCAGGCCGCGTCCGGCGGCGACGATCACGGCGGCAACCAGTCCCATCCCGTCCTCCGATTTGCACGGCAGGCTTAGCGGGTTGTGGAGCAGGAGCAAGGGGCAAGAACGGGCGTCCGGAATGTTGCATCGCAGCACTTGCGCGATAGGACAGAACGGTTAAACTATAGGCACATTCGGCGCAGCCTAAAAAATATGCAATCCCCATTCGCGACCCCTCAAACCTCTGAAAATGCCGAACCCTTCACGGTTGGCGGCTTGAAGATCGCGAATCGCGTTCTTCTGGCTCCGATGTCCGGCATCACCGACGCTCCCTTCCGCCGGCAGGCCGCGCGGCTCGGAGCCGGATTGGTCGTCTCGGAGATGACGGCCAGCCAGGAACTCGCCGAGGGCGACGCGGAGGCGCGACTGCGGGCGCAAGGGCAGGCGGAAGGCATCCACGTCGTCCAATTGGCCGGATGCGAGGCGCGCTGGATGGGCGAGGGGGCGCGGATCGCCGAAGCGAATGGCGCCCAGATCGTCGACATCAATATGGGCTGCCCGGCGCGGCGGGTGATCAACGGCTACGCCGGATCCGCGCTGATGCGCGATCTCGACCATGCGGCCGGCTTGATCGAGGCCACGCTGGCGGCGGTGCGCGTGCCCGTGACGCTGAAAATGCGCCTGGGCTGGGACGCGTGCACCCTCAACGCGCCAGAATTGGCGCGGCGCGCCGAACAAGCAGGTGTCGCCATGATCACCGTGCATGGGCGCACGCGCTGCCAATTCTACACGGGCTGCGCCGACTGGCGGGCGGTGCGCGCGGTCAAGGACGCGGTGCGCATTCCGGTCGTCGTCAACGGAGACATTGCAAACGCCGCCGATGCGGCGGCCGCTCTCGCGCAATCCGGCGCCGACGCCGTCATGGTCGGCCGCGCGGCGCTCGGGCAGCCGTGGCTGCCCGGACAGATCGCATGCCATCTCGAAACGGGGCGCGTCGCCGCCCCGCCGGACCTCGCCACGCAGCGCGCGCATCTGCATGCGCTCTATAGCGACATCCTCGCGCATTACGGCCTCGGCGTCGGGTTGCGCCATGCGCGCAAGCATCTGCGTGCGGCGCTCGACATCGCGGCCGTAACGGCGGGAGCGACGCCGCAGGCCATCGCGATGCATCGGCAGCGTGCCTTGACCGCGAACGACGCGGCGAGTGCGCGCGCCCACGTGGACGACGCTTACGACGCACTCTCCTGGCGGAGCGCCGCATGAGCATCGCGACCGATCGTTCTCAGGACGCCCCGGTCGCGGCGGAAGCCATCGCCAACGCCCTGCCGCATCCGCTCGTCATCATCGACGGCAACGGTACGATCGTCGAAGCGAACGTCGCAGCCGAAGCGTTCTTCGAGGCATCGTCCGCGGTGCTGCGGCGTCACAAGATCGGCGCGCTGGTGCCGTTCGGCAGCCCCTTGTTGGCGCTGATCGAACAAGTCCGCCGCCGCGGCGCTCCCGTGAATGAGTACCGCGTCGATCTCGGCACTCCGCGCAACCCGGGCGAACGGGTGGTCGATCTGCATGTCGCGCCGCTGTCGGAGACATCCGACCGCATCATCGTGATGCTGCAAGAGCGCACGCGCGCCGACAAAATGGACCGGCAACTGACGCACCGCGGCGCCGCGCGCTCGGCGATCGCGCTCGCCGCCATGCTCGCGCACGAGATCAAGAATCCGCTTTCCGGCATTCGGGGCGCGGCGCAACTGCTCGAACAGTCCGTCAGTGACGACGACCGCAACCTGACGCAACTGATCTGCGACGAAGCCGACCGGATCGTGAAGCTCGTCGACCGCATGGAGGTGTTCGGCGACGAGCGCCCGATCGAGCGCGAGGCGATCAACATCCATGCCGTGCTCGACCATGTGCGCCGCCTGGCGCAAAGCGGCTTCGGCCGGCGCATCAATTTCGTCGCCGAATACGACCCCTCGCTGCCGCCGGTTTACGGCAATCGCGATCAGCTCGTGCAGGTGTTTCTCAACCTGGTGAAGAACGCGGCGGAATCGATCGGCGACGCCGGCGACGGCGAAATCCATATGACGACCGCGTTTCGCCCCGGCGTGCGGCTGTCGCTGCCGGGCAGCAAGACGCGCGTATCGCTGCCGCTCGAATTCTGCGTCAAGGACAACGGGCCGGGCGTGCCCGAAGACCTCGTCGCGCATCTGTTCGACCCCTTCGTCACGACGAAGCCGACGGGCAGCGGCCTCGGGCTCGCGCTGGTCGCCAAGATCGTCGGCGACCACGGAGGGATCATCGAGTGTGAGTCACAACCCCGCCGGACAACCTTCCGCGTGCTGATGCCCATGTTCGCGGGCGACGGCGAGCTTGCGGGAACGTGAAAGGAAGCGTGATGCGCGCTGCAAACATTCTCGTGGCGGACGACGATGCGGCGATCCGGACCGTGCTCAACCAGGCGCTCTCGCGCGCCGGCTACGAAGTGCGATCGACGGGGAATGCCGCGACGCTCTGGCGCTGGGTGAGCGAAGGGGAGGGCGATCTCATCATCACCGACGTCGTGATGCCGGATGAGAACGCCTTCGAGCTTTTGCCGCGCGTGAAGAAGGCGAGGCCGGGATTGCCGGTCATCGTCATGAGCGCGCAGAACACCTTCATGACCGCGATCCGCGCCTCCGAGCGTGGCGCCTACGAATATCTGCCGAAGCCTTTCGATCTGAAGGAACTGATCGCGATCGTCGGCCGCGCGCTTTCGCAGCCGCATGAGCGCGCGCCAATGACACCGAAGCCCGAGGAGCTCGAATCCATCCCGCTGGTCGGGCGCTCGCCGGCGATGCAGGAAATCTACCGCGTGCTGGCGCGGCTGATGCAGACCGATCTCACCGTGATGATCTCTGGGGAGTCCGGCACCGGCAAGGAACTCGTCGCGCGCGCGCTGCACGATTACGGCAAGCGGCGCAGCGGCCCCTTCGTCGCCGTGAACATGGCGGCGATCCCGCGCGATCTCATCGAATCCGAATTGTTCGGACACGAGAAGGGTGCCTTCACCGGCGCCAACGCGCGCAGCGCCGGCCGCTTCGAACAGTCGGACGGCGGCACGCTGTTCCTCGACGAGATCGGCGACATGCCGATGGAGGCGCAGACACGGCTGCTGCGTGTTCTCCAGCAGGGCGAGTACACAACCGTCGGCGGCCGTACGCCGATCAAGACCGACGTACGGATCATCGCCGCGACGAACAAGGACCTTCGGCTCCTGATCCAGCAGGGTCTGTTCCGCGAGGACCTGTTCTTCCGCCTCAACGTGGTGCCGCTGCGCTTGCCGCCGCTGCGCGAGCGCAGCGACGACGTCCCCGACCTCATGCGGCATTTTCTCACGCTTGCAGAGCGCGAGGGACTGCCGCCGAAGCAGATCGATCAATCGGCGCTCGAGCGCCTGAAACGATACCGCTGGCCCGGCAATGTGCGGGAGCTTGAAAACCTTTCGCGCCGGCTTTCCGCGCTTTATCCGCAGGAGGTCATCACCGGCGCGGTCATCGACGCCGAACTCAATCAACCCGCCATTGAGCCGAACGACGAGCTTCGCCCGGAAGAAAGCTTGAGCGGCTCCGTGGAGCGCCATCTCGCGCGCTATTTCGGAGGGTTCAAGGATGGGACGCCGCCGCCCGGCCTCTATCATCGGATTTTACGACAAGTCGAATCTCCGCTGCTGACGGCGGCGCTGACCGCGACGCGAGGCAATCAGATTCGCGCCGCGGACCTCCTCGGTCTCAATCGAAATACCCTCAGAAAGAAGATTCGGGACCTGGACATCCAAGTCTATCGGGGAAGCAACTGACTTCGCCGAGATTGCGCCGCGGAAATGGCGCAATCCAGCAACATTGTTGTAGAAATGCATCATGCTCGGCGATGCGGAGGCAGCATCGTCGAGCACTTGCGTTCCGACGTAAGGAATGCCGCGCGAACAAATCGGCCCGGGGGTTATGGCGAGCACAGACGAAGCGGCAATCGCGGACAGGGGCGTCGATACGGGACCATCGCGCCCGACGACGCGCTGGCTCGGCCCGTTCGCGGTAGCCCTGGCCCTGCTCTCGGCGCTGACGACCTTTCTCATTCTGACCGGCCTTACGCCGATCCTGCCGACGCATGAGGTCGTGGTCAGCGTGCTGATGGCCAATGCGCTGACGATGATCCTTCTCCTGGGAATCATCGGCTGGGAACTATGGCTTATCCTGCAAGCGCGCCGGGAAGGGCGCGCCGGCGCGCGGCTGCACATCCGCATCATCGGGTTGTTCTCGCTGATCGCGGCGGTCCCCGCCATCCTGGTCGCCGTCGTCGCGAGCATCACGCTCGACCGCGGCCTCGACCGCTGGTTCTCGACGCGAACGCGCGCCGTCATCGAGAACTCGCTGATCGTCGCGCAAGCCTATGTGCGCGAGCACGCCGAACTGATCCGCGGCGATATCGTCGCGATGGCGTTCGATGTGAGCCGCGCCAAGCCGCTCTACGATCAGGACCGTGACCGGTTCCGCCAATTTCTTGCGGCGCAGGCGCAGCTTCGCGGCCTGCCGTCCGCACTCATCCTCGACAAGGACGGCAAGCAGATCGAACGGGTCGGTAGCGACATGCAGCGTGAACTCTCGCTGCCGCCCGCGAGCGCGCTCGAAAAGATCACCACCGTGGAGCCGAGCATCGTCCTGGTGCCGACCACGGACTATGTCGCCGCGGTCATCAAGCTCAACGGTTACGACAACGACTACCTCTATGTCGCGCGGCCGCTGGTGCCGCGCGTCGTCGAGCAACTGAAGGAGACGCAATCGAGCGTCGCGGAATACGCCAGCCTCGAAGCGCGCCGATTCGGCGTGCAGGTGGCGTTCGGCCTGATGTACACGGTCATCGCCTTGATCGTGCTCCTGTCGGCGGTCTGGATCGGGCTGAACTTCGCCAACCGCCTCGTCGCGCCGATCCGCCGGCTGATCGGCGCCGCCAATCTCGTCTCCACCGGCAACCTCTATATCCAGGTGCCGATCGACGAATCCGAAGGGGATCTCGCGCATCTCGGCGAAACCTTCAACACGATGACGCAGGAGCTGCGCACGCAGCGTGACGACCTCGTGCGCGCGCGCGACCTCATCGACGCGCGCCGCCGTTTCACCGAGGCGGTGCTTTCCGGCGCCAGCGCCGGCGTCATCGGCCTCGATGCCGATGCGCGGATCACGATCCTCAACCGCTCGGCGGAAAAGCTCGTCGGCTGCAGTGAATCCGACGCGCTTGGAAAGCCGATCACGGACCTCGTTCCGCAACTCGCCGAACTTGTCGAGAATGCCCGTGGCGCGTCGCAGCGTTTGGTGCAGGGGCAAGTCACCATCAACAACGACAACCGCGAGCGCAATCTGTCCGTGCGCGTCGCCAGCGAGCAATCGTCGGAAGCCGATCATGGCTACGTCATCACGCTCGACGACATCACGGAGCTGGTGATCGCGCAGCGCAGCTCCGCCTGGGCCGACATCGCGCGGCGCATCGCGCATGAGATCAAGAACCCGCTCACGCCGATTCAGCTTTCGGCGGAACGGCTCAAGCGAAAATACGGCAAGGTCATCACGGAGGATCGCGCCGTCTTCGACCAATGCACCGACACCATCGTGCGCCAGGTCGACGACATCAAGCGCATGGTCGACGAATTCTCGCGATTCGCGCGCATGCCGAAGGCCGTGAAGACCTCCGAGGATATCGCCGACACCGTCCGCCAGGTCGTCTTCCTGATGCAGGTGGCGCAACCGGAGATCGATTTCACGACGGAACTCGGCGAAGACCCGATGCCGGCGCGGTTCGACCGCCGCCTGATTTCCCAAGGGTTGACGAATATCGTCAAGAACGCCACCGAAGCCGTCCTCGCGGTGCCTGAAGAAGAGCGTGGAAAAGGGCGCATCGACATCAAGGCAGCGCGCGAAGGCGGCGACATCGTCATCGACGTCATCGACAACGGCATCGGGCTGCCGAAGGAAAACCGCAATCGCCTGCTGGAGCCTTACGTGACCACGCGCGAGAAGGGGACGGGCCTGGGGCTCGCGATCGTCGAGCGCATTCTCGAGGAGCACGGAGGAGGCATCGAACTGAACGACGCGCCCGCGGTCTCGACCGGTGGGCGCGGGGCTTGGATGCGGTTGCGGTTCGCAGCCAATCCGGAAGGCGAAACTGGGCACGAGACGCCAGAGCGGCAAACAGAAAAGATTGGAACGTAACGCATGGCTGCTGACATCCTCATTGTCGACGACGAGGCCGACATCCGCGATCTCGTCGGCGGCATTCTCGAAGACGAGGGCTACGGCACGCGAACGGCCGGCAACAGCGACGACGCGCTTGCCGCCATCGGCACGCGGCGACCGAATCTCCTTTTCCTCGATATCTGGCTGCAAGGCAGCAAGCTCGACGGGCTGCAACTGCTCGACCAGATCAAGGGCGAGCACCCCGACCTGCCGGTCGTCATGATCTCCGGCCACGGAAACATCGAGACGGCCGTTTCCGCGATCAAGCGAGGCGCTTACGACTTCATCGAGAAGCCGTTCAAGGCCGACCGGCTCGTTCTCGTGGCGACCCGCGCCCTGGAGGCTTCCCAGCTCAAGCGCGAGATCAAGGCGCTGAAACAACTGGCGCCGCTCGGCACATCGATGGTCGGCCGCTCCGCGCAGGTCAATCACCTGCGCACGACCATCGAGAAGGTCGCGCCGACCAATAGCCGCATCCTCATCATCGGCCCGTCCGGCGCGGGCAAGGAGCTGGCCGCCCGCACGGTGCACGGCCTGTCGGAGCGCACCAACGGACCCTTCGTCGTGATCAACGCCGCCGCGATCATTCCCGAGCGCATGGAAATCGAACTGTTCGGCGTCGAGCAGGCGGACGGATCGCAAGGCCGCAAGGTCGGAGCGCTGGAGGAAGCGCACGGCGGCACGCTCTTCATCGACGAGATCGGCGACATGCCGCGCGAAACGCAGAGCAAGATCCTGCGCGTGCTGGTCGATCAGACGTTCCAGCGGGTCGGCGGCGCCGGCAAGGTGCAGGTCGATGTCCGCATCATCTCGTCCACCAGCCGCAACCTCGAATTTGAAATCTCCGAGGGCCGCTTTCGCGAGGACCTGTATCACCGGCTTTCCGTCGTGCCGATCCGGGTGCCGCCGCTCGCGGAGCGCCGCGAGGACATTCCGGAGCTCGTCGATCACTTCATGGACCAGATTTCGCAATCGACCGGCCTGCCGAAGCGCCGCATCGGCGAGGACGCCATGGCGGTGCTGCAATCGCACACCTGGCCCGGCAACATCCGGCAGTTGCGCAACAACGTCGAGCGCCTGATGATCCTCGCCGGCGGCGAGCCGGATGCCGTGATCAACGCCGACATGCTGCCGCAGGACGTCGGCTCGATGGTGCCGAAAATGCCGAACGGCAACGGCGGCGAGCATCTCATGGGCCTGCCGCTGCGCGAGGCGCGTGAAGTGTTCGAGCGCGAATATCTGGTGGCGCAGATCAGCCGCTTCGGCGGCAATATCTCGCGCACGGCCGAGTTCGTCGGCATGGAACGCTCGGCGCTGCACCGCAAGCTCAAGGCGCTGGGAATCGGGTAAGGATTCCCAATGAGGCAGAGCTACCAGCGACGGCTCACGGCATTGGAGGCTGAGTATACGTCCTTATTGCGGGATGCCCTTCGACGTTGCGCCAACGGGTATTGGGGCCTGTTCGCCCACAATAAAACGCTCTTCGGCCGATCCCGGGACGATTGGGCTGATCTGTCCGACCTTGCCACGGAGGTCGAGCGGTTGCGTCAGAGGCTTGGCTACGCTGACGCATTTGCTCCTCACGAGCGCTTGTTAAGAATGCGCGGTAAAAGAGACTCCAACACGCCGGGAGAACCGGTTCTTGCCCGGCAATGGCTGAAAGAACTGGGTTCGTCGGCTCAAGATTGAAGGTCACCCATGTCACGCATCGCATACGTCAACGGCAGCTATGTTCCGCACCGCGAGGCGGCGGTGCATGTGGAGGACCGCGGCTATCAGTTCGCCGACGGCGTCTACGAGGTCTGCGAGGTGCGGGGAGGGCGCCTGGTCGACGAGCCCCGCCACATGGCGCGCCTGGAGCGCTCGCTGAAAGAACTGCGGATCGCCATGCCGATGACGCTGAAGGCGCTCGGGGTGGTCTTGCGCGAGACCGTGCGGCGCAACCGCGTGCGTGACGGTATCGTCTATCTGCAGATCACGCGCGGCGTCGCGCCGCGTGACCATGCCTTTCCGACCAAGCCGATCGTTCCGAGCGTCGTCGTCACGGCGAAGCGGCTCGACCCGGCCGCCGGCGAGAAGGCGGCGGCGAGCGGCATCGCCGTCGTCACCGTCGCGGAGAATCGCTGGCCGCGCGTCGACATCAAGTCGGTGGCGCTGCTGCCGAACGTGCTCGCCAAGCAGGCGGCGCGCGAGCAGGGCGCCAAGGAGGCCTGGTATGTGGATGCGTCCGGCCATGTCACGGAGGGATCGTCCAGCAACGCATGGATCGTGACGAAGCAGAACAAGGTCGTCACCCGCTCGGCCGAGAGCGGGATTCTGCGCGGGATCACCCGCACGGTGTTGCTCGATGTGCTCAAAGACCAGGGACTGACGCTGGAGGAGAGGGCCTTCACGGTCGACGAAGCGCTCGATGCGCGCGAAGCCTTCGTCACGTCCGCCAGCCAGCTCGTCATGCCGGTCGTCACCATTGACGGCCGTCCGGTCGCAAATGGCGCCCCCGGCCTCGTGGCCGGCGCGCTGCGCCGCGATTTCCACACGCGGGCGGAAATCGGCTAATGCGGATTTCTCGACGCTCACAAGGGGTTTATCGTTAACGGTGGGGTTCCCCCACTTGCGCATGGGACTCGCCTACCATCTAATAGGCTGCCAAATGCTCACGGGGGTGACTTCCGGCACACGAGTAATAAGCAAGGCCGCCTGACAACGGCCGTGGGGCTCCCGCGAGCGCATAACGGAACAGCGGCAATGGCGTCCGAACGCGCACAAAACTTACAAGATACGTTTCTCAATCATGTCCGTAAGAGCAAAATTCCGCTGACGATCTTTCTCGTCAACGGCGTCAAGCTGCAGGGCGTGGTGACTTGGTTCGATAATTTCTGTGTTCTGCTCCGGCGAGACGGTCATTCGCAGCTTGTCTACAAGCATGCGATCTCAACCATCATGCCGGGACATCCGATCCAGCTTTTCGAGGGGGGCGAAGAGGGAGCCGCCGGAGACAAAGCCTGATTGGAGCCGCGTGATCGTAAGAAGCGGCCTGACCGCCCCGAGGCGCCGGCTGTCGAACCAGGCAGCGGGCGTGCGGTCGTCATCGGCGCCTACCTGCGCGAGCGCGCGGGAGGCCGGCTGAAGGCGCACGCCGCGAGTACGGCGGAGCGCCCCGTCGAAGCGCGAATCGAAGAAGCCAAGGCGCTGGCGACGGCGATCGATCTCGAGGTCGTCGAAGCCGGCGTCGTGATGCTGAGCGCGATCACGCCGGCGACCTATATCGGCAAGGGCAAGGTCGAGGAAATCGCCGGTCTCATTCGCGGCAGCGAAGCCGAGCTCGTGATCATGGATTGCGCGCTCTCGCCCGTGCAGCAGCGCAATCTCGAAAAAGCCTGGAGCGCGAAGGTTCTCGACCGCACCGGCCTTATCCTCGAAATCTTCGGCCGGCGCGCGCGCACGCGGGAAGGCACGCTACAGGTCGAGCACGCGCATCTGACCTATCAGAAGAGCCGGCTGGTGCGTTCCTGGACGCATCTCGAGCGGCAGCGCGGCGGCTTCGGCTTTCTCGGCGGCCCCGGCGAGACCCAGATCGAAGCCGACCGTCGCGTGATCGAGACGCGGCTCGCGCGCATCGAGCGCGACCTCGAAACGGTGAAGCGAACGCGCAAGCTGCATCGCGACGCGCGCCAGCGCGTGCCGTATCCGATCGTGGCGCTTGTCGGCTACACCAATGCCGGCAAGTCGACGCTGTTCAACCGGCTGACCGGCGGCAGCGTGCTCGAAGCTGACATGCTGTTCGCGACGCTCGATCCGACGTTGCGCACCGTGCAGTTGCCGCATGGTGCCAAGGTGATCCTGTCCGACACCGTGGGCTTCATTTCGGACCTTCCGACGACGCTGATCGCCGCCTTCCGCGCGACGCTGGAGGAGGTGGTGGAGGCCGACGTGATCCTGCACGTTCGCGACATCGCGCACGCCGATAGCGACGTGCAGGCGCAGGACGTCGCGCATGTGCTTTCCGAGCTCGGCGTCAACCCGGACGACGACACGCGATTGATCGAGCTTTGGAACAAGGTCGACGCGCTCGATGCCGAGGCGCGCGAGCGCGTCGCGAACGCCGCCGAGCGCATCGCGCCGGCGCGCCGTCCGGTGCTCGTCTCGGCATTGACGGGTGAGGGTCTCGACAAGGTCGCGGAGGCGATTGAGGAACGGCTCTCGCACAAGCGCGAAACGCTGACTCTCGTCGTGCCGGCAAGCGACGGAGCAGGGCTTGCCTGGCTGCATCGCAACGCCGATGTGCTGGAAAAGGTCGCCCGGTCCGACGGTTCGACCGCCGTCACCATCCGCGCGGACCGCGCCAAGGCCGAGGTCGCACGGAAGCGGTTCGGGCAATCCATCGCCTGAGGTGCGAGCCGACGCGGCCCGGCGAGCCTCGAAGCCCCGGCAATGACGTATGGGGTAGCGGGCCGTCCGGCCTACGATCCTCGCTCCGCCGCCTTCGCCTCGTCCCACAGCGCGTCCATCTCCGCGAGCGTCGATTGCGCCGGCGTCTTGCCGCGTGCCGCGAGCGCGGCCTCGATCGCGGCGAAGCGGCGCTCGAACTTGAGATTGGTGCCGCGCAGAGCCGTTTCGGGGTCGATCTGACAGTGCCGCGCGAGGTTGACGACGGCGAAGAGCAAGTCACCGATCTCGTCCTGCATTCGCGCCTTGTCGCCGCCTTGGACGGCTTGCGCCGCCTCATCGGCTTCCTCACGGATCTTCGCCAGGATCGGTGCGACGGCGCCCCAATCGAAGCCGACGGTCGCGACCTTCTGCTGCAGCTTCAGCGCCCGCAGCAGCGCCGGAAAACCGGCCGGAATATCGGCGAGAAGGCCGGCACGGGTAGGGCGATCGCCCGCCCTTTGGGCCGGGCGTGCGGCCTTGGCCGCCCGCTCCTCGGCCTTGATCCGCGCCCAGACGCCATTGACCTCATCCTGTGACAGCTTCCCAATGTCGCCGAACACATGCGGATGCCGGCGGATCAGCTTCGCCGTGATGGCCTCGACGACGTCCGGGAATGCAAAGGTTTTTTGTTCCTCCGCCATGCGTGCGTGGAACACGACCTGAAGGAGCAGGTCGCCGAGTTCGTCCTTGAGGTCGTCGAGGTCGCCGCGTGCGATGGCGTCGGCGACTTCATGCGCTTCTTCGACGGTATAGGGCGCGATCGTCGCGAACGTCTGCGCCACGTCCCACGGGCAGCCGCTGTCGGGATCGCGCAGCGCCGCCATGATCTCGATCAGCCGGGCGACGTCACGGGAGGGTTCCAAGGCGAGACCTCATAGGGGATGGATCGGGATCGCACGTTCCCAACTACAGACGTACGCCAAGCGTGGCTATGGGGATCGCGGCCGCTTGAGCAAAGATCCGCTGATTGAGAGTCAGCAGGTCGCCCAGCGGAACGATGCGCGTCGAGGGGACGCCGTGCGGGTGCTTGGGAATAGCTCGATCCACGATTCGCATAAGGTATATTATGGAATATTTTATATGACCCAATAACGGCGGGGCTTTCGGGCAATCGGGCGTACTTTTAGCCAGCGGTCTCGCGGGCTTTGGTTCGCCTCGCGTCGGATGGAAACGTCGTCTTCGGTGCTTCGCTGCGTGGCGCGATGCCGGCCGCCATCACTCCGGGACGACGATGCGCATGCCGTCGTAGGCCGGCTCGATGTTGTCGGGCAGCTTGGCGCGCAGCTCGTCGTAATCGAGGTCGACATGCATGTTGGTCAGGACGGCGCGGCGCGGCTTGACCTTGTCGATCCAGCGCAGCGCGTCATCGACCGAGAAATGGCTCGGATGCGGCGTGTAGCGCAGCGCGTCGACGACCCAGATATCGAGGTCCGCCAGGCTGGCCAGGCTCGTGTCCGGCATGCCGTTCAGGTCCGGTGAATAAGCCAGGGAGCCGAAACGCAGGCCAAGCGCGTCGATTTCGCCGTGATGGTGCAGAATGGGGAGGCCGGTAATGTCGCCCCCTGCCCCTTGAATCGTCGTTTCGCGCCCGGCGCTGAGCCGATGCTCGTCGAGGATCGGCGGATAGGAACTGCCCGGAGGCGTCTCGAAGACGTAGCCGAATTTGACGCGCAGATGCGCCGACGTCTCGTCGTCCATGTAGACCGGCACGCGCCGACGTTGGCTGATGGCCAGCGGCCGCAGATCGTCGATGCCGTGGGTGTGGTCCGCGTGCTCGTGGGTGATCCAAACGGCGTCGAGCCGGCGGATATCGGCGCCGAGAAGCTGCTCGCGCAAGTCCGGCGTCGTGTCCACCAGCAGGCGCGTGACGCCTTCCGGGCCTTGACGCTCAACCACGATCGAGCAACGGCGGCGACGGTTTTTCGGATTGTTCGGGTCGCACGCGCCCCAGCCCGATCCGACGCGCGGAACACCACCCGAAGAACCGCAGCCGAGGATCGTCACGCTCAACGTCATGCGTTCGCCGCAACCGGTTGCGGCACCTTGGAAAAGAGCCGGAAGAAATTGGCGGTGGTCTGCGCCGCGATCTGCTCGGGCGAAACGCCGCGCGCGGCAGCGAGCGCTTTCGCAGTCTCCACGACATAGGACGGCTCGTTGCGCTTGCCGCGATACGGCACCGGCGCGAGATACGGCGCGTCGGTCTCGACCAGGATGCGCTCCGCCGGCAGGCTCGCGGCGATGTCGCGCAGCGCCTGCGAGTTCTTGAAGGTCAGGATGCCTGAGAACGACACATAGCCGCCGAGCGCCACGCCGCGGCGCGCGAGGTCGGCGCCGCCGGTGAAGCAGTGCAGGACGAACGGGAAGGCGCCCCGCCCCGTCTCTTCCTCCAGGATTGCCGCCATGTCGTCGTCGGCCTCGCGGCTATGGATCACCAGCGGCAGGCCGGTTTCGCGAGCCGCCGCGATATGATTGCGGAAGCCTCGTGCCTGCGCGTCCCGTGGGCTGGAGTCGTAATGATAGTCGAGGCCCGCTTCGCCGATCGCAACGACCTTCGGATGTCCGGCGCTTGCGACCAAATCCTCAACCGTCACGTCAAATTCCTCATGTGCGTGATGCGGATGCGTCCCTATTGAGCTGAAAACATTCGGAAATTTGTCTACAATCGCGAGCAGTTCGGACTGCTGCCGCACGCGCGTGCTGATGGTCACGAGGAGGCCCACGCCGGCAGCGCCGGCGCGCGCCACGACAGCAGGCAGCTCCGCGGCGAAATCCGGAAAATCGAGATGGCAGTGGCTATCGACGAGCATCCGCGCGCTACCCGGCCTTGCCCACGTCCGGCTCGACATAGCGCGGGAAGACGGGCGTAGGGGCCGGGAGGTGCGTGCCGGCCGCAATACGATAGCGGCCGCCGAGCCGCGAGAAATCGCGTTCGCTCTCGGGGACGGCCAGGATGTCGAGGAACTTCGCCGCCGCTGCCGGGATGAAGGGCTGCGCCACGATCGCCACTTGACGGATCACTTCCGCCGTCACCGCCAGCACCGTGCCTTGCCGTTCCGGATCGGTCTTGGCGAGCGCCCAAGGCGCGGCCGCCGCGAAATAGCGGTTCGCCTCCGCGACCACGTTCCAGATCGCCGCAAGCGCGTGATGCAGTTGCTGCGTCTCCATCGCCTCGCGCGCCTTGCCGATGATGCCGTCGGCAAGCGCGAGCATGGCGCTGTCGGCTTCATCCAGCTTGCTCATCGCCGGCAGCACGCCGCCGCGGCTTTTCGCCACCATCGAGAGCGACCGCTGCGCCAGGTTGCCGAGATCGTTGGCGAGGTCGGCGTTGGTGCGGTTGACGATCGCCTCGTGACTGTAGTTGCCGTCCTGCCCGAACGGCACCTCGCGCAGCAGGAAGTAGCGAAGCTGGTCGACGCCATAGGCGTCGGCGAGCGCGAAGGGATCGACCACGTTGCCGACCGACTTCGACATCTTCTCGCCGCGGTTGAACAGGAACCCGTGCGAGAAGACGCGGCGCGGCGGCTCGATCCCGGCGGACAACAGGAAGGCCGGCCAGTAGACCGCGTGAAAGCGCAGAATGTCCTTGCCGATCACGTGCAGGTCGGCCGGCCAGTAGCGGCGGAATTCCGCCGACTGATCATCGGGGAAGCCGACGCCGGTGATGTAATTGGTGAGCGCGTCGACCCAGACATACATCACATGCTTCGGGTCGCCCGGCACCGGGATGCCCCAGTCGAAGGTGGTACGCGAGATCGAGAGGTCCTGCAGGCCCCCGCGCACGAAGCTGATGACTTCGTTGAAGCGCTCCTTCGGCAGGACGAAATCCGCGTGCCCCTCGTAAAAGGCGAGCAGCTTGTCCTGGTAGGCGGAGAGGCGGAAGAAATAGCTCTCCTCCTCCACCCACTCGACGGGCGTACCCTGCGGACCGAGCCGAACGCCCTGCTCGTTCAGCCGCGTTTCGGCCTCGTCGTAATACGCCTCGTCGCGGACCGAGTACCAGCCGGCATATTTCGACAGATAGATGTCGCCCGCCTTCGCCATCCGCTCCCAGATCGCCTGGGACGAGAACTTGTGACGCTCCTCAGTGGTGCGGATGAAGGCGTCGTTCGAACAGTTCATGCGCTCGACCATGGCCTGGAAGCGCGGCACGTTGCGCGCGACGAGCTCGGCCGGCGTGATGCCTTCCTTGGTCGCGGTCTGCAGCATCTTGATGCCGTGCTCGTCCGTTCCGGTCAGGAAGAACACGTCGTAGCCGTCCAGCCGCTTGAAGCGCGCGATGGCGTCGGTCGCGATCACTTCATAGGCGTGGCCAATATGCGGAACGCCATTGGGATATGCGATCGCGGTGGTCAGGTAATAGCGAGGCCGGGGCGCCATGGTCGCAACTCAGCGTATTCAGATGCCAGGATCAACGGCGCGCGGCTTCCGCCAGCCATCCAAAGACTGAGAAAACCAAGGGCTTGCGTTCGAGATTGTAGTCCTGAACGTCCCGCGCGGCGCGGTTGACCTTGTCCCATGCCTCCGCCACACGCGCAAGGCGCGCGGGTGTCGCCTCGGACATGGACAGGCGCGCGGACAGCCAATCGCGCACGACGTCGATGAAGGCGACGAGCGGGCCTGGATCGGCGCCGGCGAGCTTGTCGCCGAGGCTGTGCAGGGAGCGGTGATCGACGGCTGGAAGCTGGCCGAGCAGCGCCGTCACCTGTTCGCGCAAGGCAAGGCTTGTCCCGTCGAGCAACGACAGTGCGCGGCCGACGCTGCCCTCCGCCGCCGCGGCGGCCGCCACGAGGTCCTCGTCATCGGGCGCAAGTCCGGAGGCCTCCGCCGCGGCGGCGATCACGTCCGCCTGCCCGAGCGGCCGCAACGTCAGACGCCGCGTGCGCGAGCGGATGGTCGCAAGCAGCCGGCCGGGCGCGTGACTGACCAGCAGGAACAGCGAGCGCGGCGGCGGCTCTTCCAGCACCTTGAGGAGCTTGTTGGCGCCGGCGGCGTTCATTTCGTCGACGGAATCGACGATGCACACGCGCCACCCCCCCTCGCCCGCCGTGGAACCGAAGAACGAGACGGTGCGCGCCACCTGTTCCACGACGATCATCGTGCGCAAGTTGCCGTTGTCGCCTTCGGTGCGCTCGAGCACGAGGAGGTCGGAATGGCCTTGCGCGGCGACACGCGCGAATGCCGCGTGTTCGGGATCGAGCGCCAGGCTCGCCGCGTTCCGAACGTCGGAAGCGGCTGGGTTCGGATTCGCGAAAACAAAGCGCGCCATCCGATAGGCGAGCGTCGCCTTGCCCACGCCGGACGCCCCCCCGATCAGCCAGGCATGCGGCATCCGCGGGCTGCGATACGCCTCGAGCAGCGCCGCTTCCGCCTCCGCGTGGCCGAACAGAACGGCCGTCCCGCGCGGATGCGGCACCGAGGCCGCGTGAGAATCGTCGTCTTGGCGGCTCACGTCGGCAGGTCCTCGATACGCCCGAGCGCCCAAGCAAGTCCGAGGCGGCCTGCGACCGCGTCCCATATGCGGTCCGAGACTTCCGTCTTCGTGCCGGTCGCCTCGATCACGATACAACGCTCCGGCTCGCGCCGTGCCAGCACGCGGTACGCTGAGCGAAGCTCCTCATGGAATTCGATGGCCTCGGCTTCGAAACGATCGATGGCCCCCGCCCCTCGCCGGTGCTGCGCCCGCGTCAAGCCGACATTGGGGTCCGCGTCGAGAATGATCGTCAGGTCCGGCTTCAGTCCCGCGAGAGCAATGCGCTCCAAGGCATTGATGAGGCGCATATCGACATGGCCGAGGACGCCCTGATAGACGCGCGTGGAATCGATGAAGCGGTCGCAGATGACCCAGCGGCCGGCCTCCAGCGCCGGGACGATCAGCGAGCGCACATGGTCGTCGCGCGCGGCGGAAAACAGCATCGCCTCGACGTCGGGACCGAGCGGTTTCGCCGCGCCCGAGAGCAGCACATGGCGGATCGCCTCGGCACCGGGCGAACCGCCGGGCTCGCGTGTCACCACGACCTCGAAGCCGGCATTCTCCAGGCGCTGCGCGAGGAACGCGGCTTGCGTGGACTTACCGGTCCCCTCGCCGCCTTCGAAGGTGATGAAACGTCCACGCATGGGGCTCGCGCCCTCAGATACGTTCGGCGCCAGCGCGAAACAGGCCGATGACCATTTCGGTCGCCGCGTCAAAGGCACGCTGGTAGATGGTGCCGCGCGGCACATCCACAGCGGCCTGCAGGGGCGCGTCCAAGGCGAGATTGTCGCCGCGCCCGACCTTGACGTGCCCGATCGGCTGGCCCTTCGTCACCGGCGTCGGCACCGGCCCGGTATAGGTGATCTTCGCCGTGATCTTCTCGCTGGCGCCGCGCGGCACCAGAATCCGGATGGGACTTGTCCCGACCAGCGGAACGCGCCCCTGCGCGCCGCCATAAAGCTTCGCCTCCCCGACCGTCTCGCCCTCGGCGAACAGGAGGCGCGCCTCGAACGCGCGGAATCCCCATTCCAGAAGCTTGCGCGATTCCGCCGCGCGCTCGCCGGCCGTCTTGAAGCCGTTGGCGGCCATGATCAGCCGCAGGCCGTTGTTCACCGCCGATCCGACGAGGCCGTAACCGGCCTCCTTGGTATAGCCGGTCTTCAGGCCATCGGCGCCGATGCTCATGGCAAGCAGCGGATTGCGGTTTTGCTGACGAATCTTGTTCCAGGTGAACTCGCGCTCGCCATAGATTTTGTAGAAATCCGGATAGGTTCGGATGATGTGGCGCGCGAGCATCGCCAACTCACGCACGGTCACTGTCATGTTCGGGTCCGGCAACCCGTTCGAGTTTGTGAACACCGATTTGGTGAGGCCAAGCTCCCGCGCCCGGTCGGTCATCTTGGTCGAGAAGGCCAGCTCGTTTCCGGCGATCGCCTCGGCAAGCGCGATGCAGGCGTCGTTTCCCGACTGGATGATGACGCCGCGGAGCAGGTCTTCGACCTTCACCTGACTGTGCAGCGCGGCGAACATGCTCGATCCGCCGGAGGGCGCGCCGCCCCGGCGCCACGCCGCTTCACTGATCGTGATCTCATCGTCGAGCTTGAGCTTGCCGTCCTTGATCGCCTTGAAGACCACTTCGGCGGTCATCAGCTTGGCCATGCTCGACGGATAGGTCGGCTGATCGGCGTTCTTTTCATAAAGGACCGCGCCGCTGTCGGCGTCGATCAGGATCGCGTACGGCGCGGAGATCTGGAAATCGTCTTTCTTCGGCGTTTGCGCGGCGGCGCCCTGCGCGAGAAATGCCGCAACGGCGGCGGCGCTCGCCGTGCGCCACACGGCTGCGACGATGCCGCGCGCGCGAGGCAACCGTCGCTCGGTCGCGATTGTCCTGGTGGTAAAGCCCATCACCGGCTCCCTGCTCGCCTGGCGACATGCTTAGCGCATTTCGCTGGCGCTTGGGCAGTCCGGTTCGTGCAAAACGACGCGGTGTTGAAAGAATCACGCCTCCGCCGTGCGGCGGCGCGCCCGCAGGGAGCGTCAGTAAAGGCCGCGCCCGTTGGAGAAGCCGAGACCGGCGGACGGAATTGCCGACGCTTCCGCCACCGGCGTCTGGCGGCGCGCAACGACCGGCGCAGGCGCATAGGGAGCCGTTCGCGCGCGGGCCGTGACGTCGCTTGAGCCCGACTGCCGGGTCGAGCCGGTGCGTAAACTCCATCTTGACGGCGCGCCAGCGCCTGCCCCGTCATCCTCGCCGAGGTCGTAGGGGCGACCTGCCGGAACCGGCACATCGGCGATCGGAACCCGCGTGTGCGGTATGAAGGGACGCGCCGACGCGACCATGACGCTCGAGGGCGGCGGCGCCGGCGAACCGTCACGCAGCGTTGCGAGCAACTGCCGGTCGTCGGAGCCCTCCAGCGGGGCCGACCCGACATATTCCACGCGCACCCGCGCAAGCCCATGGCCGCGGAACTCGAGCAGATTGGCCGCCTTGTACGACAGATCGATCAGCCGGTTGCTGTGATACGGCCCGCGATCGTTGACGCGCACGATGATCGACCGGCCGTTCTTCAAATTGGTGACGCGGGCATAACTTGGAATCGGAAGCGTCGGGTGCGCCGCCGAGATCGCGTTCATGTCGTAGACTTCGCCGTTCGCGGTCAGGCGCCCATGAAAGGCATCGCCGTACCAGGACGCGATACCGTCGGCACGGTAGCGGCGATTCTCCTCCGGCGTATAGACGCGGCCGCCAACCGTGTAGGCCTTGCCGACGCGATAGGTGCCGCCGCCTTTCGGCACAGGCTGGCCCGGCTCTATGACGCGCGGGCTGGCGCTAACGCCATAACGCGGGTCAACCTTGCTGACCAGCTTGCTGCCGGACGCGCAAGCGCCGAGCGCCAGGCACCCCGCCGCCAGCACACCAAGCTCCGCGAACCGCCTCACGCGGATCAGCCTTCGCCTCATCGGCCGAAAATCCCCGACGTCACACGATGCGGCGGTCCCCCGCGGACACCACCGGCCGACAAGACTACCGCCAGCCCCCTCAAACTCAAGGCGAAGGATTTAACTTCCGTTAAGAACCGGAAGAAGGCCGCGACGGCCGGCCATGGCGGCGGCGGCGAAACGTCGCCAGTTCAAGGCTTTAGGAATCCGCATCCCCCAATCGCATATTGGCTATGCCAAGCGGGATGACGCGTGACCCGGATGCCGCAATGACGTGACCAGTGACCAGCGAGCGGAAAGCGTGAAGCGTGCGCAATCCCCTGCTCCACAGGGCGGGGATGGTCAACGCACGGCGACGAGTCCATCCATTTCGGGCGCCGTGGCGCCCGCGCTTCAGCGCGACGGAAACGCACCGCCCGGCCCTGCGGTCTATGATAACGAAGCGGCGACTTCGGACGGACTGGCGGGCGGGAGACGAAGAAACCGAGAACTACACCTACGCTATAGCCCTCTAAAACCCAAGCAAGGACGAATGGCTGCAATGGGGTGGGGAATCGGTCAGTCGGCTCTGTGGGGGCTTCGGGGGAAAGCGGACGCTGTTGGTTTGGCAAAGCTGGGCCGGGGGAAAAGACTGGTCATCTAGAGTCTGTCAAAAAAGCGGAAATTGACCTGTAGGAATGCGGCGAGGCTTCGGCCCAGAGCCGACATTCGTCACGGCCCTCATCTCTGCACGCTAGCGTTACGGAACCGACCATTTATACTTGCCGAAGCCGCCTGGATGGTGCGTCGACTAAGGCTTCCAGACAGATCTAAAGGTTATTATTACCAAGAGAACATAGTCAAAAACCTATTGCGATTCGCCGGAATTGAATTTTCGCCAAGGAGGTCGAAACCATGGAGGGCAACTCATTTAATGAGTTTCAAAGGCGTCTCAACCTAGCCCGCAATGGCGGTGCTATCTTGTTCTGTGGTGCCGGGTTTTCTGCGGATTGTTTGAATTTTAACCCAGATGAAACGCTCGGCACGGGCGCACAATTGCTCAATTTATTCAATCTCGAACTCAGTCAGAAGCCGCCATACAAGGATCTGCAAAACGCCACCGATGCCCTGTGGGATAAGATTGCCGACAACGGCATGATGAAACTCCTAAAAGAGCGTTTCACCGTCTCCAACGTAACCTCTGATATGGTCGATCTGTTTAGCTACTCTTGGGAATCAGTTTACACGACAAATTACGATAATGCGCTCGAAATCGCGGCTCATGCCGCGCACAAACCGGTCGATTCCCTCAACAACACCGACGATCCCGACGTTTCCGAGCCAAATCTCCCAGTCATCCATCTGCATGGCTACGTGCAGAAATGGGACATACACAACTTTCGTGAGAGCTGCGTACTCGGTGCCGAAAGCTACTCGAAGCTCACCCATGTAAGGAAGTGGCTCGACCGTTTTCGGAGCGACATCGACCAAGCTCAGATCGTGGTTTTCGTCGGGTTCAATGCCGGCGATTTCCACCTCAACCAAGCGATCTACAACCTGACAAGCTTACGCGAAAAGACCTTCTTCATCAATCGCCCTACCGCCCAAGCCGACCCCGATGTTACCGCAGCTCAAAAGCGACTCGGCACGCCGTTCTTCATTGGGCGAGCCGGGCTTGCCACCACGATAAAGGAGCTTCTGGCCAAGGATGCGCCGAAGGAGCCACGCCTCGCCAGTTTTGCAAAATACACGCCGCCGGATCCCGCGGCTACAGTTCCCACGCAAGCGCAGATCGAAGACCTGTTTCTCTACGGCAAGGTCGAACCGTCGCAGCTCGCGCGGGACTTGTCCCACAATGTGTCCGAGTACCACATACAGCGCAGGGCCATACTGGAAACCTTGGACGCAATCGCAGGTGTTACCCGGATCATACTTTTTGATGGATACCCCTGTGATGGCAAGTCCCTGCTCGTAGCCGACCTTGCCTATCGCCTGTCAGGGGAAAGACCAGTCTACCAGATGCGCCAGGCCTATGAGAACGTACTGAACGAGGTTGCCGACATCCTTCACCATGCGCCGAACGCCGCACTGATCATCGAGAACTGTTTTAATATGCCGACAGAACGGCTTGCAAGCATCGCGCGTCAATTTGATGGTCAGGACGGCGTACTGATCTTAACCAGCCGGGCCGTGGCGGTCGATGCCAGCCCTGCTGGCCTCACGTCGCTCCAAGGCCTCGGCAGTTTCCAGAGAATGCCCCTTGCCCGTCTCAACGAAGAAGAAGCGCGCGTTTTAAGTGACCTTGCCGATCAGATCGCCGGGTGGCGTGATTTCCATGCCCTTGATCACAATGCTCGCCGTCGTTTCATCGAGAATACCTGCGAGGCAAGTCTGCCGCACTTCCTGATGCGGTTGCTCCAGTCAGACTACGTTTCCGACCGGTATCGCGAAGAATTCAACAAGCTATCACTCAGCAAGGCCGAGCGTGCAGCGGTAATCCTCGCTCTGTATGTCGCCCATATTGGCGAGAACGCACCGGTTGCCTTCCTTAGCAATGCGATGGAAACGGACTTTGGCGCCATCATTGACAGGCTGAATGCCAGGGCAGTTAATGATACTTTCCGCCTTGTGCGCCGAACCGGTGAGATCATCCAAACCGTCCCTTCAATCGGTGCTAAGAACATCCTGCGTTACCTTTTCAAAGATGCCGAAATCGTCGATGCAATCGTTCCTTTGTTGGCGAACCTTGCGTCGAAATATCGAAATCCTTTCGAACAGCGCATGTTCAGTCAATTGATGCGGTTTTCCATCCTCTCCGAGGTCGTCACCGACAGCGACGAAATCGACCGGTTCTTCGAACATAACAAGCAGGAGCAGCAAATCAGGCGATTGCCGCTTTTCTGGCTGCAATGGCACATGGCCAAATGCGCGACTAACGAACTTCTCGACGCCGAGAAATTTCTCGAACAGGGATATCGTGAAGCCAAGGAATTCGAGCGCCGAAACCGAAAAGATTTCGACCGTCGCCAACTCGACGACCGGCGCGCAAAGTTTCTGATGTTGCGGGCGGGAAACGGCAAACGCGGTGGGGCCGAACTATTCAGGGATTTCAAAGAAGCGATCGAATTGACTGGCAAGACCCTACGCCAAGACGACCCGCAGTACTATCCTTTCGAGACTCTTGCAGAGGTCGTGAGAACGTATGCTGCGGTGGGGCATCTCTTGGACGACGGGCTAA
>JBDHSU010000042.1:0-29040 GCA_039808325.1 Variibacter sp. | reverse complement strand
AAGCTCGATCTTCACGTTCGGATTTTTCGTCTGATATTCCGTGGCAATCGCATCAAGCGCGGATTTGGTGTCCGGGTTCGTCTCGGTCGTCATGACGCGCACGACTGCAGTCTGCGCATTTGCCGCGCTGACTGAAAGCGCCATCGGCGCCAGACACAATGTCACGCCCAACAGAATGTTTCGCATCGTCTTCCTCCGTAAAATCTCTGGCTGAGAATCTGTTGTTGCATCAACCTTTGACCGCTCCTGCAGCAAGCCCGTGAATGAGCCAGCGCTGCACGACGGCAAATCCGATCAGGACCGGCAGTGTGATGAGGACGCCGCCGGCCATCAGCAGCCCCCACTCGACGCTCGTGGCCTCCACGAAGCCGGCGACGCCGACTGGGAGCGTCTTTTTTTGTTCGTTCACGATCAGAATAAGCGCAAACAAATAGTCGTTCCACGACATGATGAAGGCGAAGACGGCGAGCGCGACGATCCCGGGCAGCGCAACAGGAAGAATGACCAGCCAGAGAGCCCGCAGCCTTCCGGCGCCGTCGATCATCGCAGCTTCATCAAGTTCGAGCGGAATTGCCTCGAAGAAAATGATCGCAAGCCACATCGCAAGTGGTAACGTGAAGCTGATGTGGGCGAGGGCAAGCCCGCCGAGACTATCAATGACACCGACATTCTTGAGCATCACGAACAGCGGGATGGAGAGCAGAATGGGCGGGAACATGTAGACGAACAGGACGCTGCTCGCGAGTAGCTTGCGCCCGGGAAAATCGAAGCGCGTAATTCCGTAGCCGGCAAGCACAGCGGCTGCCACGGCACCCAGTGTGGCGGCGGTAGAGACGATCAGGCTGTTCAGAAAGTATCTTGCGAACAATGTATCGTGCAAAAGCTGCACGTAGTTCGCCAACGTAAAGCTGCCGGTCGGCAAAAGATGCAGGCTGCGGCTGAACAGCTCGTTGAACGGACGGAAGGACGACAACACCATCCAATAGAGTGGGAAGCAGACGATGGCGACCGTCAGGATGATCAGAAGCCACAAAACGATCTGTCCGTTGCGCGAAAGAGACGTCATTTCGACATCTCCTTACGCATTTTGCCGGTATACCAATAGCCGAAGACGGCCAGCAGCATGAAGATGCAGGCGGACACGGCCGCACCGCTGCCCAGTTCGTACTCGTGGAAGGCCTTGAGATAAGCCAGGATCGGCAATGTCTGTGTCGAACCAACTGGGCCGCCCTGCGTCAGCAGCCAGATCGTATCGAATTTGTTGAACATCCAGAGGCCGCGGATGAAAACGACGAGCAGGATGGTCGACCAAAGTTCAGGAAGGATGATGTACCAGAAGCGCTGCGCTGCATTGGCGCCGTCGACGCGCGCGGATTCATATAATTCAACCGGGATTGCCTGGAGGCGCGCCAGCACCTGGATCGTGATGAACGGAAAGAACATCCAGACATTGATAAGAATGACACTCGCCATCGCAAGGCTCGGCGAGCCGAGCCACGCGATACCCTCGTCGATGAGTCCAAGCTTCATCAGAACGAGGTTGGCGACGCCATAGAGATCGTTGAGAATCCATTTCCAGATCAGTATCGCGACGATTGTCGGCACCACGAACGGAAACAAAATAAGCCCGCGGACAAGCGCACGACCGGGAAACGCATTGTCGAGAAGGAGCGCTGTCGCGACCCCCGCAGCAAGTTGTAATGCAACCGTGACGACGCTGAAGACGACACCGTTGAAAAGCGCGGTCCAAAACTCGTTTGACGGCAGCAGTTCCGCGTAATTCTTCAGGCCTACAAATTCGCGTCCAGTACCGAAGATCTCTGCAGTATGCAGGCTAAGCCACAGGGACGAGACAAGCGGATAAGCGGCGAACAGAAAAAGAAGAATGATGCTGGGCGCAACGAACAAAATGCCTTGAAGGCTTTGCGAATTTTTTAGTGCGTCAAGGCCAGCCCACATTGGCTCGCCGCCAGACTCAATCACACGGTCCGTCATTTCGGCCAGTCCAAACGCCTATCCCGAGCCTTGCCAGGCTCGATTGAACTATCCCGCGGGCAGCGTGTCAATCGATTATCGATTTTTTCAGCGATACTTCTCTTCTGCGATCGGCTTGGAGGCGAAGCAGACACACCAGCGGCAACTCTACCTTTTGTAGTTGACGTTGCGACCGCGTGGCGCCGCACCGAACGGTTGCGCTCTCCTCTCGCTGTGCAGCGATCGAGAATAGACCTCATGCTACAGAATGCGAACTCCATATCGAAGTCAGATCGGATTGGATCGTCATGGCATCAATTCCGACGCCCTACGAAAAGATTGCCTTGAACCTCATCTTCGAATGGCTCGGCGAAAGTCGCTACAATCGCTCCGCCGAAGAATATAAGGCGATTGCGGCACGCATCCCATCGCTTGACGCGTGTCACGCCTACGTCACGCAACGGCTTATGCGGACCATTGAGAACCAATTCTTGGCGCCCGATGGACGAGTCTGACTAGACGGCAATGCACGGCTGCCCTCCGGCAGAAGGTGCGGACACCAAGTGCCGTTTCTCACCGCGTTGCGATTAAAAATATCGAACCCAGTCTCTTCGATTATCGAACCGAGTCTCAGGCCGACAAAACGCGGATATCAAAAATTCGTGGCCTGAGACTTTCAAGAAAATTCGCCCTGTCACGGCAAGCATTTGGGCGACACCGGCTTGCAGAGACTACGCGGTGCCTTTGAAGGCGCGGAGATCGCGTCAATTTTTTCGTCACACGGAAATCGCCCCAAGAGACCGGCGTCGCTGGCTGACGATGCAGCGATATCGAACCCGGTTTGCGCCTGAATTCTCTGGATAACAGCGAAAAATACAGGGAAATTTCTAAAATCTATGACGAGCAACGCGAACCGACGGCAGATTCAGAGAGTATTTTCTGGACCTAGAGACGAATTCCCCTGCGCGGCGAAACAGGGAAAAATCTCGAGGAACCAGGGAATTTTCGACATCGGCTGGACGCTATGGGTAACCGTAGATTTGCTATAAGAGCGCGGCTTTGGGAAGAGAGATTTCAATAAGCGGCTTGATCCGTTGACGGATTCGTCAAAACCCCCGCCCCTCCAACCGCGGTCCGAGACGCTCGTATTGCTATCGCGCGAATCTGCAGAACACGCGGTTGAAACGAAGCCGATCCTCGAAAAGTCCCATGCCAGCGCTGAGCGAGCGATTGAGAAGAAAGTATATGGCAAGCAAGGTCGCGTAGACCTCGATCGGCGCGGTCAGGAGCCGGTTGTTGATCTGACGTCCGATCTCGGTGAGCTCCGCAAGGCCGATCAGAAACGCCAACGAGGTGTTCTTGAGCAATGTGATGTAGCGTCCGGTCAGAGCGGGAATGACGTTGTAGGCCGCAATCGGCAGAACGACGTAGAGCACCTGCTGCGTCGGCGACATGCCGACTGCGCGCGCCGCCTCGATCTGTCCGGCCGGAACCGAGAGCAGCCCGCCGCGCAACACTTCCGCGATATAGGCGGCGTTGAACAGAACCAGCGCGACCAGCACGCTGCCGAACTTCGAGGGAGTATAGCCGAAATACGGCGGCGCGAAGTAGGCCCAGAAGATCAGGATCAGCAGCGGGATGTTGCGCAGGAATTCCACGTAACAGGCGGCGAGCCAGCGCACCGGGCGGTTGCCGGCGAACCGCGCATAGCCGACGGCAAAGCCGATGATCGTGCTTGCGACGATGCCAAGGATCGCCAGCGTCAGGGTCAGCGCGACACCGCCCAGCGCAGGCGGGAAATCGCCGATGAGAAGCCGGCGGACATTATTCGCCGTGAACACCAGTTCCCAGTTCATGCGGCCATCCGCCGGTTCCGCTGCAGAAACCGCTGCAGCAAGCTTCCGCAGCCGGCGATGGCCAGGCAGGTGACAAGATAAAACGCGGTGACGACCAGCAGCGCCTCGACGCCACGGAAGGTATAAACGTCGATGTAGCGCGCCTGGTAAGTGATCTCGGTGACGCCGATCGCGAGCGCCAGCGACGTGTTTTTCACCAGGCTCACTGCCTCGCTGGTCAGCATCGGCATGACGATGCGCAAAAGCTGCGGCATGAGAATACTGCCCACCGTCTGCAGTATCGTGAAGCCGATCGCTTGCGCCGCCTCGTACTGCCCGCGCGGGATGGCATTGAGGCCGCCCCGCACGATCTCCGCGACGAAGCCGCTGTGGTAGACGCCGAGCGCGAACGATGCCGCGACGAACTGGAATCCGTAGTCGCGCAGAGCGACGATCGCCCACTCCGGCAGGACGACCGTCGCCGAGAAATACCAGAAGAGAATCTGCACGAGCGGAGGCGTGTTGCGCGAGAACTCGACGTAAAGCCAGCAGATGGGCTTGAGCGGCCGTATCTGCAGCCAGCGCACCACGCCAAAAAGAAACCCGAGCGCGAGCGCGAGCACCAGCGAGGTCGCCGCCAGTTGCAGCGTGACCTTCGCCCCCTCGATCAGGCGCTCGCCGCCATCGCCGAGGAGAATGCTCCAGTCGAGCTTGATCATCCCAAGTCCGGCGATACTGCTCAGTCCCAGAGGACCATCGAGAAATTGATCTCCGATTTCTCCAGATTGAGCTTCGTCCCGGGCCCGATCCAGCGGCCGTAGATCTTGTCCCAGGCGCCGTCGCGCCAAATGTCCTGCAATGTGAAATTGATGATGTCACGCCACTTCGAATCGTTCTCCCGCAGGCCTATCCCGTAGTCGCCGCCGCCGAGCGATTCGCCGACGATCACATAGTCGGTCGGATTCGGCGCATTCGCGCGCAGCCCCGCAAGAATGATCACGTCGGCGACGACGGCGTCGACTAGGCCGCGCTGCATCGCGAGAAAGGATTCCGGATAACCCTCGAAGGTCTGTGTCGTCGCCGCCGGCTGCGCCCTCTTCAAATTCTCGACGACGCCGGCGCCAACCGTCGTGCCGGCCCGCTTGCCGGCCATGTCCGCGAGCGTCTTGATGCTGCTCGTCTTCTTGACCATCAGCTTTTGCCCGGTCCAGAAGTAGCCGATCGAGAAGTCGATCACCTCGTCGCGTTTGCGATAATGCGTCAGCGTCGCGACGATCATGTCGATGCGGCCCTGTTGCAGCAACGGCACGCGCGTCGCCGCCGTCACCGGAACCAGTTCGATTTTGACGCCGAGACGATTGGCAATCTCGCTGGCGATATCGACGTCGAAGCCGACCGTCTTGCCCGCATCATCGACGATGCCGAAGCCCGGCACCTCTGTGCGGACGCCGACGCGAACCGTGCCGCGCTTCTTGACCTCGTCTAGGACCGATCCGGCCTGCGCATATGCGGCTCGCGTCCCCGCCGCCATCGCTCCCGCTGTCGCCGACACGGAAAGCGCCTTCAGCAAATTGCGTCTGTTCATGACATTCCCCTCTCTCCTCATGCGTGACCAAGCACAGTGCCGACGAACTTCCGCGCATGCGGGTTCTGCGGCGACTGGAAAAACGACTGCGGCGGCGCCACCTCGACGATCTCCCCGGCGTGCATGAAAGCGACGCGGTCGGCGACCTCGTGCGCGAAGTTCATCTCATGGCTGACGACGATCATCGTCATCCCCTGCTTCGCGAGCCCGCGCATCACGTCGAGCACTTCCTTGACCATCTCGGGGTCGAGGGCCGACGTCGGCTCGTCGAACAACATCAGCACCGGCTCCATCGCCAGCGCCCGGGCAATCGCGACGCGTTGCTGTTGCCCGCCGGAAAGAAAATCCGGAAAGATGTCGGCCTTGTCCGAAAGTCCGACGCGATCGAGCAGCGACCGCGCCAGGCGCTGCGCGTCGCCGGCACTCTTGCCCAGCACCTTCTTCGGCCCGATGGAGACGTTCTGCGTCGCCGTCAGATGCGGAAAAAGGTTGAAGCTCTGGAAAACCATGCCGACGTGCCGCCGCAGGTCGCGAAAGCCCGCTCGCGTCATCGACACGGCCTGACCGCGAAACCGCATGCTGCCGGCGTCCGGCGTTTCCAGGCCGTTGATGCACCGCAGCAGCGTGCTCTTGCCCGAACCGCTCGCGCCGCACACGGCGACGACCTCGCCGGCGCCGATACTGAAATCGATCGACTTGAGTACCGGCATGGCGCCGAACGCCTTCGACAAGCCGGAAATCTCCAGCAGCGGCGCCGGCCCGCTCGTCATGCCGGAAGCTCGGACAGCAACTTCGTGACCCCCTCGACGATCATCGACAACGGACCGACGAGATTGATGCGGATATGATCGTTGCCCGCGGCGCCGAATGCCGCGCCCGACGTGACCGCGATGCCTTTGCGCAGCAGATGTTCCGTCAGCGCGTCGCTCGTCAGTCCGATCCGTTCGATCTTCGGGAATAGATAGAACGTTCCCTGCGGAGGGCGCAGCTCGAAGCGGTCGTCCTTGTCCAACAGCGCCATGCAAGCATCGCGCTTGGCTTGATAGGCCTGGCGCAAAGTCAGCGCCCAGGATGCCTCGACCGCCAGCGCCTCCAACGCGACTTTCTGCGACGCAAGACTGACCGACGAAATCAATTGCTGCGTACACGTTGCAACCAGTCGGCATATAGGCTCGGGTCCGACGAGCATACCGATGCGGTGGCTCGGCATCGCAAACGCTTTAGAGAAGCTATAGAGCAGGATCGTCTGGTCGCGGATGGCGTCGAAGACGCCCGGGCTGAAGTGCTTATTGCCGTCGAAGACGAAGAGGTCGAAGCTCTCGTCGCAAATCAGCCACAGGCCCCGTTCGCGCACGAGCGCCGCCAACGCCGAAAGCTCCGACTCCGTGAAGACACGTCCGGTCGGGTTGTGCGGCGTGTTGATGATAATCGCACGCGTGCGCTCCCCGATCGCGGCGCCGATCGCAGCCGTGTCGAGCGTGTTGCCGGGCCCCAAGGGGATCGGAACCGGACGCCCGCCAGCAAGGGTGACGGACGGCGCATACGTCACCCAGCATGGGTCGATGACGATGACCTCATCCATCGGTTCGAGAATCGCGAGCAGCGCGAAATACACGCCCTGCTTTGCGCCGATGGTCGCGAGCATTTCGTTCTGCGATGAACGCTCCACGCCGTGCACCCGCACCAAACGCTCGGCGAAGCGCTTCCGCAAGATCGGCTCGCCCCAGGCGTTGCCGAGCGTGTTCTCGCCGGCGGCAATTGCGGGAGAAGCGAGAGAGATGGGAGCGGAAGGATCCGGGGCTCCGCCGGAAAGGTTGAAGATCTGCCGCCCCTCGGCGCGCAGGACTTTCACCTGTTCGCCGACAGCCAACGTGCCCGATCGAGGGAGGGCTCTCAAACGCTTGGAAAGCTGCATCCGCGCACCACGACTAAACTCATTTTCCAATTATGTCGATTGTCGACAAAATTGACGACAGTCAAAGGGGCCGCAGAACGTTTGTCAATCGCCTATCGAAGCGGTGCCCTCCGAACGTTGACATTGTGACGCTTGCGCTCGGAGAGGCCCAAAGGGGCTAAGCGCTGTTCAAAGCCTTCTCGTAAGCTTCGATCGCGCGGGAGAGATTGGTCGTCACGTGCTCGGTCGTGAGTTTGCGGACGAGTGGAAAGTTCCGGTCGCGGATCGCTGCACTGATGCGGCTATGATAGTCGTACTGCGGACGGCCGGAGAACTCAGTCGACAAGAGCATATAGCGCGCCGGTAGCGACATGGCATTCACCTGAACCATGATCGCGGACAGGACCGCGCTTTCCGCGCTGTCGATGATGCGTTGATGAAACGCGATATTGGCTGCGAAATACGCGTCGACATTACCCTCTCGAGCGTGCCGCACCATGTCGGCATTAATCTGATCGAGTGCGTCGGCGAGGGAGGTCGCGTCCTTGCCGGCAAGGGCATCGATCACCTCTCCCTCAAGCTGCGCGCGAAGGCGATAGAGTTGTCGCAAGTCCTCCTCCCCCCACTTGCGCACGCGAAACCCACGGCGGGGGGAGTGCACGACGAGGCCCTGCAATTCGAGAATACGCAGCGCCTCGCGTACCGGGCCGCGGCTGCTTCCGAATTCTCCGCCCAACTCCACTTCGCGAAGATTGCTGCCCGGCGGATAGCGCCACCGGATGATGTCGGCTTTGATTTGCTCGGCCAGGTAGTAGGGAATGGTGTGCGGAAGCTCGCCTGGTTTGTTCATATCCAACCTATCTGGAGCCCTTACCGCCACTGAGAAAGTCCGTCAACATAAATTGTTGACAATCTACACTTGACAAAAATCGCACGACTGGTCGATGGTGCCGAACATACCAGCCGGAGAAAGAAAGATGGACGCCCAGGCCGTCAAGGACATTGTCAACGAGTGGATGATCCCGACGCCGAGCGGCGCCTATATGGCCGGTCTCGAAAATCGGCCGGTGATCGCACGCGCCGAGGGCATTTTCGTCTTCGACACCGCCGGCAAGCGCTATTTCGACTTCGGCTCCGGCCAGATGGCGGCCGCCCTCGGACATAACCATCCTCGCTATGTCGCGGCGGTGAAGCGCAACCTCGAAACCATCAGCCATTCGACCAAGACTTTTCTCAACGTCGATCGCCTCGAACTGCATCGGCGCCTCGGCGAAATTCTGACGCGGCCCCTGCAAAAGAGCCTGTTCCTTGTCAGCGGCAGCGACGCAATCGAAGCGGCCGTCGACATGGCGCGCAAGGCGACAGGCGGTGTCGATGTATTGGCGCTTAATATGGCGCTGCACGGCTCGACCTCATTCGTCACACGCTCTCTTACCTTTGGGTGGAACCGCAACAAGCATCGTCTCGCGGCACCCGGCACCTCGGCCATTCTCGCACCCTATGCGTATCGCAGCCCCTTCGGCGACGATCCGGACTTCGTCGAGAAGTGCTTGAACATCAGCTTCGAACTGGCAGACGCGAACTTCACTGGGAAGCCTGCCGCCGTTATCATGGAGCCGGTGCTCAGCGCTGGCGGAATCATCGTGCCTCCGCCTGGATTCATCAAAGCATTGCGTCAGCGCTGCCAGGAGCGCGGCATGCTCCTGATCATGGATGAATCGCAGACGGGTCTTGGCAAGACAGGCCGCATGTGGGGCCATCAGCACGACGGCGTCGTGCCGGATATCATGACGGTATCGAAGCATTTCGGCGCCGGCCTCCCCGTCAGCGCGGTATGCACGTCAGCGGAGATTGCAGACAAAGCCGTCGGCAATGGCTATTTCGCGACACGCTCGCATGCTTGCGACCCGATCGTCTGTGCCGCGGGCGTCGCCAGCATCGACATCATCCAAGAGGAAGGCCTGGTGGAGCGCGCGGCCGCCATCGAGGTGCGCGTGCAGTCTCAACTCCAGGAAATGATGCAGGAGATCGACGCCATCGGCGATATCCGCGGGCGCGGCGTGCTGCATGGCGTCGAACTGGTCGAAGACCGTAAGACCAAGGCGCCGGCGAACGAACTCGCGCGAGCCGTTGTTCAGCAGTGTCAAGACGCAGGCCTGCTCGTGCAGGCGCGTGGGAGCCACGGCCGCCTCAACGTGATCCGTCTCGTGCCGCCGATGACCTGCAGCGACGACGAAATCAATCAAGGCCTCACGATTCTACGTAACGTGCTTCGTAAGGCTAGCGGATCACGTCGCACGCGCGCAGCTTAATCTGCCTATCGCTCCTCATCCGCCCGCTTGGCGGCGGGCGATGATGGCCGCGAACAGGTCCACGTCCTCAAGCGTATTGAAGAACCCGAACGACACACGGACGCCGTCACGTTCGGGCGAAACGCGAACGTTTTCACCGGCGAGGTATTCGACCCACTCCTGCGCCGGCAGGTCCAGTACGTAGATGTGCGAGCGATGTTTGCGCTCGCGCGGCCCGACGAGACCGACACCTAGTCGATCCATGTGCGCGATCAAGCGGTCCCCCAAGGCAAGTACATGTTCATAAACCTGCTCTACGCCCAGGCGCTCGACCAGCGAGAGCGACGCCGCAAGCGCATGGATGTCCGGCAGATTGAAATTCCCGACCTCGAAGCGGCCGGCGTCGTCGCGCAACTGCATATTGTCCACGCGCGCGATGAGGTCGGCAGGCGGATTGGCAAGCCCTGCGACCGCAAGATACGCCGGCTGCAGTTCCGTGAGATCGTTGCGAACGTAGAGCGCTCCCACTCCCTGCGGAACGTAAAGGCCTTTGTGGCACCCGAATGCGACAAGGGAGGCGTTCGCTGTCTTCACGTCGAGCGGCACAACGCCGACCGACTGCATGGCGTCGATGATGAAGTAGAGATTCTTGTCGCGCGCCAGCCGGCCTATGCTTTCGATATCGAAGCGATGGCCGGCGTGAAACGTAACATGCGACAGCGAAATCGCTTTCGTACGGCTGTCGATGTGGCCCGCGAAAGTCGTCGCGTCGGCGGTCTCACCCTGCAGGGGGACAAAGCGAACTTCGACACCGTTGCGTCCGAGATTGAGGAAGGCATAGGCGTTGTTGGGATGATCGCCTGCGACCATCAGGACGTTGTCACCAGCGACGAAAGGAATCGCCGTGGCTGCGATATTGAGCCCTTCCGACGTATTCTTGGTGAACGCAATTTCTGACGCATCCGCTCCGATGAGCTTGGCGAGACGCACGCGGACATCCTCCACGCGTTGCAACCAGACCGACTTTGGGCCCGCAAACTCGTGCCCTTCGGTATAGAAACTTTCGAGCGCTGCGCGCACGCTGGACGCAAGCGGTGTCTGATGCGCGGAATCGAGATACAGCATTCGCTGCACGACAGGAAACTCCTGGCGCACCGAAGCGACATCAAAGCCACTCTGCATCCTGTTCACCCGATCTTTCGATTTCGGCCGGCGCTCGATTTATTCTTTCACCAGATGAAAAGCCGGAAGCTTGCGATCCGGTCCGTGGGTCACGAACGCAGCTTCGACCGATCGCCCGATCAAAGAGGAGCCGTCCGTCGGCGCCCCGGGAACTTGCGCATAGATATTCGCGCCTTCGATCTCGATCGCCGCAAAGACATACGGCACTTCATCCGTGAAGCCATCATGGTGCGGCCTATGCACGGTTGTGTGCGACACGATTTTTCCCTTACGCGGCACCTCGACCCATTCCAGCGCAGCGCCGTGACAATGCGGGCAGCATACGCGCGGATAAAACACCATCTTTCCGCACTTCGGCGCCATGCATTTCTGCATCATGAGGCGCTCGTCGTTGCAGGCATCCCAAAACGGACGACTGATCTCGGTCACACGAGGCTGCGGTTTGAGCATGATGGTTCCTTTCACTCCGCGCGTTCGAGAATCGCGACGCTCGAAGATACGCCGCGTCCGTAGGCAACCATGCCGTAGCCGGATATGACGCCGCAGCCGCCCTCGACCTGCCGCCCTTCGGCGCGCCCCATCAGTTGAGCAACGCCTTCAACGACCCCGATCATGCCGCCGCTCGCGCCCGCCTGCCCCGCCGACAACTGGCCGCCGCCGGTGTTCACCGGAAAATCGCCACCCACGGTGATGTCGTGCTCGCGAACGAACCGGTGCGCGGTCCCTTTCGGGCAAATCCCAAGACCCTCTAACTGGATGAAGGCCATTACCGGGTAGTCATCATAGACTTGTGCAAAGGCGAATGCGTCGGGGCCGACGCCGGCTTGCGCGTAGAGACGCTCCGATAAACCCACCCAGCCACCGGGCAGCTCATACAACTCGTTCGCCGGATAATTATGAATTTCCGCCGCGGCGAGTATGCGCAGCTTTGGGCCAGTGAGTTTCCGCGCGACGCGCTCCGAGGCAAGCACGATCGCATCGCCTCCCACGCAAGGCATCACGCAATCGTAGAGGCGAAGCGGATCCGCGATCTGGCGCGCATTCAAATACGCGTCCATCGTCAGCCCTTCCTTGAACAGCGCGTTGGGATTGCGCAACGCGTTCTCCCTCAGCGCGATGCAAAAGCGGCCAAAGTCTTCCCGCGTCGCGCCGTAACGCTCCATGTAGAGCCGGGTGTGGAGTGCGAACATGCCGTTCGCTCCGCCGAACCCTTGCGGCGACATGTAATCGCGCACCGAGCCATTAAAATGATCGAGCGTTTCGTTGTGCGAGGCGACGTCAAAAGCATCCGCCGCCGCGCAGATGACGACGTCGCAAGCGCCGTCGCGGATGGCGCGCGCCGCGTGCGCCATGCCGATGATGCCGGACGCGCCGCCATACAGCCCCTGAAACAGGAAACGGGCTTCGAGGCCGAAATGCTCGGCGACAGTCGCCACATTGTCCGGCGGAAGCTTGAAGCAGGTGACCGCCAGTCCGTCGACCGTTGACCACGGCAAGCCAGCGTCCGCCAGCGCCGCCGAGCCTGCATCATAAAGCAGCTTCTGCACGCTTGTCGCCGCACGCTTCGCGTACTTGGTCTGGCCCGCCCCGACAATGAAGACACCTTCGAACGCCGACGACATCAGATCACCCCCTGGGCCTGAAGGGCAATGAATTCATCTTCGCTAACCTTGAGCTCGTCGATGAAGACGGCTCGATTGTCGGCGCCGAGCGCACGGCCGGAATGGCGCACCTGGCCCGGCGTCTCCTTGAATTTCGGAACGACGCCCTGCATGCGCACTTCGCCGAAATCATCGTCCGGAACCGCAACGATATTTTCGCGCGCCCGATAGTGCGGATCCTTAGCGATATCGCTGATGTCGAGCACGGGCCCTGCGACAACGTCGGCTTTGTCGAACAACGCCATGACATCGTTGCAGCTGCGCTGCTTGAACCAGGCAGCAATGATCTCGTCCAATGCGGCGTCGTTGTCGCAGCGCGAGCTGTTATTTACAAAGCGTGGATCGTCGATGAGCTGCGGCATATCCATTGCGACGGCCAGGCGCTCGAATGTCCGTTGCGAACTGGCAGAAATGCCGACCCAGCGCCCGTCGGAGGTCTCGTAAGTGTTGCGCGGCGAGTCCTCGGCTAACCGATTGCCTTGGCGCTGCTTGACGATCCCGAGTTGATCGAAGCCGATCACCTGCGCTTCCACCAGCCGGAACAGAGGCTCATAGAGGCTGACGTCGATCTCCTGGCCACGCCCTCCGTCGTGGTCGCGGCGATAGATGCCAAACATCGCCGACATTGCAGCGAAGGTCGAAGCAACCGAATCCGCCATCGGAAATCCCGGCAGCGTCGGCGGCCTGTCTGGAAATCCGGTGAACGACGGAATGCCCGAAAACGCTTCGGCGATGGTGCCGTACCCCCCCCGCTTGGCATAGGGCCCCGTCTGGCCGAAGCCCGAGACCCGCACCATCACCAGCCCGGGATTAATCTTGGAAAGCTCGTCGTACCCCAGCCCCCACCGCTCGAACGTTCCGGGACGATAGTTCTCGATCACAATATCCGCCGTCTTCACAAGCTCGCGAAAAAGCTCCTGCCCGCGCGGCTTCGAGAGTGTCAGCGTGATGAGGCGCTTGTTGCGCCCGATGACTTTCCACCAAAGCGAACGTCCCTCTTTCATCGGCGTCCAATGACGCATGGAATCGCCGACCCCCGGCATTTCCACCTTGATGACTTCGGCGCCGAAGTCACCGAGCTGGGTCGCGGCAAGTGGACCGGCAATCATGTTGCCCGCGTCGATGACGCGCATTCCTTTCAGAGGTCCGTTGAGGTCGGTCTGCGCTTTCGGCGCCGACGGTTGGGCATGAACGTTCATTGCGACAGCTCGTTGAGTTTGAACCGGGATGAGAGGGCAAGAAATGAAAGATTGGACGCGTCCTACAGCTGGTAGCCTTCCTTGAATCGCTTGAGGAAGGTCTGCAGTCGCGGCGTCTGCGGATCGCCAAAGAGTTGCGCCGGCGCGCCATGCTCGACGATCTGGCCATCCGCCATGAAGACGACTTTGTTGGCGAAAGCCCGCGCGAAAGCCATCTCGTGCGTGACGATCACCATCGTCATTCCTTCTTGGACAAGCTGGCGCATCACATCGAGGACCTCCGCAACGAGCTCGGGGTCGAGTGCGGAGGTGACTTCGTCGAACAGGATTGCCTTCGGCTGCATCGCCAAGGCACGCGCAATCGCGACCCGCTGCTGTTGGCCGCCAGACAGGCGCGCCGGCAGCGCATCGACCTTGTCGGCGAGCCCGACCCGGGCAAGGAGCGAAGCCGCCAACTCTTCTGCCGCCTGCCGCGGCATCCCACGCACCCGAACTGGCCCAAGCGCCACATTCTTCAACGCGCTCATATGCGGAAACAGATTGAAGCTCTGAAACACCATCCCAACTTGGGCGCGCATGTGCGCGATATCGCGCTCGGATCTACGGCGACGTTTCCGCGTCACCGGATCAACCTGATAGCCCATGGCCTCGCCAGCAATACAGATTTCCCCGTCTTGAAACTGTTCGAGCAGATTGATGCAGCGTAAAAGCGTCGTCTTTCCCGATCCGCTCGGCCCGATGATAACCACGGCCTCCCCGCGGCGGACATCGGTCGAGACGGCTTTCAAGACCTGGTTGCTGCCGAACCATTTCGACACGCTGCGAATGTCGATCTCGATCGGCGCGGTGGAGGTCGATGAGTCAGTGCACATAGCTTGTCCTCCGCTCGAGATAAGCGCCGCACCGCGAGAGCACGAAACAGATGACGAAATAGATGAACGCAACGCCGCCGAAGATCTGGAACGGCGCGAGCGTGCGCTCGACAATCTGTCGGCCGACAAAAGTGACGTCCGCCAGTCCGATGATGGAGACCAGCGACGTCCCCTTCACCAGCATGACGAGCGTGTTGATATACGGAGGCCCTGTGACGCGAATCGCCTGCGGCAGAATGATGTCGGAAAAGATGCGCGGTGTGCGCAGACCGATGGAGCGCCCCGCCTCCCACTGGCCTTGCGCGACGGCGAGCACCGCGCCGCGGAAGACATCAGCCATGAAGGCGGCAAAGTAGAGCCCGATCACCAGTGCTCCGCCCAACATCGGATCGACGTTGATGCCGGCATAGGGCAGCGCGTAATACATCGCGAAAAGCAGGACCAGAAGCGGCACCCCACGCACGATGTAAAGGTACACCTCCGCGAGAGCACGAAGAGCGAAACCACCAAACAGCTGCACAGACGCAATGACGAATCCAAATGCAGTCGCGAGTACGGCCGCCGACGCCGTGAGCAGAAGCGTAATCCACACGCCACGCATGAGAAGCGGCACACTGACAATCAGGGTACCGAACATCGCCGTGCTCATTGCACCACTCGCAAACGCCACTCGAGGAGCCGCATGCAAGCTGCGAAAGCGCTCGTGATGGCGATGTAGAACAGCGCGAGCGTCAGGAAGATTTCGTAGACAGCCGCCGTGCGGTCGGCGAGCAGGCGCGCCTGGAAGGTCAACTCTGCGACAGAGAGGGTGGCGACGAGTGCGGTATCCTTGATGATGACGACACCCTGGTTGGCGAGCGGCGGAAGCACCTTTCGCAACGCCTGGGGCAGAATAACGATGCGGAACGCGGCACCCGGCGTCAGACCGATCGCCAGGCCGGCTTCCGTCTGCCGCTTCGAGATCGACTGGATTCCGGCGCGATAGATTTCGGCAATGTAGGCTCCGTTCTGAAGCGTCAGCGCGATCAACCCGGCGGTAAAGCCCGACAGCGGGTAGCCCGCGATGCTAGACCCGAAGAAGATGAAATACATCTGAACCAGCACCGGCGTGTTGCGCACGATCTCGACATAGGTGCGTGTCCCGACAGTAACGGCGCGGAAGCGCGACATCAGCCCGAGCACAACCGGCAGACCCCACAATGCGGAAAGCGCGATGGCGAGCGCGGACAGGGCAAGCGTGAGATAGAGTCCCTGCGCCAGAACCGGCACAGTGCGGCCAATCAACGTGAAATCGAAGGGCATTGTTGGCGTGTTCTCTACATCTGGCCAGATAGGCTTTGCTCAAGCACAAGAGCAACGATAGCGCCGAGACTACCGGCGCTATCCATCGTACGCGTCCTATTTCTTCTCTGCCGCGGAATAAAAGCGTTGCGGCGGGGGATTGCGGCCGAACCATTTCTTGTACACATCGACATAGTCATTGTAGCGCGAGCCGGCGATCAGTTCCTGAACGACGGTGTCAAGCCAGAGCCACGTCGTGAAGTCGCCCGGCTTCATGAAAATCGCATTTCCCTGCACGTTGCCGAGATTTTCCGGCAGCGATTTCAGGTCGGTGTTGTTGGCCGCGTACCAATCGATGACCGGAGAGTCCATTTGCATGGCCGTTGCCTGGCCACTCTTCACCGCAAGGAACATTGCGCTCGGCGTATCGAAGGTGAGCACTTTGACGTTCGGCATGAAGCGCTTCTGCCGATCGATCATCTGCGGGTTGCTGAGATTGGCGAGGGTGAATTTCGCGTCATTGAGCCCAGCCACGCTGTCTACCTTGGCATCCTTGCGAACAAGAATCGATATGCCCGAGTCGATGTAAGGCCGCGTAAACGCAACGCGAAGCGCGCGGTCCGGATAGACAGTCGTCGAGGCGATGCCGAAATCGGCCCGTCCGGAATTAACCGCAGGCCAGCGGCCTTCGCTCGTTACGGTTATGAACTCGATCTTCTTTTCGTCACCGAGGAGATACTTTGCGATCAACTTCGCAATATCGATATCAAATCCGACGAGCTGCCCCTTTTCATCGGTGAAGCAGAACGGCGGCGCCGTGCCGAATGTCGCCACCAGCAACTTGTCACGCTTGACGATCTCGTCCAGCCGCGAGCCCTGGGCAACCGCCGGACTCATGGCAGCGGTAGAGACCGCACCCATCACTCCCAGCGCACAGACCATCTTCCAAATCGACGCGAATTTCATATCCCACTCTCCCTCTTACAGCCGAGCAACAGCCTCGAATTGCAATTCCATTTTTCGGAATTATTTCTTTCATTATCACAACGGTTATAAAAGCCGTCAAGCCCAACTTGGATGCCCTAGATGAGCAAAGAACAAGCAAGTGACCAACCTCTAGATCGCGCTCTGGCTATTCTCACGACCGTCGCCAGCGCAGCGCGCCCCATATCGGTGACCGACATCGCCGCGGCCTGTGCGCTCGCCGGCCCGACTGCCCATCGGCTGGTTCTGCAGTTGGAAAAGCGCGGCTTGCTGAAACGTGCGCTCGGCTCCAAGAAAGTTCTTGGCGGCGACGCGCTCCTCAACCTCGGTCTGTCTGCACTCAACGCGGCCGTGCGCAGCGACCGGCCGCATCAAGTCCTGCTGTCGGTCGCTGCGGAGCTCGGCGAGCACGTGCAGCTTGGCACGCGCATGGATAACGATGTCCTTTACCTCGATACGGCGCGTGCACCACGCTCGGGCGCCGGCCTGCAATTCGAGCAAGGCCGTCGCGCACCGCTGCACTGCACGTCGATCGGCAAGATATTTCTCGCCGAATTATCGGACGATGAATTCTCGTGGTGGCTGGCCCATACGCCGCTCCAAGCGGCAACGTCGCAGACGATCACCAAGCCTGCATCGCTCCGCAGCGCTGTCGCAAAAGTTCGCTCGACCGGCTGGGCAACCAGCAAAGATGAATTTGCGGTAGGCGTCATCGGCTGCGCTGTTCCGATCCGCGCCGCCGACGGGCGCCTCATTGCCGGATTAGGCATCTCCGTTCCGGATGCTAGAGTGAAATTCAAAGAACTTGAGAAATTTCGCCGCTCTCTGGCGAAGGCAGCGAACCTGCTTTCAACCGAAATCGCCGTCTAAAGCCAAGCAGCCAACGTGGAACCTTGAAGCAATCGACCGAGGTCGTTGCCGGGTTGTAGTCGTGGCCGGGGGTGTGGCAATGGCCATTCTCTTGGCGCTGCGGGAGCCGCGTGGAAGCGCCATCTCCCCCATATCAAGGACAGTTCAGAAATTTCGTGCCGCTCGCAGACCACTGACGCCTGCCATCCGCGCAAGCGGCAGAACTACCCGAGGTCAGGGCTGTCATAGTTTCCGGCTCGAGAAGCGCAGGAACGCGCGCTTCAGCTCTCTGAAGTCATCAGATGTAGCCAAGCCAGCGCAGATCGAACTTTTTTGGATTTCTCCTGACGTATGCGCGAGGCGTCGTATTGGGTGTGAAGCGGATCAACGCCTGTCGCCGGACCTAGCCCATTCACCTGAGGCGAGGTTTCTCGACAACGAAAAACGCAATGTCAAAGATAGGCCGCCTGAACCCGACGCGAGTCTCGTGACGGCACAACAATCAATGTTCTGCCTGGACCATGGGCCGAGCCAACGCCAAGGCACGATTTGAGCGAATGTTGGTCTCAGTGCGGGTCCACAAGCTTGATCCAGCGCATTTCATCACCGGATCCGACCGGTGAGAAGCGCAAGTTCTGCACGCGGTCCGTGGCGCCGCGCAGCTCCACGGTATTGTAGATCCAGATGTCGGGACTGTCGGCGACGACCAGTCGCGTCGCCTCTTCGTAAAGCGGCTGGCGTTCCTTTTGGTCGGTCAGCATCCGCGCCTTGCGCAGCAACTCGTCGACCTTCGGATTCTTGTACCAAGCCGATGCTTTCCAGGTTCCGTGGAACTGGCTGTCGTACATCTGTCCGATCCAATTCTCCGGATCGACGAAATAAGTCGACACCCACGTGGTCCACATGTCCGGCGTGGTGTCGGCTTTCGCTGTGTTCGTCGTCATGTTCGACCAAGTATCGCCCACGATTTTGAGATTCACGCCGATCTGAGCGAGATCGCTTTGAAACAATTGGGCAGCCTGGTTGGTCTGCTCGAGTTGCGTGTTGATATGAATCTCGATCCGCCGATCGATCGGCGCGCCTTCGGCTTTGGCCTTGTCGCAGTAGGCTTTGGCTTTCTTCAGATCGTAATCGTAAGCAACGATATCCTTCGGATAGCCCCAAAGGGTATTCGGCATCGGCGCGGGATTACGGACCGCATAGCCCTTGAGAATTTCCGTGATGAAACCGTCATAGTTGAAGGCGTGAGCGAAGCACTTCCTGGTGTTGATGTTGTCGAACGGCGGCTTGGAGTTGTTCATCTTCAGCACGAAAACGCGCATCGATGTATGCTTTTCGACGTGTACGCCCTTCGCTTTTTGAATGCGCTCGACCTGGTCGGTCGGCAGATAGGTATCCGTTATGTCGACAGTGCCTTTGAGCAGCGCCATCACCCGCGTCGATGTCTCGCGCGTCGGCAGAACCTGAACCTCCTTCGGCGCTTGCGGATTGTCGTTCCAGCCCAGGAAATGCTCCGGGTTCTGCTTGAGATCGGCGCGCTCCAGCGGACGATAGGTGGAAGGATCCAGGATATAGGCGCCCGATCCGGCATCGTTGGAGCCAAGCCACCCGGCGCCCCAATCGTTGTTCGTCTCGTGCGCCTTGAGAACGCGCGGATTGACGACCATCACGATCGGAATGGCGGACAGAAATGGCGCATAGGCATGCGTGAGCACGAAGCGGACAGTGTATTTGTCCGGTGCAGTCACATTGTCGGGCTTGAGAACCGGTTTGAAGGCGCCTGATGGACCTTTGCCGAGAGCGAGTACACGCTTGAAGCTGTAGACGACGTCCTGCGCGGTGACTTCGCTGCCGTCGTGAAATTTGGCACCGTGGTGCAGTTTGAACTCGTAGGTCAGCCCGTCCGATGAAACCGTATAGGATTCGGCGAGCCACGGCTTCAGATCGGGTGGGTTGTCTTCGTAACGATACAAATTGTCGTAGACGTTCAAGCTGTAATGCTGCATCGGAACGTCGAAAATCTGATGCGGGTCGAGATTTCCCGGCAGCGTGTTGCCCGACACGAGTACGCCCGGTTGCGCGGCATGAGCCTGCGGCGGCAACATGAGAACGCCGATGACTGCGCCCGCATATGCCAGAGCTTTCAAAGCCGACATTGTACTTTCCTTCTTGATAGTGCGCCGCCAACGACACTTCGATGTCGATTTGCCGCCCCTACCCGGCGGCAAACATCGCGCGCGCAATCGCGCTGCCTAAGAATAAGGTCACGGCGTCAATTCGCGGCCCAGCAATTCTCTCGACTCCTTCGAACCGGTCAAAAGGCGCAGAATGCGCCGCTCGATCTTCCAGCGGCCGTTCTGGCGCACAAGCTCCCAACGGTTGGACGTGATGCGCGGGCTGACGAAAGTCTCCCCGTTCCATTGAACGAGTTGATTATGGTTGGTCGCGACGGCGCGGTCGCCGTCGATCACGACGTGCGGAGCGGTCATCAGGTGCGCCATTCCATGCTCGCGTGCCTTGCGCACTGCCGGCCCCGTTGTCTCTTCGATGATCTTGTCGACGCCATAGGCGCCAAGATAGTTGCCGCTATGTTCCGCTGGATTCTCGTTTCCACGATCGAAAATGCCGGTTGGCGACCATGCGGACCGCGCATATTCCGAGGAGCCACTGTCGAGCGCGAGCGGATAGCTCATGATGAGTTGGATGATGTCGAGCCTGTCCTCCAGCGCCTGGATACGTTTCGCCAGATCTTGTTGATCATCGCTCATTGCAGCTCCTGTCGTTTAACGCCTCATCGCCCGCATTTTAGCCTTCGCACGTTCACGTTCTCCACGCCATTGCACCGATGACAATGCCGCCATCATGCTCACCGTAGTAGCGCGACTTCCGGCCTACGATGCGCAGCAATGGTCCTGACGTGGGCCTTACTTGCTGTAGCCATAGTCACGCCGAGCGCTTTCACGGCTGACGTAGCCGTCGCGGAGATCGCGCTCGATCAATGACAGATCACGGTCGGACGGACTTCCGTATCCTCCCCCGCCCGGCAGCAAAAGACGCAAACTCTCTCCACGCTCGATGAGAGCCGCCGGAGACGCCGTTGCCTCAAGAGCTTTTCCGTCGATTTCGATCGCCGCAAGCATTCCCGGCTTGCCGCCGAGAAGACCTTTCGGCGGATGCCGCATGCGCCCGGACGTACCCGAAAGCTGCATCGACTGCGTCGGGTCGACATCGCTGGCGGCCGGCGCCGTCATAACGAGTTCCTCACCTAGACCGCCACGCCACTGGCCGGCGCCACCGGAGTCCGTCACAAGCTCACGTTTCGTGAACAAGATCGGGGTCTCGAACTCCGACCATTCGACGGAAACATCGCGCACATTGTAAGGAAAACTGACGGAAGCGAGACCATCACGTCCGGGTCGCGCACCCATTCCGCCAAACGCATGCTGGTGAAGCGCGAAGGACTCACCGTTTCTGCGACCGCCGTTGATGTAGAATTGCCAAGCCGGTACCGATCCGGAATCAGCAGGCACGCGCGACGGCGCGATCTCCGCCAATATCCGGAACATCAAGTCGCCCACGAGCTGGCCGACGCCCAATCGCCAGAACGTGGCGGCGGGGTATGCTGGATTGACTAGGCAGCCCTCCGGCGCCTTTATCGTGATCGGGCGGTACGTGCCTTCGTTGTTCGGGAGGTACGGGTCGCAGACGAGCTTGGTCGGCGCGACAACATAGGCCCGCGTATAGTTGAGGGGTGAATTTACCGGTCGCCGGACCTGTGGGGATGTCCCACTAAAATCAGCCTCGAGCTCATCGCCGCGAATAGTCAGCCTGAGGGTGATCTTGAGCGCGCGATCCACTCCAGGAACTTCGACGGGCATCTCGGCATAAGATGAGCCGTCGGGCAGATCGGCGAGCGCCTGCCGAATACCGACTTCCGAGCGTCGGGTGATTTCGTCGGCGAGCGGCCTCAGTGTTTGCAGCCGGTGCTCGCGCGCCATGATTTCAAGCTGCCGCACGCCGACATGGCCTGCCGCGATTTGCGCGCGAATGTCGCCGATCACCTTTTCGCTGAAGCGAACGTTCCGTCTTAAAAGATCAAGCAGATCCTGGTTAGGTCGCCCCTCCCGATAAAGGCGCATATGTGGAATGATGAGGCCTTCCTCATACACTTCTTCGCTCAAGCTCGAGCCTTGGCGTCCACCGATATCCATGTGGTGAACGCTGTTGATCGAGAATCCAATGAGAGTCTCGTCAACGAACGCCGGAGTGGTGATGAAGACGTCCGAAGTCTGGCCGTTCGCGAGCCAAGGATCGTTGCAGATAAATATATCGCCCGGCCTAATCTCATTGACCGGAAAAGCCTGCAGCAGAGACTTCCCAAAGACGGGCATAACGCCAACGTGACCCAACGCGCCGAGCCAGGATTGGGCGATCAAAAACCCCCGATCGTCATAAAGCCCCGTCGACATATCGTGAACTTCGATGACATCGTGCGTGAACGCCGTCCGCACCAGTGTCGTCGCCATCTCATCCGCGATTGCGATGAGCCGGGGCCAAAGGATTTCAAGTGGAAGATCGCCGCGCATGCAATCGGTCTCGTTGAGAGTTAGATGGAGTCGACGGTTACAAGAAGAGAGCCATATTCATCCACTATCACGGCACCGCCGACATCGATCATTGTCGTGGAGGAAATCTCTTCCACCAACACAGGACCTGGTATGGAGAAGCCTGGCGCCAGGTCTTCGCGATGACAGACTTGAAAATCGATCATACTGCGGCGTGCGGGTGAGTACGCCTGGCGGGTACTCGCCACAGAGGCCAATTGCTTCGAATCGGCAGCCGCCATTTTCTTGAGCTCGAACTGTGCTCCCCGAATTTCACCGTTGACACGGAGATTCACGAGCTCGCCCGGGATGTCATCATAGAAGTAGCCGTACTTCTCGCGATAGATTTTCCCGAACCGGTCCCAAAGCGGTTCTGCTCGCACAGCGCCGCGAAGATCGTTTGTTGGAACAGTGACCTGGTAACCTTGGCCGAGATAGCCGACGTCGGCAGAGCGAGCGAAGCTAACCTTGCCTTTTCGTTCGACCTCGCGCAATAGCCGCTCGATCTCTTTCTCCATCGCGAGATAAGCGTTTTCGATGGCCTTGCCATCAAGCTCCGTTAACCCGACACGGAACGTCCGAACGAGATCGTAAGCGGGCGGTGCGATGAGAAGACCCATGGCCGACAAGACGCCGGCCCTTAACGGCACGAGCAATTGGCCGATGCCCAGCTTTCTAGCGAGATTGTAAGCGTGAACCGGCCCTGCTCCGCCGAAAGCAACCATAGTCACCGCGTCAAAGGCGCCGCCGCGTTCGATCGTATGCATGCGGACGGCCGACGCCATCGTTTCGTTGATGACGTCATGGATCGACCACGCGGCCTTGGTAACATCGCCGTCTGTCATCTTCGCGATATCGCGCTGGATCGCTTCGCGCGCCGCTTCCACCGAAAGCGACATCGTACCACCAGCGAAATAAGCGGGATTGATATATCCGAGACAGAGATCCGCGTCCGTCACTGTCGGCCGCTGTCCCCCTCGCCCGTAACAGACCGGACCGGGATCGGCGGAGGCGCTTTCGGGGCCGACCTGGATGAGCTCTAGCTTATTGATTTCCGCGATGCTTCCGCCGCCGGCGCCGATTTCGATGAGATGCGCACCAGGAACGGCAACGGGATAGCCGCTCGATTTGGTGAAACGCTGCGAGCGCGCAACTTCAAGCTCCTCCGTGATCGGAATGCGCCCATCGCGGATGAGACACGCCTTTGCCGTCGTCCCTCCCATGTCGTAGGCGAGCACATCACCGAGGCCGCAGAGGTCGCGATAGTATTGCGCGACTTTCGCGCCTGCCACCGGGCCGGATTCAATCAGGCGGATCGGAAAATCGCTTGCGGCCTTGGGCGACGCGACGCCGCCGTTCGAGAGCATGATATGGATCGGCGCCTCGATGCCCGATCGTTCGAGCCGATTGGTCAGATTGGCGAGATAGCGTTCGACGATCGGGCGCACATAAGCGTTCACAACCGTCGTGCTCGTCCTCTCGTACTCCTTCATCTGCGGCAATACTGCAGCGGATGTCGTGATCGGTATACCGGGAAGGTGCGCGGCGAGAAGGCGCTGCGCCTCGATTTCGTTTGCCGGGTTGCGATAGGAATGCAGGAAAGCGATGGCGACTGACTCGACGCCCTGCTCTTTTAAAAACTTGGCGACCTCAGCAATCTCATCAGGATCAATCGCCTGCACGATCTCACCGTTGCTATAGGTCCGCTCGTTGATCGGAAGTCGAAGGTAACGCGGAATCAATGGCTCCGGCGGGTCGGACCACAACTCGTAGGTCGTCACCCGCACGTGACGACGCACCTCAATAATGTCGCGAAAGCCCTTAGTGCACAGAAGCGCACAGCGCGCGCCTTTGCGCTCGACCACCGCATTGGCGACAAGGGTGGACGCATGCGCGATCTTGGATATCCGTGAAAAATAGTCGCCGGCTTGCTTCTTCAGGGCTTCGAAGCCCGTCATCAGCCCCTGGGAGGGATCGCTCGGCGTACTGAGACATTTCTCGATAACGGCATCCCCGGTGTTCTCATCGAAAAGAACGAAGTCCGTGAAAGTGCCTCCGATGTCACAACCTATCTGGTAATTTTTGGAGCGTCCATGCTTCGGCATCTTTTCGTTCTGACCTGAATTCCGGCTTTCGTTTCTCACACGTTGCATGCCTTCTTTTGGAGCTTTGCAAAGCCGATGATCGGCATATCGATAGCCGATCCGATTATTTATGCCGCGTTCTTCTCAACGGGCTGGTCGCAAGGGCTTGCATTCTGCGATAGCGGCTAAACCTATCCGCTATCGCTGCGCTTTTTTACCTCGCGCCAGTTCGCGTCATGTCAGGACCTTGTAAGACCCGCGCGCATCAACCTGCACGACGGCGACTGTGGGCGTCAGGTTGTCGCCGGACGGCGGATTCTTGAACGAGACGTGCGTTCCAAGCGGCGTTGTTATGTCGAGTTGACTCAGCGCTTCGCTGACCGCTTCCCGCTTCAAGCTGCCTGCTTTGGTGACCGCAGCGGCAAGAGTGAAGATCGTATCGTAGCCGTAGGTTGAGTAAGTCGTGGCCTGCTGCGGAAACTTCTTATTGTAGCGATCCAAGAAGTCTTTCAGAGCTCCGCCGGGGGTGTTCAAATCCTGCGCGAGCCACGTGTAGCAATCCTTCACGCCACCGTTTGTGCCGTCCCAATAGACCGGATCTTGGAAAGAGCCGTAGCCTGTCATGAGCGGAACGTCGAGACGAGCTTCGCGAATCTGCGTCACGACCTTGACGCCGTCGGACGTGGTCGCCGCGACATAGATCGCGTCGGGTTTCGAAATGCGGATATTCGCGATTTGCGCCGAGAAATTCTGATCGCCGGCTGAAAAGGCCTGATAAGAAACGACTTGGTAGCCGAGCGCGGGGGCTTGCTGCTTGCACACTTCCGCGTCCGCAGATTGGCCGTCTTGCGTTTGGTCGTAGATGACGGCGAGCCGTTTGACCTTGTTCTTTACAACGACAGCCTTGAGAACAGCAGGCACGGCCGTCGATGCGACAGGACTGATCCGATACGCCCACGGCGTCCATTGCTTAATGACGGCGCCCGATCCGCCGGCGACGAGCGGCAGATTGACCTGCCCTGCGACCGGGACGAGTGGGACGAAACCAACTGAACTGGAAGGACCGAGGTTGGCGACGATCGACGGGTCGGAGGCGATTTGTCGAAACAAAGTGATCGCCTGGCGCGGATCGTTGGCCATGTCGCTTGTTTCGACCTCGAGTGTGTACTTGTCGCCTTTCACATCAACACCGCCCTTGGCGTTGATCTCTTCCATCGCAAGCAGCGCGCCGTCGCGGCAGCGGATGCCATAAGGCGAGGACGATCCAGTGAGCGGTTCGATCTTTGCGATCTTAAGCACACCGGCTGCTCGTGCGGGCCGGATGAACTTGGGAGAAGCGACAAGCCCCGCCGCGCTCGCTGCCGCGAGAGTACCGAAGCGCCGGCGAGTCATGCCGCCGGAGATCAAGATTTTGGACACGATCGTGCCTCCCCTCATGAAGTATATTTTTTTATCCTGTGATAATGCGCAATGTTGTCAAGACACCCTTCTCTAGCGGAGAAGTCTGCCCTTCCCCATCGCCACTTGTCATATCGCGCTGAGCGATCACACTGATGCGATCGTGGGAGCGGATGTCACGCCATGACTCAAAAAACGCGCGTCATACTAACTCGCAGGCATCTGATGGCAGGCGCGGCAGGAGCTTTTGCTCTGCCCTTTATCGCGCGAGCGCAATCGGCAGACGCCATCAAGATTGCTCACATCCAAAGTCATACGGGCCCGTCTGCCCCCTACGGAATTCGCGCACGCGACGGCGCGCGCCTTGCGGCCGAGGACATCAACGAGGCGGGCGGTATCGCGGTCGGAAATCAGAAGCATCACATCGAGATCACCGACGCCGATATGGCGAATGACGCACGTCAGGCGGTCACTCTATTCAGGCAATATGCCGGCGATTCATCGATTGTCGCAGTCATGGGGCCGGTGAATTCGGTCGGCTTCCTTCCGTGCATTCCCGTTGCTGGACAGAGCGAGGTTCCGCTTGTCGGAAATGGGTCCTTGGCGCCTGTTAAGGAATGGAGTCCATGGGCTTATCGTGAAAACACGATCAGTGCGGTTGCAACGCAAGCCCTTCTTAGAACGGTTGTGCGCCACGACAAGATCAAGCGCTTAGCGGTCATCTTCGATCAGACTCAAGACAACCAAGTCGGCGATTCCATCATTTGCAAGAACCTGTCCGGCGAGCTTGGCTACGAATTGATTGCATCGGAAGCCTTCCGCGCGGGAGATCAGGACTTCTCGCCGCAGATCGCAACCATTCGGCGCGCGAAGCCGGACGCCATTTATGTTGCGGCCGCGACGGGCGACGGCGTCAAGGTTGTGTCTCAGCTTCGCGAGCTCGGCCTCAAGCAAAGCTTACTCACCGGGTCAGGTTCCTTCCTCGATCCGGTTTTTTGGGACAATACGAATGGGCGCGTGAAGGGCGATTACACGTGGATCGCTCAGGATTTCTCGTCGCCGAGTTCAGAACTCAAGTCGTTCATCGATCGCTACAACAAGAAGTATACGCAGCAGGCGACGCTGTTCTCGGTCAATGGCTACGACAGCGTGATGGTTGTGGCCGAGGCGCTCAAGCGTGCCGGCGCAATCGAGCGCAAGGCGTTGCAGAAAGCCCTTTCAAATCTCGATATGCAGACGGCTCTCGGCACCAAGGTGAAGTTCGCCAATCCTCCCTCAGGCGACAACATCAACGGCTCCGCCGTCATCGTCAAAATCACGGGCCGCAGCACCTACGAGCGTCTCTGAAAGGCAACTCCCGAAAGAGCAACCTCTGTAATGCCCGCGATGCTGTCCGTCAGCAATTTGTCCAAGCGTTTCGGCGGCCTGCAAGCCGTCTCCGACGTCAGCTTCGATGTAGAGGAACGGGCCGTCGTCGCGATTGTGGGTCCGAACGGCGCGGGGAAGACGACGCTATTCAACATGATCACGGGCGTTCTGCCGGCGAGCGGCGGGCGCGTCCTGTTGCAGGGACAAGACATCTCGACGTTCAGCCCGAACCGCCGTGCGACACTCGGAATTGCCCGAACGTTCCAGAATATCCGCCTCTTCGAACACCTGAACGCGATCGAAAACGTCATGACCGGGCGCATCTGCCGCGGCGTGTCGGGCGTCTTCGACACACTGGCCTGGCGCTCTCGTGCGCGCCAGGACATGAAGGACATGATGGAGCGTGCGCATACCTTGCTCGATTGGGTCGGCTTTGCCGGCAACCGGTCAAGTTATGCGGCAGAACTTCCCTATGGGGATCAGCGCCGTCTCGAGATCGCCCGGGCCTTGGCTCTTGATCCAAAACTCCTCGTGCTCGACGAGCCGACCGCCGGCATGGTCGCCGAGGAGGCGCAGGGCGTCGTCGCTCTGATCAAAAAACTTCGCGAAGCCGGCATGACGTTGATGCTGATCGAGCACAACATGAACGTCGTAATGTCCGTGTCTGAGAAGGTTATCGTGATCAACTTCGGGGAAAAGATCGCGGAAGGCACGCCGGCTGAAATCCGGTCCGACTCGCGGGTCATCGAAGCTTATCTAGGAGCCGACGATTGACCCCGCAGCTTACCATTTCAAATCTTGAAGTTTCCTACGGAAAGGTTCCTGCGGTTACCGGGGCGTCACTCGATATTCTCCCCGGTGAACTCCGGGTCATTCTTGGCGCGAATGGCGCAGGCAAAACAACAATCCTCAAGACGATCCTCGGTTTGCTGAAGCCAGCCCGCGGCAGCATCACGTTCGAAGGCCATGACCTTCTTGTGCTCAAGCCGCATCAAATACATCGCCTGGGTATCGCGTCCGTGCCCGAAGGCCGTCAGCTCTGGGCCACGCTGAGCGTGCAGGACAATCTCCGCCTCGGCGGATGGCTTCTCAAGAGCGATGAAGTCGAGACTCGCATCAAGGCAATGTTCGAGAGGTTTCCACGCCTCGCTGAACGCCGAAATCAAATAGCGGGCTCTCTTTCGGGCGGCGAGCAGCAGATGGTCGCAATTGCCCGCGCCCTCGTCTCGCGGCCGAAACTGCTTTTGATGGATGAGCCGTCGCTGGGGCTCGCTCCCATCGTCGTCAAGGACGTTTTCCGACTGGTTCGCGAGATCAACGAAACCGGCGTCAGCATTCTCATGGTCGAGCAGAACGCCAAGCAAGCATTGAATGTAGCGGGATGGGCCTATCTCCTGGAGGTCGGATCCATTGTCGCAAGCGGTAATGCACAGACACTCGCAAAGACCGATCGCGTGAAGGCCGTATTCCTAGGCGGGGAAGCGTAAGTGGATCTTTTTCTGCAGCAGCTGAGCAACGGCATTGTCATCGGCAGCACTTACGCCGTGGTGTCGCTGGGCTTCGCCCTCGCGTTTACAGTGTTGCGCGTGATCAACTTCGCCCATCCCGATATTTTCATGATCGGCATGTTCGCGGGGCTGTTTCTCGCCCCCACAGGCCCATGGGCCTTCGTGGTCGCAATCATCGCAGGGCTCGTTGGATCCAGCATCGTCGGCGTCGTGGTGGAGCGCACGGTCCTCTCCCCGCTTCGTCAACGCGATATATTGATGGGCCTGATCGCAACACTCGGCGTGTCGATTATGCTCCAGAACGGGATGGCGTTGATCGTAGGGCCTGATCCGGTGCCTTACCCGCCCCTGCTCCCCTCGACATTCATTGATCTCGGCCCGGTCTTTCTGACTGTGCGTCAGGTGGTCAATGTGGGCATTTGCGTCGCGCTTTTCGTGCTCGTCAGTTTGTACGTTCGAATGACGCCTTAT
>JBDHSU010000041.1:0-29418 GCA_039808325.1 Variibacter sp. | reverse complement strand
GGGCAGGGCGCAATTCGTGGGTGATGCTGTCGCGGCCATCGTCGCCGACACGCTCGATCAGGCGAAGGATGCCGCCGAACAACTCATGATCGAGTGGGAGCCTCTGCCGGCAGTTACGGAAACGCGCACTGCGGTCGAGGTCGGCATGCCGCAGGTGTGGTCGGAAGCGCCGAATAACATCTGTTTTGTTGAAGACGTTGGCAATTCGGTAGCTGTCGACACTGCGCTAGCTCAGTCGCCATTACAGGCGACGTTCTCCTATCCGGTTAACCGAGTGATTGCGGCGCCGATGGAAACACGCGCTGCGCTTGCGACATATGAGCCAGGAACCGGTTCTTTCACGCTTTATGCCGGCTTACAGAATCCGCATTATATTCGCGAAGAACTCGCGCGGCGGGTTCTATGCATAGAGACAACGCGACTGCGCGTTGTCGTCCCTGACGTTGGCGGTGCATTTGGATTGAAGGAATCGCCCTTTCCCGAATACGCGCTGGCCTTGATCGCCGCACGCCGCGTCGGTCGCCCCGTCCTGTGGGTCTGTGAACGCTCGGAAAGCTTTCTCGCCGATCATCATGCGCGTGACCATTTCGCGACGGTGACGCTCGGCCTCGATCGAGATGGATTGTTTCAGGCCCTGCGCCTCGAGGCCGTCTCTAATATCGGTGCCTATATCGCGTTCAATGGGCTGCACACGCCCGTCAACAATCTCGGTAGCCTATCTGGCGTCTACCGTACGCCTCACATCCATGCGCGCATCACGGGCGTATTCACCAACACGCAGCCCACTTCGCCATATCGCGGCGCAGGACGGCCGGAGGCGATCTATGCCATTGAACGTGCCATCGAGATTGCAGCGCAGCGTTTCGGATTCGACAAGATCGCGCTCCGCCGCCGAAACATGATCTCTCCGGAGCAGATGCCTTACGATACCGGCTTTCTATTCACTTACGACTCCGGGGAGTTCGAGCGCAACATGGATCGCGCCATTGCGCTTTCTGGATGGGGAAGCTTTCCGGAGCGGCGAAAGGAGGCGCGGAAGCATTGCCGCTTGCGCGGAATCGGCATCGCCAACGCGATCGAGATCGCGAATGGGCCGGTCAAAAGCCCGTTCTCGGAAAGTACTGAAATTGTCTTCGATTCGACAGGAGCGGTCACCGTTTCGCTTGGCTCGCATTCGCAGGGACAGGGCCATCAAATCACCTTCGCCCAGATTGTGGCCGACTTTTTGGGGGTTCAGCCGGGTGACGTGCGAGTGCGTTATGGCGACACCGAGCACATCGAACACGGCACCGGCACGTTCGGTAGCCGTACCGTGGCTGTGTGCAGCACGGCGCTTGCGTCGGCGTCGGACGTGATCATCGATCGAGGCAAGAAGATCGCCGCGGCTCATTTCGAGGTTGATGCCGGTGATATTCAGTTTGAACGCGGGGGCTTCACTGTCGTGGGCAGCGATCTGACAATCGGGATCAAGGATATTGCACGGCTGTCGTATCAGCTAAGTCCGGCTATGCTAGACGGGCATTTTGGCCTTGGCGCGAAGCGCATCGTATCGCCGTCCGATGCTACTTTCCCGAACGGCTGCCATGTTTGCGAGGTGGAAATCGACCCCGACACCGGACACTGGAAGATCGTCCGCTATTGTGTCGTTGACGATGTGGGTCGGATCGTCAATCCGATGCTTGTCGAGGGACAGATCCATGGCGGCGTCGTACAAGGTGCCGGTCAGATCATGACCGAAAGCATCGTGTATGACGACGGAGGGCAGATCGTTTCAGGCTCGTTTATGGACTATGGCATGCCGCGCGCCCATAGCTTTCCTTTCTTTATTTCCGAGAGCAACGAGGTGCTGACAAAGGCAAATCCTCTCGGCGTAAAGGGAGCCGGGGAGGCAGGAACGGTCGGGGCACTTGCGGCCGTCACTAATGCGGTAGTGGATGCGCTATCGCCGTATGGTGTCGAACATATCGACATGCCGATGACGCCGGAGCGCATCTGGCAGACCATTCACCGGTCTGCGCTAAAGCCTGACATACGGGTATGAGGTCAATCTTTTGTATGGATGCCAGATTTTTACGAATGAATATTCGATGCTTGCAGCGAATTTCTGGTTACTACGGAACAATGCGATAGGGTTCTAGCCGACCCGGGCTTTGAAGATGCGCTGAACCGTCCAGATTAAAAGGCCGACGATGACGATCTGGATCGTCGAGGCCGCCGCGACCGATGGGTCTCCCTCGAAAAGCAGGAGGTTGAAAATGTAAACGGGAAGCGTGGTGCTGTTCGGGCCCGATATGAAAAGCGCGAGATTGATGTCGGAGAAGGAGATGATGAAGGCGAAGATGAAGGCCGACAGGATGCTCGATTGAATAAGCGGAAGGGCCACCTTCACGAAAGCCTGCGCGCGACCGGCCCCCAAGCTCATCGCTGCCTCCTCAAGACGAGCGTCCAGCCCGACGAGGCCGGCCGTTACGTTGCGGATGACGAAGGGTGTGCAGATCACGATGTGTCCGCACAAGAGTGTCAACATCGATGGGCGAAGGCCCAGGCGCGCGTAGATCAGGTAGAGCGCCGCGCCGAAAAGAATTTCCGGAATGAACAGAGGTGCCAAAAAGAAGGCCTCGAGCGCTTCGCGACCTTTGAACTGCAGCCGCACGATCCCGATCGCCGCCAGCGTTCCGAGAACGGCCGATATGATCGCCGCGCCGAGCCCGAGGACCAGGCTTACCTGGAAGAAGGAGCGGACGAATTCGCGGTTGGAGAAGAACGCTTCATACCATCTCAACGACAAGCTCGACGGCGGAAACTCGTAATTCGGGCTCGCGCTGAGCGAGACCGCTACGATGACGACCAGCGGCGCCAGGAGAAGCACGTAAGTCAGGATGACGAACGGTTTCAGAAGCTTTGGCTGATCGCGCTTCACCGGGACACCTCCTGTTTGGCGCTGTGACGTGTGACGGCCAGGGCGACGGAGATCAGCACGCCCGTTGCGACCACGAGAAGCGTCGTGATGGCGGATGCCAGGGGCCACTGATAGGAGATCAGGAGCAGATCGTAGATGAGACGCCCGAGCACTTGCACGCGCGCGCCGCCCATAAGAGCGGGAACGATAAAGGCGCTGATGGCCGCGCTGTAGACCAACAAGCAGCCGGAAATCAGCCCGGGGCTGCTGAGCGGAATGATGACGCGCCGAAAGACGTCGAACCAGCTCGCGCCGAGATTGCGCGCGGCCTCCTCGGTGGAAGGGGAGATCCGTTCGATCGATGCCATTAGCGGCAAGACCATGAAGGGAATGAAGACATTGGTCAGGCCGACGATGACGGCGGGCTCGTGATAGAGCAGCCCGACGCGATCAAAGCCGATGGCATGGAACATGTTATTGACCAGGCCGTTACGGCCAAGGATGACCAGCCAGCCGAATGTGCGGATGACCGCGCTCACCATCAGCGGCATCAGCAGCAGGAAAAGCCCGACGGACTTCACCCTCGGTTCGGCCCGCGCGAGGAAATAGGCGAGCGGATAGCCGAACACGACGCAGATAACGGTGCATATCAATCCCAGCCATAATGTCCGCAGCAAGACGGTGATGAATGAGCCTTCTACAAGCTGACGATAGTTCTCGATCGTCAGCTTTGGAATCCAGATGGATGTCGGCGAATAAGTATAGAAGCTAAGGATGACGATGTTGAGAAACGGGATAACGAGAAAGAACACGAGGAAGAGAGTGAGCGGCATCAAAAGGCCGGCGCGGGCAAGGGTCGAGCGCATGTGCCCTAGCCCTTGATCACATAGACGTGCGAGCGAGCGACCGAGAAAGTCAGTCGGTCTCCGGCATTGTGAGTTCGCGCCGTCCTTCCGGCCAGCACGATGCTCAGCGCCTGCTTCTCGCTCAGCCGGAGCTTCAAATGCAGGTCTTGTCCGAGAAAGGTCTTCTCTTCGACATCGCCCGAAATCAGATTCTCGACGTTCGTGGAATTTTCGGACGCGACTTCTATGTTTTCCGGTCGGACCATGACGGTCACACGGCTCCCGATCTCACCGGGCGTTGGAAGCGCTTGAAGGACAAGGCCGGTCTCCGTGCGGACGCTGGTGGAGGTGGCGGAATTCGCGACAATCTCGCCGTTGAACAGGTTCGAGCTGCCGATGAAGTCTGCCACGAAAGGGGTCGCCGGGCGCTCGTAGATCTCCAAGGGCGTTCCGACCTGCTCAATTTTTCCGTTCGACATGATGACGATGCGGTCCGACAAAGCCAAGGCTTCGCCCTGATCGTGCGTCACGTATATAGCGGTCTTGCCCAGGCGCTGCTGCAGGCGGCGTAACTCGGCGCGCATCATGACGCGCAATTTCAAGTCGAGATTGGACAGCGGTTCATCGAAAAGCAGAAGGCGTGGTTCAAGAACCACGGAGCGCGCGATCGCGACACGTTGTTGTTGCCCGCCCGAGAGTTGCTTCGGAAAGCGCTCCGCGAGCTGCGGCAGCCCGACCAGGTCGAGCGCCGCCTGCACGCGCTGCTTCAATTCGTCTTCACGGCAGCGGCGAAGTCGCAACCCGAACGCGACATTCTCGAAGACTGTGAGGTGCGGGAACAATGCGTAGTTCTGGAAGACCAGCCCGACATTGCGCCGGTTGGGCGGTCGTGCATCGATCCTGTCGCCGTCGAGATAGATTCCGCCGTCGCTCGGGGTCTCGAAACCTGCGATGCAGCGCAAGGTCGTCGTCTTGCCGCACCCGCTCGGACCGAGCAGAGACACGAACTCGCCGGCACCGACGCTGAACGACAACGGGCCAATCATTGATTGCGAAGAATACCGTTTGACGAGTTGCCGTACTTCCAGTTCGGGTGTCGGCTGCTGTTCGATCGAGGCTGTCAACGGAAGCTCCGGATAGGTTGATGGACTGTCAAGCAGCGTGTCAGAAGTTCCGCGGGCGCAGGCCTGCGTGGAACCAGGTTATCATTGAATAAATGTCGTAGACGGGAAGGCCGACGGCCGCCTGCAACGCCGCCGCATAGGGCGGCATGTTGGTGCATTCGAGCACGATCGCGCCGACGTCCGGGTTTTTTGCGACCAGTTCCTTCCCCGCCCCGACGACATCCCGTGCGGCGAGCTCAATATCCATATCGTGCTTCTCGGCCTTGATCAGAACACGGAAGAATTCCTGACCGTGTTCGGTCCCGATCAGAGGCGTATCGAGCGGCACGCCTGCGCCCTTGAGATGAGCCGGAGTGAGCGTCGATCCGGAGACGGTGACGAGGCCGACTCGCTTTCCCGGCGGCAGCGTCGCCTGTACCCACGGTACTTGCATGAGCGATGAGGTGGCGACAGGCACGCCAACGGCGGCGGCGATTTCTTTTTGAAAGATGGAGAGAAAGCCGCAGTTGGTCGTAATGGCCTCGGCGCCGACGCGGACGAGCTCCTTTGCCGCTTCGATAAAATCGGGGAGCAGGCCGGCCGCGCCGTGGAGCACGACCTTTTCCGGGCTCGCGCCGCTTACGACCCGATAAAGCACCGGGAATGGCCAGGTGCTCCCGTTGCCCATGTCTCCTGGAATGCGCGGAAACTTCGCGTCGAGCATCAGGATGCCGAGCGGTACGCCATAGATGGCCTTGCCGCCGCGTGCGATGCGGGACGAGGGAGAAATCGTGTGGGCGGTCATGGATGGCGTCTTTCAGGTAATGGGCTGTCAGCGATAACGGTTCGGATGGAAGGCCGCGATCGAAATCTCCGGATCATGTCGGTGGACGAGACGGGCGACGAGACGGCGAGTCCGCGCAGTGCTCATCAATCCGATATGACCGCGGCCGGGCGCATACACGGCGCCGCGCGTCGCGCGCGCGTCAAGGCGAGATGCGTTCGATGCGTCCGACATCATGACAGCATCGCACAAGCCCGCGCGATCCGTTCGCAGGCCTCGATGAGATTGCTTTCCGAAGCCGCGTAGGAGATGCGGAAATATGGCGCAAGCCCGAAGCAGCCGCCCGGTACAACGGCGACGTCGTGGTTCTCCAAAAGATACCGGCAGAAAGCCGAGTCATTTTCAATAGGGGAGCCCCCTGGCGTCCGCCTGCCGATCAAGCCGGCGCAGCTTGCGAAAGTGTAGAAGGCGCCTTCCGGCTTGCGACACACGATGCCGTCGATGGCGTTGAGGCTGTCGACGACGAGATCGCGGCGGCGCTGGAAGATGCCACGGCGTTCGGCCAGCACCGCCTGCGGTCCGGTCAACGCCTCGACCGCGGCCGCTTGGCTGACGGAGGAAGGGTTGGATGTACTTTGGCTTTGGACCACCGCCATGGCCGCAATGAGAGGTCTTGGGCCCCCTGCATAGCCTACCCGCCACCCGGTCATCGCATAGGCTTTCGACACGCCGTTGACGGTCAGCGTGCGCTCCTTCAGCGCGGGCTCGAGTTGCGCTGCGGTGACGAAGGGACGGCCGTCATAAATGAGATGCTCATAGATGTCGTCCGACATGAGCCACACATGCGGATGGCGTTTGAGCACGTCCAGAATCGGACGGAGCTGTGCCTCCGAATAGCCGGCGCCGGTTGGATTGGCCGGCGAATTGAGCAGGAGCCAGCGCGTGCGGGGCGTGATGGCGCGTTCGAGATCTTTGGCGTCGAGTCGAAAGCCATTCTCTTCACGACAAACAACGGTGACCGGACGGCCGTCGGCAATCAGCACCATGTCGGCGTAGCTCGTCCAATAAGGGGCCGCGAGGATGACTTCATCGCCCGGATCGAGCGTCGCGAGGAAAGCGTTGTGAATGATCTGCTTGGCGCCGGCGCCGACGGTGATTTCATCCGGCGTGTAGCGGAGCTCGTTCTCGCGGCGGAACTTTGCCGAGACGGCTTCCTTCAATTCATTCGTGCCGTCGAGCGTCGTATACTTCGTCTGGCCCGCGCGAATGGCTTTCTCGGCCGCAGCCTTGATGTTGTCGGGCGTGTCGAAGTCCGGCTCACCGGCTCCAAGCACAATAACGGGACGGCCCTCGCGCTTTAATTGCGCGGCGGTCTGGCCGATTTTCAGAATCTCGGAGACGCCGATGGCGCCGATGCGTCTCGCGCGCCGAAAGAGGGATGGCGTCGCAGCCGACACGTTCATGCGGGTCCCTCTCCATTATTTGCACGATCCGATTGAAACGATGGTCAGCCAATAATGCGCTCAGAACTGTATACATGTTGGAATTCTGCTGGCAAGATAGTCCACGGAACAAGTCTCGGTGACCGTGCGAGAGCCTGCAACGACACTGCGGTCATTTCTCCAGCCTCGAGTAGAATCCATGATTCAGCCTTATCGCGCCCGCTTTTTCGGCAGCCGGCACATGGTCGCGGCGGGTCACTACCTGGCAACCCAAGCGGCATTCCAAATTCTCGAGCAGGGAGGTAACGCGATCGATGCCGGTGTCGCCGGCGGCATCGTCCTCGGCGTTGTCGAGAGCGAATATGTGAGCTTCGCAGGTGTCGCGCCGATTATGATTTTCTGGGCGCCGACGAATGAAACCGTGACGATCAGCGGACTGGGGCCTTGGCCCAAAGCCACACGGCCGGATGTGTTTCGCGATCAGTACGACGGAAAAATCCCGCAAGGGCTGTTGCGGACGGTTGTGCCCGCTGCTCCGGATGCGTGGATCACGGCGCTTGCACGTTTCGGAACCATGGGGTTCGCGGATGTGGCGCAGACGGCGCAGCGCTTTGCGTCCGAGGGGTTTCCGGCGGCGGCGATGCTATCCGACATCGTCAGAGACTTCGCCGACGATTACCGGCGTTGGGAGCAGAACGCGGCCATTTACCTGCCGGGCGGCCATCCGCCAAAAGTCGGCGAGACATTCGTTCAGGCCGATCTCGGTCGCACCCTCCAGTACATGATCGACGAGGAGCGCGCCGCGAGACGAAAGGGCGACCGCCTCGCCGGCCTCGCGGCGGCTCACGACGCTTTCTACAAGGGCGATATTGCGCAAACCATGGTGCGCTACCACGTCGAAAACGGCGGGTGGCTTCGCATGGAGGATCTGGCGGAATTCAAGAGCGAGATCGCGCCGGCGTTGCGCGCGAAGCTTGGCGAGTCCGATGTCTATGTGTGCGGGCCCTGGTGTCAGGGGCCGGTTCTTGGCCAAGCGCTCAACATGCTGGACGGGATCGATCTCGTTTCTCTCGGTCATAACTCCCCAGCCTATATCCACCAACTGACGGAGGTGTTGAAGCTCGCTTACGCGGATCGCCACGCCTTTTACGGCGACCCGAACTTCGTTGACGTGCCCATCGATACGCTGGTGAGCGCGGCGTATGCGCGTGAGCGACGACGATCCGTCAATCCTCGGCGAGCCTTTGCCGCCATGCCGCCCGCGGGTCTGCCTGACGGTTGGCAAAGCGGGAAAGCGATCAAGGACGCTCGTCGCGATCCCGCTCAAATCGACACGTCCTATGTCTGTGTCGTCGACCGCTGGGGGAACGCATTTTCGGCAACGCCGAGCGATGCGTCGGCGGGATCGCCGGTCATCCCCGGCCTGGGGCTCGTGCCGTCCTCGCGGGGCGCGCAGTCCTGGGTCGAGGCGGATGCGCCCGCGGCGGTCGGTGCCGGCCGCCGTCCCCGCCTGACACCCAGCCCGGCGATTGCGCGCAAGGAGGGGGCCTGGATCATGCCGTTCGGTTCGCCCGGCAATGATGTTCAGCCGCAAGCAATGCTTCAGACGCTCGTGAACATACAGATATGGAACATGAGCTTGCAGGAAGCGATCGAGCAGCCGCGCTTCGCGACCTATAGTTTTCCGGCTTCCTCGGCGCCGCACAAAGATAGTCCGGGATTGCTACGGATCGAGAATAGAATTCCAGCGGAGACCATGGAGGCTCTTCGCGCGCTCGGCCACAAGGTGGAAGCTTGGGAAGCGTGGACCAAGGCGGCGGGCGGCGTATGCGCGGTTCGCGCCGACGTCGATGCGGGAATAATGGAAGGCGGAGCCGACCCCAGACGACCCGCTGCCGTCGCAGGTTGGTAGACGTCGAGGTCGAGGTGCGTAACGCAACCTTGGCCGTCGCATCGGTTGAAAACGCAAAGATTTTGCAGCGGACGGACCGTCCCGTTCGATCCATCAAGTGTGCTCGAGCTTGTGCTTGCCACGTAGCGTACACGGCTGCATACTCGGAGTGCAGAAATGAATACAGGCCGAAGGACAGCGATCGTGGAAGCCAATTCTGAGAGCATGGTCGATCGGATTTACGATCAGCTCAAAGCGATGACCGTCGGCTATAAGCTTCGCCCTGGCGAACGGCTGAACGAGGTCGATATCGCTAAACGCTTTGGAGTGAGCCGTACACCGCTGCGCGAAGCGTTGAATCGCCTGAACATAGAGGGATTCCTTCGCTTCGCCCCCGGCAGGGGATTCTTTTGCCGCGATCTCGATGCGCGCGAGATTTTTGACCTTTATGAATTGCGAAAATCTGTAGAGATCGCGTCGATTCGTCTTGCGATCGAACGTGCGGAAGATGAGCAGATCAAGTCGCTCCTGAGTTTCCTCGACGCCACAGGCCCCGACCCGGGCGAGCGCACGGCGGTCGAACTTGTCAAGCTCGACGAAACCTTCCACTGCCGGCTGATGGAAATGTCGTGCAACGCGGAGATGCGGCGGGTTCTACGCAACGTCAACGAGCGCATCCGATTTGTTCGATGGATCGATATGGATCGGATCAACCGGACACGGACCCAAGTCGAACATCGCAAAATTCTTTTGGCCTTGAAAGCGCGCGACGAGGCAACGTGCTTGGCGCTAATGGAAAAGCACATCGACCGGCGCCTTGATCAAATCACATCGGCGATCAAGGAAGGCTATGCCCAAATTTATATGCCGCCGGCAAAAGCGCCGGCCGCCGCCTTTCGTTAAACACAAGGGCCGTTAGTGGAAAAGGGCATCATATGACGAACATACATCGCCCGACCATCATGGGCACGCGGTATATGGTCTCGACATGCCATTACCTCGCCTCCGAGGCGGCCTTTCGAATCCTCGAGGCCGGCGGCAATGCGATTGACGCCGGCGTTGCCGCGGGCATCACGCTTGGCGTGGTACAGCCTGAATATGTGAATTTCGCGGGCGTTGCCCCCATCATTCTCTACTCCGCAAAAGAAGATCGGATCATCACGGTCTCCGGCTTGGGCACGTGGCCCAAAGCGCTCGAGCGGGATTTTTTCATGCGTCACCACGGCGGGAAGATTCCCGCCGGCCTGCTGCGAACAATCGTGCCCGCCGCGCCGGACGCGTGGATCACGGCTCTTGCGCGCTGGGGTACAATGAGCTTCGCGGACGTTACGAGGTCCGCGATCCAATTTGCGGCCAACGGCTTCGTCGTTTACCCGCTGATGTCGGAAGTCATGACGGAGCATGAGAGCGAATACCGGCGCTTTCCCACCAGTGTTCCGTTGTATTTGCCGAATGGCAGGGCGCCCTCGGCTGGTGACGTGTTCGTGCAGGCCGATCTCGCACGGACGATACAGTATATGGTCGATCAGGAAGCGGCCAACAAATCGAAGGGAAGGGTGGCCGGGCTTAAGGCCGCGCGCGACAGCTTCTATCGTGGCGATATCGCCCAGGCCATCGTCAAATTTCAGAAGGAAAATGGCGGTCTTCTTTCGGCTGACGATCTTGCCGAATTCTCTTGCGGCATAGAGCCTGCCGTGACGACGTCATTCGGCGACATCGAGGTGAGCGCTTGCGGCCCTTGGTGTCAGGGACCGTCTTTGCTCGAGACTCTGAATCTCCTCGATCCCGCGGAACTCAAGCGGCTCGGACATAACACTCCGGGCTATATTCACACGCTGGTCGAAGCCTTGAAGCTCACCTTCGCCGACCGCGACGCGTATTTCGGGGACCCGCGTTTTATAGACGTCCCAATGGATGGCTTGCTCTCAAAATCGTACGCGCAAGAGAGGCGAAAGCTCATCGATCCGGCGCGCGCAAATCCGGAAATGCCCGCGCCGGGGTCTCCGGACAATCGCGCACCTTGGCCTCAGCCTCCGCTGGTGCCGGAGGCGCATTGGAATGCGCCTGAACTCGACACAAGCTATTGCTGCGTTGTTGATCGGCAAGGAAATATCTTTTCGTCGACTCCAAGCGACGGATCGTACAACTCGCCGGTCGTCCCGGGCTTGGGCATCATTGCGTCGTCGCGGGGAAGCCAGAGCTGGGCCGATCCGGAGCATCCCTCCGGTGTGGCGCCAGGAAAGAGGCCGCGTCTCACGCCGAACCCGGCGCTTGCCCGGCGCCGCGGCAAGATGGCGATGCCATTCGGAAGTCCCGGCGGGGACGTGCAGATACAGGCGATGCTGCAGGTTTTCCTCAACATCCACGTATTCGGAATGGATGTGCAGGAGGCCATCGAGGCGCCGAGAGTGGCGTCGTATAGTTTTCCGTCGTCGTTTGAACCGCATGCCTATCATCCGGGCCGCGTTAATCTCGAGGCGCGGATCGACAAGAGCACCGGCGACGCGCTCGGTCGCCTCGGCCACGGTGTCGAATGGTGGTCAGAGTGGACCTGGCTCGCCGGATCGGTCTGCACGGTCTTGGCGGATTTTGAAAAAGGAGTTCTGCGCGGCGGAGCCGATCCGCGCCGTCCTTCTTACGCGCTCGGGCTCTGACGTTCGGGGCATTCAACCCTCATGGAATGATAACGAGAGAGAGAACCATGTCACCGTCGTCGCCGCGCCCCGAACCTTCATTCGATACCAAAAAACTCGACGAACTTATGGAAGCTGCGGGCCTGGACGTCATCCTGGCGACCTCGAAGCATAATGTTCAGTATCTTCTCGGCGGCCACCGGGCGCAGTTCTTCAGTTCCATGGATGCCGTCGGCGTCAGCCGGTATGTGCCCGTCGTGATTTATATAAAAGGCAATCGCGACGAGTCCGCCTATATCGGGCATCGTTTCGAAACGGCGGATACACAAGTCCAACCGTTGTGGGTCGCCGAGGTGATGACGCGCTCGACGGGCTCGGTCGACGCCATGACGCTTGCCGCGGACTACCTGCGTCGCATTGGAAAAGAGAATGCGCGAGCCGGCATCGAGAAAGCTTTTCTGCCGGCCGATTCCTTCGCGGAGCTGCGCAAAAATCTGAAAAGCGAGCCGATCGACGCAACCACCGTGCTGGAACGGCTTCGCGCCGTGAAGACTGCCGAAGAGCTTTCGCTGATGCGCAAGGCAACGGAATCGGTCGCCGCGGCTATCCATGCGGTCGTCAAGGCGACCGAGCCGGGAACAACGAAGCGGCAAGTGGTTGACAGGCTGCGCTTCGAAGAGATCAGCCGAGGATTGAATTTTGAGTATTGCCTCATCACCGCGGGGACGAGCTTCAATCGCGCCCCGTCCGATCAAAGATGGGAGCTCGGCGAGGTTATGTCGCTCGATTCCGGAGGCAACTACCACGGCTATCTCGGCGATATCGCGCGCATGGCGCTTCTCGGCGAGCCGGATCAAGAGTTGAAGGATATCCTTGCCGATATTGAATCCGTTCAGCGGGCCGCGATTGGAAAGATCAAGGCCGGCACGGTCGGAAAAGAGCTGTTCGTCGCGGCGGAAGCCGCGTTGTCGAAATTGCCGATACGCGGCTTCACCGATTTCATGGCGCACGGCGTCGGTCTGGTGACGCATGAGGCGCCCCGGCTGACGACAAAGGGGCCGGTTCCGTATGACGATCCCGATGCGCTGCGCCCGCTGGAAGCCGGAATGGTTCTCTCCGTGGAGACGACCACGCGGCACCCGACGCGTGGTTTCATAAAGCTCGAAGATACCATCGCCGTTCTTCCGGGCGGCCATGAAGTGTTCGCCAGCGACGGACGAGGTTGGAATGAGGGTAAGTGGCATTAGTAAAAATAAACGATGGGGAGCGTTTGCGGCCTAACTCGGCAGGTCGGAATACCTGACGGTTCAACAGTACGGAGGAATTCCATGGTAACGAATATTTCGCGTCGTGACTTTCTCTCGGCCGCAAGCACCGTGGCCGCATCAATCGCCCTTTACGAAGCGGGGGGGCTCGGTCCCGCGCACGCGCAAGACACGTTTACGGCCTCGATCGTCGGTGGAAATTTCGGTAAGGCGCAAATTCGGGAGTTCATCACCAAGCCGGAATTTGAAAAAAAGAACAATGTGACCATTTCGTTCGATTTCGCGCAGGACAATATTCGTGCGGCCAAGGCGATAGCGAGCTGCGGCAATCCGGTCTTCACCACGGTGGATGCGCAAGGTCTACAGGCCGTCATGTTGGCCGAAGCCGGCTGTCTTGAGGACTACGACCTCAGCATCGTGACGAATTATGCCGACATCGTTGACGTCGCGAAGGAGCCTCCGCGCAAGGGGCTGAAGCATTTCTTCGCTTTATATGCCCTCATGGCCTACGGCCTGACTTACAATACGAAGGAAATTGCAGAGCCCAAGTCTTTCGAGGATCTGCTGAATCCGAAATTGAAGGGCCGGATCGCCATCCCCTCCTTCGATTGGATGGGGCCGCAGTTCCTCTATGCGATCAATGCTGCGTTGGGCGGCAACGACGGCGATCTCAGCCGCGGCTTTCAATTCATGTCGGACCTGGTGAAAAAGAACGGCGCCATCGTTCTCAACAATTCCGATTCGGCGCAGCAAGGTTTTACCAGAGGGGAAATCGTCGCGATGCCTTTCTGGAACGGGCGTACGAATCTCATGATCAGAAATAAAGTGCCGGTCAAGATCGTTTATCCAAAGGGGTGGGTCGCCACCGGCAACGGTTACCTGATCACCAAGGGTAATAAATTCACGAGGGAAGCGAATCTGCTGGTGAACAATACTCTCAATCCCGAATTTCAGTTGGGAATCGGCGCGGAGTTCGGATATCCGCCGTCAAATCGTAAAGCCAAGCTTCCCGCGAACCTGGAAGATATACGCGTGCCGGATTCTGCCTTGGATTTAGCCGCGCGCCTTGATTACGGTGCGATCACGAACAACATGGCGGCCAACCTTGCGCGCTGGAACAAGGATGTGCTGGCTTAACTAACGCGAGCGGCCCGAGGAACGGTCCCGCCGTCGCATGACGGCGGGCAGAAGGGTTTGTGCCAATCTTTTTGTGAAAGACATGAGAAATGCCACTGGCGAATAATACCGGAACCGTCGCGCCGATCGAATTCGGTCATGGTAAGGCGGAGCTTGAAGTGTTCCTCGAGCCGACCTGTCCGCACTCGAAACGCGCTTTCGAGAAATTGCCGCAACTCATCTCCGCGGTTGGCGATAGCCGATTGACCGCGAAGATCCGCTTTGTCTCGCAACCGTGGCATCTTTTCTCCGGCATCGTGACGCGCGGCATTCTTGCCGCCGCCGCGACCGCCGGCGGCACGAAAGCCGCGCTCCAGGCCATTCAGGCCATCTATGATCATCGAGAAGCGTTTGAGTTTGAGAACCATTGCGCCGGGCCGAACATGAATCGGACGCCCTCCGATATCGTTGGTGATATCTCGCGGCTTTCCGGTGTCGACATCCACGAAGCCTTCAAGCTTAAGAGCGTCGATCTCGCTCTGCGCTGGCACGCCAAGTATGGGCGACAGAACGGTATCCATTTTTCCCCGACGTTTATGGTGAATGGGCTGGTCGAGCCTGCTATGAGCAGCGGTCAGACGATTGAGGAGTGGATGAAGATTTTGGAGCCGCAGTTGTGACTCTCCGGCGGTCCTCGCAACTCAACTGCGTCGTTTACCTGGGCGCTTGTCCCTAGGCCGACAGCGCGGCGGTCGCTAAGGCGGCGGAAGCATGCGCGGGCGCGGGCAACGTCGAGCAAGGCGAACGATTTCGATGGCATCCAACTCGGCGTTGTCACCAAGGGCGTTTCACCCGACGATCTGTGGGTTGGGGCGACGTGGTTGGTGTAAAACTCGATCAAGTTAATGATTGGCCGGCAACGACCGCGATGAAAATTGTGACCATCATGTCGACGCCACCTGACCTAGGCAGGCTGGCGGCCTGCGGCCAAGTCAACGGGCGATCGTTGCGTGTTTAATAATTTACGCTGGATCTGAACCGAGTACGGCCCACGCATCGATCTCGATCAGCAAGTCCGCATCGGTAAAGACGACGCCACCCAATACGACGCAAGGCGGAAAATCCCCCGTGAAGAACTTTCGCCGTGCCTGCACGAAACCGTCGCGATGCCGGATATCCGTCAGATAGCAATTGAGTTTGACGATGTCGCCCATGGTGCCGCCGGCGGCTTCCATTAACGCCTTGATACGCTCAAACGCGATCACGGCTTGGGTGTAGGCATCGCCCGGAGCTGCCGGCTTTCCTTCTGATGTCCGGGCTGTCATTCCGTTGATGACGACCAGATCGTCAACGACAAAGCAGTTGGACGAGAGACCGTTGCCCGGTTCGCTTACACCCGGCGCCGTGACCCTGCGCCGTTTACCCGACGTTCCACTTCGCATCGTCGACTCTCCTTCCTGAAATGATCGTTGCGGCGCTGTGAGCACCATTGTGCCGCTCTCTCAGCAACCTTGAGCGCTGCGAAAATCCTTAAGAAATCCACGAAGAGCAGCATGACCCACGGAGCGACGATGCGCGAGAAAGAATTGTGAGCCATAGGTCAGCAGCTTCGGCAGAATCGGCTTGAGCTCCTTCGTCAAGACCCATGCATTCGCATGATGAACCGGCAGGTATCCGATATGCGTGCCGCTGAGGATCAGCCGCGTTGCCGCCTCCATATGGAACGTCGTCGCGGTGGGGGTGAAACGGGTGTCTAACGGAGCTCGCCATTGAGCGAGATAGCCGCGATGTACGAACTCAGCCTGGCTGAGCTCGGCGGGGTCGATCGCATTGGGCGCGCGTCGAAAAAAACGATGATCGCGGCCGCAATAGAGAACTTGCTCTTCGGTGAGGATGGGCGTGTAGGTCAGCTCCGGGCGTCTTCGCTGGAGCGGACCGATCGCGGCATGTAGCTTGTTTTCGACAAGACCAAGTTCGAGCTCGAGCGCCGAAGCGATGTGCAAATAGAGGTGGACGCCGGGCGCCTTTTGTTTGAAGCGGGCGAACGCCTCATTGAGTTTGAGTTGCGTGTTCGTGATCGTGGCATCAGCGACGCCGACGTGCAGATCTCCGCTCAATCGACCGCGGACGGCATCGACCTCCATCCGAAATGTGTCGAGGGAGCGAAATAAGTTCAGCGACGCTTCGTAGACGCGCTGGCCTTCCGCCGTCAGCTTGAAGCCGCCTCGGCCGCGATCGCAAAGGCGCATGCCCAGTCGCGACTCGAGGTCCGATATCTTAACGCTGATCGTTGGCTGACTGACGTTGAGCTCCGTGCGCGCGGCGGAAAATCCGCCGCTGTGCACCACGGCAACAAACACGCGCAGAAGCTTGAGGTCCGCTGTCGACAAGGTCGGTAGGACGGCTGCCATACATAGATAATCCAATATCTAACGTTCGCTACATTAGTATTTTCGTATCTATTGGAAAGATTCCATACTTTCAAGCAAGGAAATGAGGGAGGACGTTCGGTGGCGAGTGGTGAAGCGCACGGCTATGAAAGTGGCCGCCTAAACCTCCCTTTCGTTGGTCACTGCACATTCGGCAAGCAGCCAGTTTGTCTCGACTGGCGTGCCATCGACGCAGACGTTGCGGTCGTCGGCATTCCTTTCGATATGGGCACGCAATACCGTGGCGGCGCCCGGTTCGGCCCGCGCGCCATCCGCGAGGCATCGACGCTGTTTTCGTTCGGCCACAACGGCGCCTATGACCACGAAGACGACGTCGTCTATCTGCCGCGCGACAAGGTTCGCATCGTCGATATCGGAGACGCCGATATCATCCACACCGATACGACAAAGAGCCTGGCGAACGCCGAAGCCGCGGTCCGCGCCATCTTGGACGCCGGGGCTTTGCCGGTTTCGCTGGGCGGTGATCACAGCGTCCACGCGGCCTGTATCAAAGCGTTCGACGCTCAAGAGCCGGTCCATATCGTCCACTTCGACGCACATCTCGATTTCGTCGACGAGCGGCACGGCGTGCGATACGGCCATGGAAGCCCGCTGCGGCGCGCTTCGGAGATGAAGCACGTCACCGGGATTACTCATCTCGGCATCCGCGGCGTGTCGTCATCCAACAAGAGCGATTACGACGCGGCTCGCGCCTTCGGCTCCAAAATTCTCTCGGTACGGCAGATCCGCCATCGCGGGCCCGAGGCGACGCTCGCTGAGATTCCCGCGGGGCGTCGATATTACGTGACGATCGATATCGATGGATTCGATCCATCGATCGCGCCCGGCACGGGAACGCCGAGCCATGGCGGGTTTCTTTACTACGAAGTTATCGAGTTGTTGAAGGGGCTCACGCGACGCGGTGACGTTGTCGGCGTCGATCTTGTCGAAGTTGCTCCGGACTACGATCACACCGGCACGACGGCCTTCCTTGCGGCTCGCGTGCTGCTCGACTTCCTGGGCTACATTTTCCACGCCCGCCTTGAACGGGGAAAGCGATAAAATGCCGGCAAATGCAAAATCCAATTCGCACGCATTCTCGAAGGCGAATCCTCTTCGCATCCATATCGAGAATGAAACGAAGCTCATGCCGGTCTTTACCGTGTATCCGAAGCAGTACGAGGCGGCGCTGAAGCGCTTTCCCGACATCGCGGAAATCGTGGAGACGACGTGGGGCATCGACGGCGATATCTTCGACGATGCGATGAAGTCGGCGGACGCCATGATCGGCTACCGCTTTCAACGGACGGGTCTCGCGGAGAAGGCCAAGAAATTGAAGCTCGTGCAGGTACTCGGCGCCGGCGTCGATTTCATGCTTCCGTTCGACTGGGTTCCGGAAGGGCTGACGCTGACCACGAACTGCGGCGCGCACGTGCCAAAGGCCGCGCAGTCGGCTCTGATGGCCATCTTGATGGCGAACGCGCAAATCCCAAAGCTGGTCACTGCGCAACGTCGTCGCGAGTGGAACAGGATTTTCACGCCGACGGTTGCAGGCAAGACGCTCCTTATCGTCGGCGTCGGCCACATCGGTGGCGGCGCTGCCGAGCAAGCGAAGAAACTCGGCATGCGGGTCATCGGCATTCGGCGCAGCAAGACGCCGCACGATGCTGTGGACGAGATGCATGGGCCGGGTGACCTTCACGCCCTGCTGCCGCAAGCCGATATCGTGATGGTCAACATATCGCTGACGTCGGCGACGCGTTTCATCATGGGACGGGAGGAATTTCACAAGATGAAGCCCGGCGCGGCTTTCATCAATATGTCACGCGGCGGCCTCGTTGACCCCAAGGCGCTGGAAGAGGCGCTGCGCACGGATCACATCAGTTGCGCCATCATCGACGTGACATACCCGGAGCCTTTGCCGCCCGACGCAAGCCTCTGGGACGCGCCGAACCTCCTCATCACGCCTCACGTCATGTCCGATGATCTCGAACAATACATTCCGCGAACGCTCGATATCTTTTTTGACAATGTCAGGCGGCTTCTCGACGGGAGGCCGTACACCAATGTGGTCGACATAGAGAGAGAGTACTGATCCCGGCCAGACGCCTTCGACATAAAGTGCGCGACACCAAAACATAAGGGAGCAAATGCGATGAAGCGAATATTGGCACTTCCGCTAGTTGCCCTTGCGGCGCAGCTCGTGCTCGGTCAGCCCGCCCAAGCTCAGAAAACGATCGTTGTCCAAACCTGGGGAGGGGCTTTCATCGACGCGCTGAACTCGGTAAAGCCCGATATCGAAAAGCAGACCGGCGTGAAGGTTGAATTCGTCACTCAGGCGAGTTCCGTCGCGGGTCTCCAGCGCCTTCAAGCTCAAAAAGCAAATCCGCAGGTGGACATTTGGATGACCGCGGATGCCACCGCGGCGACCGCGCTGGCTGACGGAATCATCAAGCCCTTGCCGAAGGAGGGCATCCCAAATCTAAAAGACATACCCGCAAATCTTGTCTTTCCCGCCGGTCCCACAATCTGGTCGTCGCCGCGCGGCATATTCTACCGCGTTGACAAGACGCCGTTCGCAATAAAGTCTTGGGAGGATCTCTGGGATCCTCGATTGAAGGGCATGATCACGACCTCGATCGACCAGGACAAGGGCATGTTCATCATCATTGCCGCGCTCCTTGCCGGCGGCAACGAGAAGAATATCGACCCTGGATTTGAGAAGTTGAAGGCGCTGAAGCCCAATCTCGGCGTCATCTACAAAGCTGACGCGGAGGCCTTGAAGCTCATTCAGGCTGGGGAAGTGAATGTCGCCGGCTATGGGGTGCTCGGCGTCGTCTACAAATTGCTCGGGCCCGGATCGAATTACAAGTTCGTGATGCCGTCCAACCCGCAATTCATGTCTGTGAATCTTGTGACGATGGTCAAGGGACGGCCAAACGAGAGCGAAGCCGCGAAGGTCGTCAACGCAATTCTGGACCCGTCAATTCAAGAGAAAATTGTTGAGCAGCTTGGGTCCGTTCCGTCCAACAAGAATGCCAAGGCGCCGGAGCGCATCCGCGATTCGATCCCACCCCTCACGTCGCTATATGTGCCGGACTGGGACTACGTCAACGCCCACTACGGCGAATGGGTCGAGCGGTGGAACCGAGAGATTCTGGCGCGCTAGAATACGCCGCTGAAGCGATGCAAGCGCCAGTCGTGAACCGATAGATCAAACAGCGAGTCCACGTTTTGCGCGCGCGCCGGGCAACTCCTTACCTTCTCCTTATGCCCGGCGTGCTCGTGATTCTAGCGTTCGTGGCGGCGTTGACGATCACGGGTGTCTTGAGTTTCCATGATCAACAAGGAGCGCTGACGCTCAAGCAATACCAGCGCGTCGTTTCGGACAGCTATTATCTCGAATATTTTTGGCGATCTCTCAGGATCGCGTTCTACTGTACCCCGACGACGCTCCTTCTGGGGTACCCCTTTGCCTATGTGATGGCGCGGTCATCATCCGGCGTCCGGCTTGCGCTCACGCTGGTACTCGTCGTTCAGTTCTTCACGGGCGACGTCGTGCGCGTGTACGCGCTCATCCTTGTCTTCGGCAATAACGGCGTCATCAACCGCTTCCTGTTGGACTTCGGTCTCATCGACGCGCCTATCCGGCTCCTCTTTCGCGAGGCGGGGGTGGCTATTGGCCTAATCCTCATACCGCTCCCGCTGATGATCTTTCCCATCTACAGCGTGTTGAAAAATATCGAATCGAATCTGGAAGTCGCGGCAACGTCCTTGGGCGCGAGCCCTATCAGGACATTTTTTCATATCACGCTTCCACTTAGTTTGCCGGGAGTCTTGGCCGGGGTCGTGCTCGTGTTTCTCTTCGATCTGACCGCGTACGTCATCCCGGGCATGCTCGGCGGCGGTTACTTCAAAATGATCGCGAACGCCATTCAAGAGCAAGCTCTGGCGATACTCGACACACCCTTCGCGGCGGCAATGGCAATGCTGTTGCTGGCCATAACATTGGTAATTCTCTATCTCGTCCATTTGGTCGGATCGCGGTTGCGAGGGGCAACATGAGGCGCCCCGGCTGGTTCGCATGGAGCGTGACGATTTTCGTCGTCATTTGCATGATTGCGCCCATGGTCGCGGTCATCGGCGTGTCGTTCAACCCGCATGCGGAAATGACATTCCCCACGACCGGATTCTCGCTGAAATGGTACGCGAACGTATTTCAGCGGGAGCAGTTTCCGAGAAGTTTCCAGCTCAGCTTCTGGCTCGCCGTTGCAGCGACGCTATTTTCGCTCACGGTCGGCATGCTTTGCGCCATTGCATTGTCGCGGTTTCGGTTCTTCGGAAAAGGAGCGGCGGTGACGCTTTTAAGTTCACCTTTGATCGTTCCGCAAGTCGTGCTGGGAATGGGCTTCTTGGTGCTGCTGTCGCAGCTCGGAATTGTCAGCTCGCTGGTGGGGCTCGGCATTTTGCACGCGGTGCTCACGCTGCCGTACACCGTTCAGGTGCTTACCGCATCGCTCGCGCGGTTCCCCGAGTCGTTAGAGGAATCCGCCGTCATTCATGGGGCCAATCGGTTCGTCGCGTTCACGAGAATAACCGTTCCATGCATCAAACCCGGAATTGTGTCGGCGGCGATTTTTGCCTTTGTGACTTCATTCGAGAACTTCACGGCCAGTCAGTTCCTGGTGTGGGACCGCACGACGCTTCCGGTGGAAATTTACGCCTACGCAACGCTCGAAACGGATCCGACCGTGTGTGCCATATCGGCGATGCTGATCATGATGACGGCCGTGGTTGTCATTATTGCTGAACGCTGGATCGGCCTAGAGGCTGTGACAAAATGAGCGCCAACCAATTCTCCTCCCAGGCAGTACGCCTTGATCGCGTGACGGCGCGGTACGGTGCGGTGTCCGCATTAGACAATATCAGCCTCACGCTGCCGGCCGGTGAGATTCTGGCGCTGCTCGGGCCGTCCGGATGCGGAAAGAGCACGCTGCTGCGCAGCATCGCAGGTTTCGCGGCGCACGACGGTGACATTTACGTCGGAGACAGGATCATCAGCAGCGTGCGGCCGCATCAGCGCAATATCGGCATGGTGTTCCAGGACTACGCGCTGTTTCCCCACATGACCGTTGCGGAGAATGTCGGCTTCGGGCTGAAGATGCGCAAGGTCGCGCGCACGGAGATCGCCGCGCGGGTGTTCGAAACGCTTCGCTTGGTTGGGCTCGAGGGGTTCGAGACGCGGATGGCCCGTCAACTGTCCGGAGGACAGCAGCAGCGCGTGGCGTTGGCGCGGGCGCTGGTTGTCAAGCCAGCAATTCTGCTGTTGGACGAGCCGTTAAGCGCGCTCGACAAAAAGCTGCGGGAGGAGATGCGCTTCGAGCTGAAGCGCATCCAAGGCATCACGAAGGTCACTACGGTCTTCGTCACGCATGATCAAGACGAAGCGCTCGGCTTGGCGGATCGCCTCGCGCTCATGTACCGCGGCACGCTCTTGCAAATCGGTACGCCCGAAGACGTTTATCGTCACCCAGCAAGCCCGCTCGTCGCGGAGTTCCTGGGCGCCGTCAATACGCGGAATGCGGTCTGCCGTTCGGTCGATGCCGGCTCCGCATTGGTGGAGATCCCGGGAGTCGGCGCGCTCCGCGCGAAATGCATCAGCGGCAAATTTTCAGTTGGCGACCGGGTGAACATTTTTGTCCGGCCGGAGCGGATATCGCTGGTGCCCTATGACAAGCAGGGAGCGCCTCCCTCTTTGCCCGCGACGATCGCTGGACAGGTTTATCTCGGGCGCCACACGGAAGTGACGTTGCGCCTGGGCGACGGAAGCACGTGGATCGCAAATATCGGCGACGATTCGTTCTCGACGAAGATGGCGGTCGGGGCAAGTGTCGCCATTCAAATCGAGCCACAGCATGTCATGGCGTACGTCGCCACGGATCATTGAGAGTTCCCAGGCTCACCCGAAGGGAATCGAAGTGCTGCACATTCATTTCAATTCGCGACGCTCGTCCAATCCTGTCTTCCATATGCCCGACGGCGCCATTCGTGCCGCGGTTGCGCGACGGCCGGATCTCGCCGGAAAAATTGACTTCACGACCGGCTGGGATCTCGAGGGCACCTCGCTAAAAACCGCGTCGATGCTGGTTACGTCCATGCAGGTTCCGCGCGACAACCTGCGCGAAGCCGCGCCTCTCTTGCGGTCGATTCATTTCATCGGCGCGGGTGTCGAATATCTACGCCCGTTCGACTGGGTCCCGAAAGGCATCACCCTCACGAACAATCGAGGCATTCATCAGCAAAAGGCTGGCGAATACATTCTGATGTGCATTCTCATGCTCAACAGCCGGATGCCGGAGTTGATGAATGCGCAGGCGCGATGCGAATGGCTCCCGCTGTTCGCTGATCAACTTAAGGGCAAGACGCTCCTTGTCGTTGGCGCAGGCCAGCTTGGTGGAGCCGGCGCGCGAGAGGCAAAGCGTATGGGCTTGCACGTCGTTGGTATCCGGCGCAGCGGAAAGCCGCATCGCTACTGCGACGAAGTTTTCGACCAAAGCCAGCTACACGCTGTTCTGCCTCGTGCCGATTTCATCGTCGTGTCGGCGCCGTCGACGGCGGCAACGGACGGGATGATCGGACGAGCCGAGTTCGCGCTGATGAAGGAAACCGCGGGGTTTCTTAATTTCGCGCGAGCGCAGCTCGTCGACTACGCGGCCCTCGCGGACGCACTGCGGGAGCGGCGGATACGCGGGGCGATTCTCGACGTTTTTGATCCGGAACCCCTGCCGTCAGGGTCTCCGCTGTGGGGCACGCCTAATCTGATCATCACGCCGCATTGCTCGTCCGACGATCTCGACCGCTATATTCCGCTGACCTTGGACCTCGTCCTCGAGAATGCGGCGCGCCTGCTTCAAGGGCGCAAGCTCCTCAACGTGGTCGACTTGAAACGAGAATATTAGAGCGTGATCTCGAAGCGTGGAAACCGGTTTTCGGAAAAGCATGCCCTCGTGTCCGACCCGGTGGATCATGCGCAAAACAAAACGATAACGAAGGAGCCGCGGCCCGGCCGGATATCATCGTGCGCGAAGTCGAAACATTCTGAAGATCCGTCCATCGAGGACGATGAGCGCGGCGGCAATGACGAGCGCCCCGGCGATATGGCGCGGTAGCAGAGCCTCGCCCAGAACCGTCACGCCCAGGGCGATGGCGCTGATCGGGTTAAGCAGCGTGACCAGCCACGTGTTTGTCGGACCGGAAACGGCCATGATGCGGAAGAACACGATATACGCCAGCGCTGTCGAAAGCAGGGCAAGGCTGATGATCGAGGCGATCGCGGCGCCGCTGGGCATGGCCAGCCGCCATGGCTGGTCTATTCCCAGGGCCAGCGGGAACAGCACCACCGTTGAGCAGATGAGCAGGCCGGTGGATGTCACCAGCGGCGGCGTGTCTTGGAAGCGGCGCGACCAGACGCCGGCGCCGCCGTAGGAGCAGGCGGCGCCGAGCATCAGCACCATCCCGAGCAAATTATTCGACCGGCCGAACAGCGCTTCGGGCCCGACCAGAACCGCCACTCCCACGACGCCGATGAGCACGCCGGCAAGTCGCCGCGACGTCATTTTCTCGTCGTCGGTAAAGACGTGGGAGAGAAGGACGCCGAACAGCGGCGTCGTCGCCTGCAGCACCGATGCGAGCCCGATGGCGATGTCCTCTTGCGCGCGAGCGATCAGCACGAAGGGAATGATATTGTTGAGAACGGAAAGCACGATGAACGGCTGCCAGGCTTTGAGCGTGGCAGGCAGCCGCAAACGCTTGGCATAGAGAAGCGGCGCCAAGGCGGCGGCGGCCAGGAGAACGCGCGTAAACACCAAGGTCAGGACAGGCACTTCCTGCACTGCGATATTGACGAACAAAAACATCCCACCCCACAGGATGGAAAGGAAGATCAGGAGGAGCCATTGCGTGAAAGGCACAGGAGAGGCCGACAGTGCTTCGTGCGGAAGCGTACTCTATCCAACCGAGCGGAGCCGCGGCTACCCCCTCGTGCTTTCGTCGCGCCGCAGACCTGAGCGCGCAGGCCGCGCAGTAGGGCGGCCATCGGTCAGTCTTTTCCTTTTACGGTTATCAATGTCCGGCCGAGATCACGATAACAGCAGCGGCAGCGCGGAAAATCCGCTTGCCGGATAGAGGGCGATCGTCGGCCGGCGGCCGGGCGCCTTGTCGATCCGCCGGGTCGATTTCAGCAGTTCCTCCATGACGACGCGCAGCTCCAGCCGGGCAAGCGGCGCGCCCGGGCAGACATGGATGCCGCGCCCATAGAGGAAATTGTGCGCGGGATCGCGGTCGAGACGGAATTTGTCGGGATCGCCGAATATCGCCTCGTCACGGTTGGCCGAGGCCCAGATCAGCGTGATCCGTTCGCCGGCTGCGATCCGGCGGCCGCCGATCTCCACCGGCCTCTTCGTCAGCCGCCGGTTGGAGACGAGCGGCGCATGCATCCGCAATATCTCGTCGATGGCCGCGGGTAGCAGCTCAAGGTTATTGCGCAGTTGTTGCTCGGTCTGCGGGTTCGCCGCCAGATAATGCCCGAGAATGCCGACGCAGGCGGCGATGGTGCCAAGCTCGCCGACTGTCCAGTTGCGCAGGATGCTGACGATCTCTTCGTGATCGAGCGGCCGACCGTTGACCTTCTCCTGCAGCAGATCGGTGGTGATGTCATCGGGCGCATCGGCGCCCGCGGCGCGGCGCGCGGCGAGCAAATCGCTGATATAGCCGTCGAACTCGCGTGCGACTGCAGCCATCGCGCCGGTGTCTCTTGCCAGCGTCGCTTCGTGGTTCCTGCGCACCCATTCGAGCAGCGGCGCGTGCAGCGCCGCCGGCCAGCCGAGATAGGCGCACTGGATACGCACGGCGAAGGGCCGGGCAAGCTGCGCCATCAGCTCGATCTCCGCACCCTTTTCCAGTCCCGCGACCAGGTCGGTCGAGATCGCCCGGCACAGCGGCTCGAAGGCCGCGACGCGTTCCGTTTCGAAATGGCGCTCGATCAATTGCCGGTATGCCGTGTGTTGCGGCGGGTCCATGCCGCTCGGTACCGACACATGACGGGAAACGGCGCTGCTGAACGTGCCGTGGTCGTCTAGCACCCGCGCCACGTCCTCGTGTCGGAACAGCGACCAGCCGAGATAGCCGCTATAGGCCACCGGGCAATCACGGCGCATCGCATCGTAGGCGGCGATCTGATCGGATAGAACCGCCTCCGACCGGGGATCCCAGTCAGGTTGCGGCTTATCGGGGCTCAGGGGCATGAAATTCTCTCGATGGAATTTGCCATGGTGGCGGCGGCCCCGGGCACAAACGACTTCAGGTTCCTCCTAGCTCTTCCCGGCAGGACGTTCTTTGCGTTCGCTCAAACAACGCCTGGGCCATCGGCGAGGCACATTCGACCGTCGAAAGGCTTGAGCATCGCTCATACGGCTTCCATCAATATGCCGTCATCAACTGTGGATCGTGCGCCGCGCGTTGGCCGGGGCGTCAGAGGTCCAACACCAGCCGTGAGCTCGCGCATTCGGCGACGCACACGATCACCTCGCTCGCCCGCTCGGCCGGCGTCAGAACCCGATCGCGGTGGACCGGCGATCCCTCGATCCAGCGTGTCCGGCACGCGCCGCAGATGCCGCCCGCGCAGGAAACCGGGACGTCGGCGTCGAGCGCCTCGAGGGCGCCGAGAAGGCCGAGTTCGGGTGTGACCGTGATGGACGTCTTGCTCGCGGCGAGTACGAGCTCGTAGGGCGCGAAGTTCGAATTCGCGGCGATCTTCGGCGCCGTGAAGCGCTCGACATGCTTGCGTGCCTCGGGCCATGACGCGGTCGCGGCGTCGAACGCGTCCAACATGGCGTTTGGGCCGCAGCAGAAGGCGTGGAGATTGCTGCCGTCCTCGCGCAGGATGGTCGCGATATCGGGGCGCGGCTCCCGCCGCGTATCATAGAGCCGGATGCGGCCGGCCTCGATGGCAGGACGGATCGCTTCCGCGAGCGGCGGCGCGCCCCGGCTCGTCCAGTGTAATTCGTAGTTTGTTCGCCCAGCCGCTTCCATGTCCCGGATGACGGACAGAAAGGGCGTGACCCCGATGCCGCCCGCGAGGAAGACGTTGCGGCCGACCTGGCTGACCTTGATGTCGCCGCGCGGCAGCGAGACGCCGATCGGCGTACCGACCGTGAGCCGCTCGTGCACGAAGCGCGAGCCGCCGCGGCTTTCCGTTTCCAGCTTCACGGCGACCACGTAGCGGGCGTTGTCGCCGGGTTCGTTGCAGAGCGAATAGGTCCGCACCAGCCCTTTCGCGAGATGCAGATCAATGTGGGCGCCGGGCCGGAACGGCGGCAGGTCCCAGCCGTCGGGGTCGGCGAGGATGAGGCGGCGCACCCCGGGGGCAGGCGTGTCGCAGGAGGTGACGACGGTCGAGACCGTCCGAATGCCTTTGGCCATGATCAGTCCGGACGCACGGTGTCGCCGATCCGGACGACGCCGCCCTTCAGGATGCGGCAATTCAGTCCGGAGCGGTTGATAAGCGGATCGAAGATCGCCTTTCCGGTGATCTCCTCGATATGCCGGCACGGGACCGATAGCCGTGTCGATTCCAGCAGCGCCTCGCCGAGCCAGAAGCGCTGCCCCACGAGATGGTTCAGCGGTACGCCCTCGACCGTGACATTGCGCCGATGGTCCTCGGGCAGAAGCGTGATCTTCTGGTCGCGTGCGAGCGCCTGGAGAGTCTCGATCTCGAATAGCGTGACCTGCCGGCCTTCCTCGGGCTTGTGGGAGTAGAAGCCGGCCTCCTGGCCGATCATGTAGCGATCACCCTCGACTCCCTTGCCGGCGATCAGCGTCAGTTCGGGGAAGGATTTCATCGGTAAGAAAGCGCGCGGGGTCCGGTGTAGGTATCGCACGACCCCGGTCCAGGTCGGGGCGGCTGTCGCGGCTTCAAGCGTTGCCGTATCCATGATGGTCCTCCCTCATTCTGGCCGTTCACGTCGGGTGCGAATCGGGCATGCCCGGCCCCGAACCGTTATATCGAGCGATCGCGGCTTCGCGCGAGCGCGGCACCTCAAGGTCTCTCGCGGGCTTCAATACGGCGTTCGCAACAAAATACCCGCCTCGCTCCTGCCGTTGTCGCCGGTTATCGTTATGATGCTGTGTCGACGACAGGCCTTGCAAATGTTTTTGCGGCGTTGCTCTGGCATTGTGGCGTTCGCTATTTCGGTCGTTCTTTTGACGCAGGGGAGCGCGCTTGCGCAACTGCGTGGCCACGGCGGCGCGGTACGCGCTTTGGCCATTTCGCCTGATGGCGCGAGTGCAATCTCTGGCAGCTTCGACAGTTCCGCCATTCGCTGGTCGTTGGCGCGGAATACGGCGGAGCAAGTGCTGCGATTCCATGCGGACGCAGTCAATGCCGTCGGGTTTCTGAAAGACGGACGCATGGTGACCGCCGGCGCCGATGGGCGGATTGCGTTGTGGAGTGCGAGCAGACAGCAGCCGGATACGGTGTTCGAGGGGCACGGCGCGCCGATTGCCGCACTCGCGGTATCGCCCGATGGTTCAATGCTGGCAACCGCCTCATGGGATCGCACGGTTCGCCTTTGGAGTGTCGCTGGCGGCGCAGCCGGCGTGCTTGAAGGGCATACGCAGAACGTCAACGGCGTTGCTTTCACGCCGGATGGCCGTGCGCTCGTCAGCGCAGGCTATGATTTGACGTTGCGCATCTGGCCGCTTGGTGGTGCGGAATCGCCGACCGTTGTGACGTTGCCATCTCCACTCAATGCCGTGTCCGTCGCACCGGATGGAGAGATTGCAGCCGGAGGAGCCGACGGCAAGATTTATTTTTTTACGAGCGCTGGAGTGCGCGCCGGTGAGATTCAAGCCGGACCGTCGCCGGTCATTTCCCTTGCGATGTCGCAGGATGGCGCTTTCATTGCCGCGGCCGGCATTCGAGGATCGGTCACATTGGTTGAACGCAAGGAGCGCAGGATCGCCCGCACGCTGGTCGGCCCCGGACTGCCAGTGTGGTCCGTGGCCTTTTTTCCCGACAATCGCACGCTGCTGACCGGCGGTGCGGATCATATGATCCGCCGCTGGAACGCCGTGACCGGCGACCCGATCGGTTTCGCGGTGGCCGGCGTGCCGGAAGACCCGCTGGCCGCCTATGCGGGAGATCATGGTGCCGAGGTGTTTCGTGCCTGTGTCGCTTGCCACACGTTGTCGCCGAACGAGGGGCCACGCGCCGGCCCTTCGCTTGCCGGGATCTTCGGCCGCAAGATCGCGAGCTTGCCGGGCTACAATTTTTCCGACGCGCTGAAGAAAATGGACATCGTCTGGACGCCTGACACGGTGGCAAAGCTTTTTGAGGTTGGCCCGATGGCCTATACACCCGGCACCAAGATGCCGGAACAACGGATCGGCTCGGCGGAAGACCGAAGGGCTTTGACAGATTTTCTGATCAAGACGACGCAGCGGTGACGTTGCGAAAGCCGGCTGTGACCAAAGCCCCTAGATCGCGATGATTTTGGGGATCGAATCGATCCAAAATCATCGCGCTCTAGGTGCGCGGCTTTTCTTCGCGCTCCCGCAGATAATCGTCCGTGGTGCGCGGCGGGGCTCGTTCGGGGATGCCGGCAAATGGATCGAACTTCTCTTCGCTCATGGCGATCACGCGGCAGTCCGCGCACATCCGCACCACGTCGAGCCGCCTGGCCGAGTTCTTGAACATCCAGTGCTTGCCTTCGAGCTTGGCGACGACCCGGTCGACGCTGCTCTTGACGCCGAACGCCGTGCCGCAACGAATGCAATGCGCAGGCTGTTCCTCCTTGATGATGCGCGTGCGTGCTGTCGCGGCGCGGAAGTCGATCTGCGGCGTCAGGCTGATGACCTTCTCGGGACATGTGGCGACGCAAAGCCCGCATTGCACGCACGCATCCTCTGAGAAACGAAGCATCGGCTTGTCGGGGTCGTCCGAGAATGCGCCGG
>JBDHSU010000040.1:0-29905 GCA_039808325.1 Variibacter sp. | reverse complement strand
GCCTGCTGCACGCCCTCGCCCGACACGTCGCGGGTGATCGAAGGATTGTCGGATTTGCGCGAGATCTTGTCGATCTCGTCGATATAGACGATGCCGCGCTGCGCGCGCTCGACATTGTAGTCGGCCGCCTGCAGCAGCTTCAGGATGATGTTCTCGACGTCTTCGCCGACATAGCCGGCCTCCGTCAGCGTCGTCGCGTCAGCCATCGTGAACGGCACGTCGAGGATGCGCGCCAGCGTCTGCGCGAGCAGCGTCTTGCCCGAGCCGGTCGGGCCGATCAGCAGGATGTTCGACTTCGCGAGTTCGACATCGTTGTGCTTTGTCTGGTGATTGAGCCGCTTGTAGTGGTTGTGCACCGCGACCGAGAGCACCTTCTTCGCGTGCCCCTGCCCGATCACGTAGTCGTCGAGCACCTTGCAGATTTCCTTCGGCGTCGGAATGCCGTCGCGCGACTTGACCAGCGAGGACTTGTTCTCCTCACGGATGATGTCCATGCACAGTTCGACGCATTCATCGCAAATGAAAACGGTCGGACCAGCGATCAGCTTACGGACCTCGTGCTGGCTCTTGCCGCAGAAGGAGCAATAGAGCGTGTTCTTGGACTCGCTATTGCCGACCTTGCTCATTCCAATCTCCGTACCACCTGACGCCGATCGCTCGGCGTTCTTCTGTGACTATGGGGGCCCGCCCTAACAAACCGTAGCCGTCAAACGCACCCCACTGTAAACCCAAACGCGCCGCCGCCAACCTTAGCGAAACATGGTAGGACCGCGACAATCAAGAAAACATTAATGATAAATCCGCGTGCCTGCCCGGGCATTTCTGTGGCGGCGACCCATTGCGGGCCAAGTAGGACGCCACGCACGTAGCCTCGTGCGTCCCTCGCAAACCTCAGGCCAATACCGCCGGGCTTACGCTTTCGGCACGACCGAGTCTTCGAGCCGCTTGTCCACGACCTTGTCGACGATGCCAAAATCGCGCGCGGCCTCCGCCGTCAGGAAGTAATCACGCTCAAGGGCATCTTCAATCTTCTTAAGGGGTTGCCCGGTGTGCTTGACGTAAATTTCGTTCAACCGCTTCTTCAGGTTCAGGATTTCCTGGGCATGCAGCATGATGTCTGTCACCTGCCCTTGGAAGCCGCCGGACGGCTGGTGCACCATGATCCGCGCGTTCGGCAGCGCAAACCGCATGTCCTTCTCGCCGGCGGTCAGCAGGAGCGACCCCATCGAGGCCGCCTGGCCGATGCACAAGGTCGAGACGGCCGGACGAATGAACTGCATGGTGTCGTAGATCGCCATGCCCGAGGTCACCACGCCGCCCGGCGAGTTGATGTACATGGAAATTTCTTTTTTCGGGTTCTCGGCTTCCAGGAAAAGAAGCTGCGCCACCACCACCGTCGCCATCCCGTCCTCGACCGGTCCGGTGATGAAGATGATTCGCTCCTTCAAGAGCCGCGAGTAGATATCGTAGGAGCGCTCGCCGCGGTTGGTCTGCTCGACCACCATCGGGACAAGGTAGTTCATGTAGGTATCGACGGGATCGCGCATTTGTCACCTGATGTGCGGGTCGTTGAGCCGGCGATCGAGGCCGGCGCTCAAGCCCAAAATGATCTACGAGAATCGCAAGCTGCGTGATTCAGGTAGCACAAATATGGACGGATCGACCGAGGGCAAGGCGGCCGCCGTGCGGCGCCTCGCCGGCGGCGCGCCTTCGTTCGAAGAACTCCCGCGCGCTCCCCGCCGGCGTCTCGCCCGGCCTGCGCAGTCGATGGCCTTAACCGGCAACGGCCGCGGCAGGGACGTCGTCCTCCTTGAAAAGTTCTTCGCGCGAGACTTCCTTCTCGGTGACATTCGCCAGCTCAAGAAGATAGTCGACGACCTTCTCCTCGAAGATCGGCGCGCGCAGGCTCGCGAGCGCCTGCGGGTTCTTACGGTAGTAGTCCCAGACCTGCTGTTCCTGACCGGGGAACTGGCGCGCGCGCTCGACCGCCGCGCGGCTCACTTCCTCGTCGGTGACCTGGATCTTGTTCTTCTCGCCGATCTCCGCGAGCACGAGGCCGAGCCGCACGCGGCGTTCCGCGAGCTTGCGGTACTCCGCCTTCGCCTCGTCCTCCGTCGTGCCCTCGTCGGCGAAGGTGCGGTTGGCGTTGGCGAGGTCGGTTTCGACCGTGCGCCAGACGTTCGCGAACTCTTCCTCGATCAGGCTCGGCGGCAGCGTGAAGGCGTGCTTCTCGTCGAGGATGTCGAGCAGCGCGCGCTTCACCTTGCGGCGCGTCGCGGTGTCGTGCTCCTGCTGCAGGCGGCCCTTCACCGCCTCCTTGAGCTTTTCCAACGTCTCCATGCCGATCGTCTTGGCGAACGCGTCGTCGATCTCGACGGTCCCCGGCGCATGCACGGCCTTGGCCGTCACCTCGAAGGCGGCGGCCTGACCGGCCAGCTTGTCGTTGAGGTAGTTCTTCGGGAACGTGACGTTGACCGTGCGCGTCTCGCCCTCGGCCATGCCGATGAGTTGCTCCTCGAAACCGGGAATGAAGGTGTTCGACCCGATCTCGACCGTGATGTCCTCGGCGCTGCCGCCTTCGAAGGGCTTGCCGTCGATCGTGCCGGTGAAGGAGACGATGACGCGATCGCCCTTCTCCGCCTTGCCGCCCTTGTCCTTCGGCGCATAGGGGCGGTTCTGCTCGGCGAGCCTGCCGATCGCCTCGTCGATCTCCGAGTCGGCGACCGGCGTGACCGGCTTCTCCAGCTTGATCGCGCGCATGTCGGCGATCTCGATCTTCGGCAGGATTTCGAGCGCCAGCGTATAGCTGAGATCGGACTTGCCATCGATCAGGCTCTTGACCTCGCCTTCGTCGGTCGGGAGCGTCACCTTCGGCTCGGTCGCCACGCGGAAGCCGTTGTCCGACACGATCTTGGCGTTGGTCTCGGAGACGAGCGCGTCGATCGTCTCCGCCATCACGGAGCGGCCATAGACGCGCTTGAGATGCGCAACCGGCACCTTGCCGGGGCGGAAGCCGGGAATCTGAATACGATTCTTGAGCTCGGCGAGGCGCTCGTCGAGCTTGGCATCGAGCTCGGTCGCCGGAACGACGACCTGGTATTGGCGCTTCAAACCATCCGAAAGCGTTTCTTGGACTTGCATGATCTCGCTGCCGTTCGTGTCACGTTCAATGCGGCGGTGGGTGGGCAACAGCGGGCCCGCGCGCTGCCCGAAGCCGCATGGTGCGGGCGGAGGGACTCGAACCCCCACGACTTTCGTCACTGGAACCTAAATCCAGCGCGTCTACCAATTCCGCCACGCCCGCCTGGGCAAGCGCGACGCCGGGACCGCCTCTGCGCCTGTGTGCCGCAGGAAGTGGCCCCAAATCAATACATTGCGTCCATCCTTGTCGCAAAACCAATCGGAATCCTAGGGGATGAACGCTGGCGCTGCAGCCAAGCGGCGCGGCTTATAGCACGCCCGGCCGGCCGTGCAGCAAAAATGTTGCCGCGCGCACGGACCGCTCGGCGGCGACGGCACCGGAAGCGTTGCGGGCGCGATCGCATAGCCCCAGATTGCCGGAATGACCGTTTTGCCTCCGCCGGATTCGCCGCTGCGACTGACCCGGCGCCATGTCGTGGCCGGCCTCGCCTGCTCCGCTTTCGCCGCCACCGGCACCGCCGCGCAAGATGCCACGGCGCCAGATGGCTTTCGCCTCCTCCGCGCCCGAACCGGCCGCGTGCGCCTTCGCGGCGAGAAGGAGCCCGACACCGCCGTCTGGGGTTACGACGGCGTCGTGCCGGGGCCGACGCTGCGCCTCAAACGCGGCGGCGAACTGAAGGTCCGGCTAGTCAACGAACTGTCGGAGCCGACCACCGTCCATTGGCACGGCGTGCGCGTGCCGAACGCGATGGATGGCGTGCCATTTCTCGTGCAACAGCCGATATTTCCGGGGAAAAGCTTCGATTATCGTTTCAAGCCGCCGGACGCCGGGACGTTCTGGTATCACACCCACCTCGATCCCGCGCGGCAGATGGATCGCGGCCTCTACGGGCCGCTGATCGTCGAGGAACCCGAGCCCGTCGCCGTCGACCAGGACATCGTTCTGATGTTCGACGACTGGCGGCTAAAACCGGACGGAAGCATTGACGAGGGGAGTTTCGGGTCGGCGCTCGAGGCCGCCTACAACGGCCGGATCGGCGAACATCTGACGGTGAACAGCCACCCGTCGCTGGACATCCCCGTCCGCAAGGGCGAGCGCATCCGGCTCCGCCTGGTCAATGCCGCCAACGCCCGCGTCATCGGCATTCGTCTCGACAAGCACCGCGCGCGCGTCATGGCGATCGACGGGCAGCCGGCGGAGCCGTTCGACGCCCGCGACGGCCGCGTCGTGCTGGCGCCGGGAAATCGCACCGACATCTTTGCCGACATGGCCCTCGACGCCGGCGCCGAAGCCGCGATCTTCCTCGACACCGACGACGCCTCGGTTCCGATGGCGCGCCTCGTCTATGACAAGCAAACCTCCGTTCCCGCGAAGACGGACGAACCGCGCCCCCTGCCCGCCAATCCGCTTCCCGAACGCATGGATTTCGCCCGGGCGTTCCGCGTCGACGTGCCGCTCGCCGGCGGCGGCCACGATGCCGCCCCTGGCCCCAACGCCCCGCCGCCGTCCGGCGCGGCGGTGCCCAGGAACGGAGGCAATATCGGCGGCCACGCCGCCGCGATCTGGACCATGGCCGGCAAGTCCGCGTCCGGTCACGACGGGCTGCCACTCTTCAAAGTGAAGCGCGGGCGCACCGTGATGCTGGCCTTCGCCAATCGCAGCCAATTCTTCCATGCGATGCACGTGCATGGCCATCACTTCCGGCTGTTGGATTCGCTGGATGACGGCTGGAAACCGTTTTGGCTCGACACCGTGCTGGTGGCGCCCGAGCAGACGGTTCGCATCGCCTTCGTCGCCGACAATCCGGGCAAGTGGATGCTGCACTGTCAGCGGCTCGAACACTCCGAGAACGGCATGGCCGCATGGTTCGAGGTGAGTTGACGACGTTGGACAAACGTCAGCCCTCATCCCGAGACGTCGCCTCGCGGGCTCGTCAGGACGAGGCGCAAACTCGATCTTTGCCCGAGAGCAGCGAGCGATAGACGCGGGGCAGCGTCTCGGGAAGGTCCTCCGCGATCAGGCCGGGACCGAACGCGGCCGCGGCTTCGCCGTGCAGCCAGACGCCGGCGCTGGCCGCCTCGAAAGCCGGCATCCCTTGCGCCAGCAGGCCGGCGATCATGCCGGCGAGCACATCGCCCGCCCCTGCCGTCGCAAGCCAGGGCGGCGCATTGTCGGCGATCGTCGCATGGCCGTCCGGCGTGGCGACCACCGTGTCGCCGCCCTTGAGCAGCACGGTCGCGCCGCTGATCCGGGCGGCCGCGCGCGCGGCGGACAGTTTCGAGTGTCCTTTAGAAGAGGCGTCCATATTCTTGAAAAGCCGAGAAAACTCCCCGCCGTGCGGCGTGAGGATGGTCGGCTCCGCTCGCGCGCGAATGGCGCCGAACAAGCTCTCCGGATCGTCGGCGAAACTGGTCAGCGCATCCGCGTCGAGCACGACGGCGCGTTCACCGCCGAGCGCGATCGACACCTGCGCGCGCATCGCCTCGCCGGTGCCGCCTCCGGGCCCGAGCGCGACGGCATTGATCCGCGTGTCCGAAAGAAGCGACGCGAGCCCCTCGGGACCGTCGGCGCCCCGCACCATGATCGCAAGGTTCGCCGTCGCGTTCACCAGCAGCGCATTCATGGGCGAGGCGATCGTGACAAGTCCCGCGCCGGCGCGCAGCGCACCGCGCGCGGCCAGCCGCGCCGCACCCGTGGTGGACACGCCGCCGGACACGACAACGGCGTGACCGCGCGCGTATTTATGTCCGTCGGTGCGCGGGACCGGAAACACAGCGCGCCATAAGGCCGGGCGGTTCTCGAAGGTTTGCGGCCGGACCTGGTCCAGGACATCGGCCTCGATGCCGATATCCGCAACCGTCACCCGTCCGCAATGCATCCGGCCGGGAAGCAGCAGATGCCCGGGCTTGCGGCGAAAGAACGTGACCGTCTCCGCCGCGCGCACCGCACCGCCCATCACCGCGCCGGTCTCGCCGGAAATGCCGCTCGGCAGGTCGACCGCCACGATGCGCGCGCCCGACGCATTCATCGCCTCGACCAGCGCCAGCGCCGTGCCGTCAAGCGGACGCGCGAGGCCCGCGCCGAATAGAGCGTCGACCATGACGTCCGCGCCGCGCAGCCGCGCCGGTTCGGCGGGATAAGTCGGCCCCGACCAGGCCGCGGCGGCGACGGCGGCGTCGCCCTTGAGGTCGGCGCGCGCGCCGAGCAGCAGCACCTCGACGTGCTGCCCCCGCTCCGCCAGCAGTCGCGCGGCGACGAACCCGTCGCCGCCGTTATTGCCGGGGCCCGCGACGACGGCGATGCGCGCCTCCCCCTGGATGCCGGCCGCGACGGCTTCGGCCACGGCCCGGCCGGCCGCTTCCATCAGGACGATACCCGGCCGGCCGCCGGCAATCGTCAGGCGGTCCGCCTGCGCCATTTCCGAGGGCGTCAAAAGCTCATGCATGCCGTCAGACTACCGGCTTTCACCCAGACGAAACCAGTTTCTCGAACCACAGCTCAAAAGAACGGCAGTTGCGCGAAAATGTGCTGCCTATTTTTTAGGCCGATTGCGCATTTTCCACGCATTCAATGCCTTGATCCAATGCCCAAGCCTTTGTCAAACCACGCCGGGCGAGTGGCACGGGAACTGCAAACGGCTGGCTGCCAGTTCCTGAAGGCGGATTTGGTCATCCATCGGCCAGGGAGAAGCAACGCAATGAAGAAGATCGAGGCCATCATCAAGCCCTTCAAGCTCGACGAGGTGAAGGAGGCGCTGCAGGAGATCGGCCTTCAGGGCATCACGGTGACGGAGGCGAAGGGTTTCGGCCGGCAAAAGGGCCACACCGAGCTCTATCGCGGCGCCGAATATGTCGTGGATTTCCTGCCGAAGGTGAAAATCGAAATCGTCATCGGCGACGACATGCTCGAAAAGGCCATCGAAGCCATCCGCCGCGCGGCACAGACCGGACGCATCGGCGACGGCAAGATTTTCGTTTCCAACATCGAAGAAGCGATCCGCATTCGCACCGGTGAATCCGGCGTCGACGCGATCTAGGTCGCCCCGTTTTTCATTCCACTCACGCGCAGGCTCAACAAAGGAACGCACTGCCATGACGACGGCTAAAGATGTCCTCAAGCTGATTAAGGACAACGACGTGAAATACGTCGACCTCCGCTTCACCGACCCGCGCGGCAAGTGGCAGCACCTTACTTTCGACGTCAACATGATCACCGAGGATACGTTCGCGGACGGCGAGATGTTCGACGGCTCCTCCATCGCCGGCTGGAAGGCGATCAACGAGTCCGATATGTGCCTGATGCCCGATCCGGCGACCGCGTGCATCGACCCGTTTTTCGCCGAGACGACGCTCGTTCTCACCTGCGACATTCTCGAGCCGACGACGGGCGAGCCCTACAATCGCGATCCCCGCAGCATCGCCAAGAAGGCCGAAGGGCTGGTGAAGGCCTGGGGCATCGGCGACACGGTCTACTTCGGCCCCGAGGCCGAGTTCTTCGTATTCGACGACGTGCGCTTCCGCGCCGACCCCTACAACACCGGCTTCAAGCTCGACTCCTTGGAACTCCCGACCAATGCCGACACCGAATACGAGGGCGGCAATCTCGGCCACCGCATCGGCATCAAGCGCGGATATTTCCCCGTTCCGCCGCAGGACTCGGCACAGGATATGCGTTCGGAGATGCTCGCCGCCATGGCGCGCATGGGCGCCAAGGTCGAAAAGCACCATCACGAAGTGGCGTCCGCGCAGCACGAGTTGGGTCTGAAATTCTCGCCGCTGACCTACATGGCCGACATCATGCAGGTGTATAAATATTGCATCCACCAGGTCGCCCACATCTACGGGAAGACCGCGACCTTCATGCCGAAGCCGATTTACGGCGACAACGGCTCCGGCATGCACTGCCATCAATCGATCTGGAAGGACGGCAAGCCGATCTTCGCGGGCAACAAGTACTCGGACCTGTCGGAGACCTGCCTCTGGTACATCGGCGGGGTGATCAAGCACGCGAAGGCGATCAACGCGTTCACCAACCCGACGACGAACTCGTACAAGCGGCTCGTTCCCGGCTTTGAGGCGCCGGTGCTTCTTGCCTATTCCGCGCGCAACCGTTCGGCTTCGTGCCGCATTCCCTACACGTCGTCGCCGAAAGCGAAGCGTGTCGAGGTCCGCTTCCCCGATCCGCAGGCGAACCCGTATCTCTGCTTCGCTTCGCTGCTGATGGCCGGCCTCGACGGCATCCGCAACAAGATCGATCCGGGCGAAGCGATGGACAAGGATCTCTACGATCTGCCCCCGCGCGAGCTCAAAAAGATTCCGACCGTGTGCGGTTCGCTGCGCGAAGCGTTGGTGTGCCTCGACAAGGACCGCGCCTTCCTCAAGGCGGGCGAAGTGTTCGATGACGATTTCATCGACAGCTACATCGAGCTCAAGATGCAGGAAGTGATCCGCTTGGAACACACCCCGCATCCGGTCGAGTTCGACATGTATTACTCGGCGTAAGCCTTCGCGCCGCCCACAATAAGAAATGCCCGGCCAGCGCCGGGCATTTTCATTTCGGGATGTCTTCCCGCCAGCGGCGCGGACGCCGTCAGTTCAGAGCATCAGGAACGCAAGAACCAAGATGCCGGTGAACGCGATGCTCGCGATCCATCTGCGATGCCGTCGTGGCCGGACGGCGATATTGCGATAGGCGCCGGCGGCGCGCCGCTCCCGGATCAGGTCCGCCTCATACTCGTCCGAACATGAGAACAAACATGCGAGCGCGGTTCCCGCTCGCTCGGCCGCGCGTTTGAGAGCTGCAATGTCGGCTTCAACGGTGGCAACGCGAACATCTGTCATAACGGCAAGCTACGCCGGTATGGTAAACGGTTGGTTGCCGCGACCGCCCTTCGACGGCGGTCAAGCGACGGGCCGTATCCATCCGTTCTTGCGAGCACGCACGAGACAGCAGGATCAAGGTCTAAGCGGCCGCCGATCGCTCAACGCGGACCGACGCGCGCCCTGAAGCCGCCGCCGTGAGTTCCTGGCCTTGCGGCGAAGCGACGCCGGCGGCGCGGGCCGCTCCCGTTTTCGCAATCGTCTCGGCGCCGCAGACGCAATTGCGGCCCGCTTTCTTCGCACGATAGACCGCGCGGTCGGCCTCAATGATCAGCGCGCTGGAGTCGGCATTCGTACGTGAAATCGCGACGCCGACACTCACGGTCCGGGAGAAATCCTTCAGCGCCGCCTGCCGCGCCGCATCCGCAAACCGGCGGCGCACGCGCTCGCCGACATGCAGCGCCTCCTCCGCGTCGCAGTTGGGAAGAAATGCCGCGAACTCCTCCCCGCCGATCCGTCCGAGCAAGTCGCACGCGCGCAACTCCCCGCGCGCGACCACGGCAAACAACTGCAGAACGCGGTCGCCGACCGGATGCCCGAAGCGATCGTTGATTTGCTTGAAGCGGTCGAGATCGAAAACAAGAACCGCGGTCGCCTGACAGGCAAACTCGGCATTCAAGCCGTCGCGCGCCGCGAACAAAGCGCGCCGGTTCAAGAGCCCCGTCAGCGAATCTGTGCTGGCGGCAATCCTGTGCTGGCGCTCCGCCCGCTCCTTGGTGAGCGCAAGAAACGTGAAGGCGAAGGCCACCATGAACAGAAGGAAGGTGACCGCCATGAAGCCGAAATATCCGCTCCGGACCAGTTCGATCTCATCAGGCACGACGATCAGATAGGAAACAGGAATCCGAAGCAGGTTGAGGATGCCGTGAACGGACAGGATCGAGACGATAGCCCAGCGGGACACGAGGTGTTCCGCGCGGCCGCTCCAGAACGTAAACGCGGACGCGAAAATGAAGGGAGCGAGCAGCACGGAATTGAGAACCGCCCGCGCGCGCAGATCGTCCTCGAAAGCCGGCGTTTGGCAGGCCACGATCCAGATCAGCGGCGGGATGACGAGCCACCCCAGCTTCGTCTTGCGCCCCTCGAACTCGCGCGCGCCGCACCACAGCGTTCCCGCTGCCAATATCAAGGCAACGTTGGCGATGCCGACCGACACGAAATTTCCCACGACATCGCGAAGGCCGAGAAGCGCCATCCCCAATGCGGCGAGCAGACAAGTCGGCCCCCACCACAGCAGCGCCCGCGCGCGACGGTCCTGAAGCCAGGCGAACAAGAGCAGCGCGCCGAGAAACGAGGAGACGAGCACGGTCTCCATGACCAGGGTTGGAACGTGAAGCGTCATCGGCGGCGGCGTGAACCCCGTAATCGGTTTCCGATCCTGCCACGCCTCGCCTACGACAGCGTTAATACTCCCATTTGGCGAACGCATTCCCGAAACAAAAAAGGCGCGCCCCGCGGGACGCGCCTTTCCGTGATCGAGAAATGGGCTTAGCGCTTCGAGAACTGGAACGAACGACGCGCCTTGGCGCGGCCGTACTTCTTGCGCTCGACGACGCGCGAGTCGCGGGTCAGGAACCCACCGCGCTTGAGAGCGCCACGCAGGTCCGGCTCGAACTGGGTCAGGGCCTTCGAAATGCCATGACGCACCGCGCCGGCCTGCCCCGACAGCCCGCCGCCGGACACCGTGCAAACGATGTCGTACTGGCCGCTGCGGTTGGCAGCCACCAGCGGCTGCTGAATCAGCATGCGCAGCACCGGCCGGGCGAAGTAAGTCTCGAGCACGCGGTCGTTGACCGTCACCTTGCCGGCGCCGGGCTTGATCCAAACGCGTGCGACCGCGTTCTTGCGCTTGCCGGTCGCATAGGCGCGGCCCTGCTTGTCGAGCTTCTGAACGTATTTCGGACCTTCCTGCGTCTCCGCCTTGAGCGCCGACAGTCCTTCGAGAGATTGCACGGTCTCGGCCATGTCACGCCTTCCTTACGTTCTTGCGGTTCATGGCCGCGATATCGAGTTTCTCCGGCTGCTGCGCCGCGTGCGGATGCTCCGGGCCGGCATAGACGCGCAGATTGCCGAGCTGGCGCCGGGCAAGCGGGCCGCGCGGAAGCATGCGCTCCACGGCTTTCTCCACCACGCGCTCCGGAAATCTTCCGCCGAGGATGAAACCGGCCGTACGTTCCTTGATACCGCCGATATAGCCGGTGTGGTGGTAGTATACCTTCTGATGCACCTTGCGGCCGGTCAGAACGACCTTGTCGGCATTGATCACGACGACATGGTCGCCGTCATCGACGTGCGGGGTATAGGTCGGCTTGTGTTTGCCGCGCAGACGCATCGCGACGATGGTGGCGAGACGGCCGACGACGAGACCTTCGGCGTCGATCATCACCCATTTCTTCTCGATGTCGGCCGGCTTGGCCGCATAAGTTGCCATGGTGTTGAATCCGGGGATGTAGGGACGGAATGCGTGCAGGCACGGCCTGCAAGTCGGCGCCCTTCTACCGGCGCGAAGGTCGTTTGTCAACGCACTCGCCGAAAAACCGTCTATATTTCAGCGACCTAACAAAATGGTATTATATCACCGCATGCTGGGAATCGAGTATGTCAGCGTCGCGTGCGACACCGGCTCGCTGACGCCTTCCGAGCGGATCGTGACCTCCCCGACGGCAAGCCTTTTCCCGAGCTTGAGAATTCGCCCCTCACCGATCAGGTCCACGGGCTCGGGTTTGCGCAGGAAATGGATGTTGAGTTGATTGGTGACCGCGAGCGGCACCCAACCGATCGCGGACAGCACGGCGACATACATGACGACATCGGACAGCGCCATCATCGCCGGCCCGGCGATGGTGCCTCCCGGCCGCAGCAGCCCTTTGTGAAACACCTGCCGCACGCGGCTCGCCCCGTGCGCCGCGGCCTCGATGACCAGGCCGTTCGCCTCGTTGAACATCTCCGGAAACTCGGCCGAAAGCCGCTGCTCCAGTTCTTCCGCCGTGATTGCCGCTGCGCGCATGCCCGCGTCCGCCTCCGCTCGAAAGCGTGCCTCTAGCGCAAGGCGCGCGCGGCGTCACCCTGGGCGCGCTCCGTCCCTCGCGCGGGAGGAAGTGGAGCGGGGCGCCGCGGCGCTTCATCGGCGGGGCACGCGTCTACGCGCCCGGCCGAACAAGGCGCGGAGCTCACCCTTCGCCTTTTCCAGCTTCTTCTTGCGCGCCGCCGACAAATTCTTGCCGCCGCGATTGACGTAAAAGGTCAGCATCGACATCGCCGAGCGGTAAGGGTCGGATTTGCGCCGCTTACTGTGCTCGGCCGAGCGCTTGAGCGAGGCCGCGATCTTCTTTGGATCATTCAGCTTGAACACGCCCTCGCGCAGATCGAGCGCGTCGCTCGTCTCCATCACTTTATGCGACCAGCGATGCGGCGATCCCGTTCGCCGCGCCTGCGCCTTCCGGCCGGATGGGCGGGCGCTGGCCGATTTTCTTCGCGCGGTGGATTTTCGTTGCGTCTTCGCCCGTGAGGGCTTGGGAGCCGCAGGCTTCGTCATGGCACTTGTCCGATCGTGTTCTCGCCCCGTTCGCCAACGCATGCGAGGCGCCGGCGTTCCGGCCGGCGGGGTTGCGCCGCTGCGGCGGGAGGCTAAGTATCGTTTGCCCTCTCCCCGCGAGGCCCTTCATGAACGCCCCCGCTTCCCCCGCGCACGCCGCGCTCCCTGCCGAGAAGGTTCTGCTGCGCGCGGACGCCGACGGCGTTGCGACGCTCACGCTCAATCGTCCGCACGCGCGCAACAGCCTTTCCGAGGCGCTGCTCGCCGCGTTCGGCGAGGAGCTTTCCAATATCGCGGCCGATCGTTCCATCCGCGCCGTCATCATCCGCGCCAACGGGCCGGTGTTTTCCGCCGGACATGACTTGAAGGAGTTGACGGCACGCCGCGGCGACCCCGATCGCGGCCGCGCCTACTTCAAGCAGGTCATGGATGCATGCAGCGCCGCGATGCAGATGATCGTGCGCTTGCCGCAACCGGTGATCGCGGCGGTCGAGGGCGTCGCCACCGCGGCCGGCTGCCAATTGGTCGCGAGTTGCGACCTCGCGGTCGCCGCGCAGGATTCCCGCTTCCAGACCCCGGGCGTGCACATCGGGCTCTTCTGCTCGACGCCGATGGTGGCGCTCTCGCGCAATGTGGCGCGCAAGCATGCGATGGAGATGTTGCTCACGGGCGATCTCATCGGCGCCGACGACGCGCAGCGCATGGGGCTTATCAACCGTATCGCCGTCCCCGGGAAAGCCTATGACGAGGCGATGGGCATGGCGCGCAAGATCGCCTCGAAATCCTCCGCGATCATCAAGATCGGCAAGGAGGCTTTCTACCGGCAAATCGAGATGGACCTCGCGGACGCTTACGCCTATGCCGCCGAGGTGATGACGGAAAACATGATGGCGCGCGATGCCGAGGAAGGCATCGGCGCGTTCATCGAGAAGCGCGAGCCGCGCTGGGGGGACCGGTGAATCACGATACTTACGCGGACACGTATATCCGCGGCATTCTCAACACGGCGAAGACGATCGCCATGGTCGGCGTCTCGCCGAAGGAAAACCGCCCCAGCTATTTCGCCTTCAAGTACCTGCTCGAGCGCGGCTATGCGATGATCCCCGTCAATCCGGGTCAGGCGGGCAAGGACCTGCTCGGCCGCAAGGTCTACGCGCGGCTGGCGGACATTCCCGAGCCGGTCGACATGGTCGACATCTTCCGCGCGTCGCAGCACGTCCCCCCGGTCGTCGACGAGGCGCTGGCGCTGGCGCCACGCCCGCAGGTGATCTGGATGCAACTCGGCATCCGCAACGACGAGGCGGCCGCCAAGGCGGAAGCCGCGGGCATCAAGGTGGTGATGAACCGCTGCCCCAAGATCGAATACGGACGCCTTTCGTCGGAGATCAGTTGGATGGGCGTCAACTCGCGCACGCTCTCGTCCAAGCGCGCTCCGCCTGGGAAAGGGCTGCAACGCATGTCGCTCAACCGCGCCACCATGTCGGGCGGCTCGGTCGAGGCGAGCGAGCGTGCGCAAAAAAACGACGACTGATTTTCTGCTATAGCTCGCCGACGGGGTCAGGCTTCCTCCCGCGCCGAGACATCGGGACCGCGTCTGGAAACCGGTGGGAAATCAGAGCACTTGAACCCCTCGCCATCGTTCTATAAAACGGACAAATCGGATTTTTGGCCGGAAATCGGCCGCAACCATACAAGGGAACATCTATGACCGAGCGCGCTCCCGGCTTCTCTACGCTCGCCATTCATGCCGGCGCCCAGCCCGATCCGACCACCGGCGCGCGGGCGACGCCGATCTATCAGACGACCTCGTTCGTATTCGACGACGTCGACCATGCCGCGTCGCTGTTCGGCCTGCAGACGTTCGGCAACATCTATACGCGCATCGGCAATCCGACGACGGCGGTGCTCGAGGAGCGCGTCGCCGCGCTCGAAGGCGGCACCGCCGGCCTTGCCGTCGCCTCCGGCCACGCCGCGCAGGTGCTGGCGATGCAGAGCCTGATGATGCCGGGCGACGAATTCGTCGCGTCGAAGAACCTCTACGGCGGCTCGATCAACCAGTTCAATCACGCCTTCAAAAGCTTCGGCTGGAACGTGGTCTGGGCCGACCCGGCCGACATCGGCACGTTCGAGCGCGCGGTGACGCCGAAGACCAAGGCGATCTTCGCCGAGTCGATCGCCAATCCCGGCGGCGTCATTACCGACATCGAGGCCGTGTCCGCCGTCGCCAAGCGCGCCGGCGTGCCGCTGATCATCGATAACACGCTGGCGACGCCGTATCTGTGCAAGCCGATCGATCACGGCGCCGACATCGTCATCCACTCACTGACGAAATTCCTCGGCGGCCACGGCAACTCGATCGGCGGCATGATCGTCGATGCCGGCACGTTCAACTGGTCGCGCGAGGGGCGCTATCCGATGCTCTCGGCGCCGCGCCCGGAATACAACGGCATCGTGCTGCACGAGACGTTCGGCAACTTCGCATTCGCGATCGCCTGCCGCGTCCTCGGCTTGCGCGATCTCGGCGCCGCGCTCTCGCCCTTCAATGCCTTCATGATCCTGACCGGCACCGAGACGCTGCCGCTGCGCATGCAGCGCCACGTCGACAACACCAAGACGGTGACGGAATTCCTGGCGAACCACGACAAGGTGGCATGGGTCAGCTATCCCGGCCTGCCTGGCGACCGCTATAATAACCTCGCCAAGAAATACTGCCCGAAGGGCGCCGGCTCCGTTTTCACGTTCGGCCTCAAGGGCGGCTACGACGCCGGCGTGAAGCTGGTGTCGAACGTGAAGCTGTTCTCGCATCTCGCCAACTTCGGCGACACGCGTTCGCTCATCATCCATCCGGCGTCGACGACGCACCGCCAATTGACCGACGAGCAACGTGTCCAGGCCGGCGCGGGGCCGGACGTGGTGCGGCTTTCCATCGGCCTCGAGGATCCGGCCGATATCATCGCCGACCTCGAGGAAGGGCTCGCGACGACGTAAGTTCATTACGAAATCGTCTCCGTCACCCCGAGGAGCGAGGCGCGTTTGCGCCGAGCTTCGACGGGCGACGGCCCGGGTCGTGCATCCTTCGAGGCTCGCTTCGCGAGCACCTCAGGATGACGGCTGAAGATGAAGGCTTCGACGCTATTTTCGCAACGTCTTCGCGACGTAGGCGGCGATCGCGCGTCCCGCTTCCGGCGCGGTCCAAATATCCGTCACAACCGCCTCGACCGCGGCGCCTTCGGCGCGAAAGCGATCCGCGACCGGCTGACGGCTCTGCTTCTTGGTCTGCATGAAAGCGGGCGGCGAGATCGCCGCGAAGGATTCGGCGACGGCCATCGCCCTTTCAAAGACGGTGCCCGGCGCAACGACCTCATCGACGAAACCGCGCTCGCGCGCGGCCTCGGGCTCATACGTCATGCCCGTGAACAGCGCCTCCTCCAATCGCGCATTGGCGACGACGTGGCGCAGAATCTCGAAAGCGAGCGCGGGGAACGGCAACCCGACGAGAAGCTCGGTGACGCCGACGCGTCCGCTTGCGCTCGCCATGATCTTGCGATCCGCGACGCAGGCAAGCACGCAGCCGCCGGCGATGGCGTGGCCGTTCATCGCCGCGACGACCGGCTTCGGAAAGAAGAAGATCGTTTCATAGAGCCGATGCAGCGTCGGCAGGAAGCGGCGGATGTAATCCGGCCCGCCCTGGTTCGCTTGCAGCAAGTCGACCCCGGCGGAGAAGATGCCACCCTCGCCCGTCAGCACGACGGCGCGCGCCGGCAAGGCTTTCAGCGTTTCGAAGGCGTCGGCGAGCGCGGCGCAGAACGCGACGTCCAGCGCGTTGGCCTTGCCGTGCTTCATGGTGATGACGGCGATGCCGCCTTGCGTCGTCGTCTCGATCATCGGCGGCCTCGGAGTTGGAAGACGTCTCACGTCCGCATGTGCGAAAGCGGTGCCGCCGCCGCGGAGCCTCGAACGCGCGCCGCCGCCGATGTCAATTGCGCGGCATTGAGGACCGCGAAGGTCAGGACGACGATCGCCATGGCCTGATGCGCGAGCGCCATCGGCAGCGGAGCCTGGTGCAGCAACGTCGCGATGCCGAGCATCGCCTGGAGCGTCACGGCGATGGCGAGCGACAGCGCGGCGCCCGCACCCGAGCGCTCGGGGATCGAGCGCACGGCATCGATCGCATGCAGGACAGCAACGCCCCACAGCGTATAGGCGACCATGCGGTGGACGAACTGCACCGTCAGATCGTTCTCGAAGAAATTGCGCCACGCCGGCGAGATGAAGAATAAATGCTCGGCGCGTGGAATGAAGACCCCGTCGATCAGCGGCCAGGTGTTGTAGACGAGGCCGGCATTGAGCCCGGCGACCAGCGCGCCGAGATAAATCTGCAGCAGCACCAGCGGCACCAGAACGATCGCCGTCAGGCGCAGGCGCGCCGGAACGTCAAAGACAGCCGGCGCTTGCAGACGCTGCCCCGCCCACAGCACGGCGGTGTAGATCACCGAGGCAAGCGTCATATGGAAGGCCAGCCAATACTGCGAGACGCTGACCCGGTCGGCGAGCCCCGACTTGACCATCCACCAGCCGACGCCGCCCTGCAGCGCGCCGAGCGCGAAGATGACGCCCAGCGGGCCGCGCATCCGTCGCGCGATCCACCCGCGCCAGAGGAAATACAGGAACGGGAGAAAGAACACGAAGCCGATCAGCCGCCCGAGATTGCGGTGCGCCCACTCCCACCAATAAATGGTGCGGAAGGCTTCGAGCGTCATGTCCTTGTTGATGTTCTTGAACTGCGGCGTCGTCTTGTACTTGTCGAACTCGGCCTGCCAATCGCCCTGCGAAAGCGGAGGCATGGCGCCGGTCACCGGCCGCCATTCGACGATCGAGAGCCCGGATTCCGTCAGGCGCGTCGCGCCGCCGAGGATCACAATACCGAAGATCAGCGCCGCGACCAGGTAGAGCCATCGCCGCACGATACGATCGTGGCGCCCAGGAGTGGTTCCTTCAGTCATGCGGCAATTTCGCTTTGTCGGCGGAAGGTGTGTTTAGGCCGCAGATATAATAAGAAGAGCGCACCCCGACAACGATTTCCCGCCCATCGCCCAAAACGCCATGCCTCTCCGTCTTCGCAAGCTGATCGGCACCGTCGTGCTTATGGCGCTCATCACGCTGTGGGCCCTGCTGGCGATGGTGGTGGCGCAAGCCATGCTCCCGAATGCGGGCTTGGCGATTTCCGCGCTTTATTACGTCGTGGCCGGGCTCGGCTGGCTCGTCTTCGCGATGCCGCTCGTCGCCTGGATGTCACGCCCCTAGCGCGGGATGAGGAAAAGCGTGGAGCGGTTTTCCGCCCGCATCCCACTCTAAGTTATGAGAATCGATCACGTTCATGATTTTGGATCGATTCGATCCAAAATCATCGTGATCTGGCGCGTCTTCGAACAAAACGGGCACCGGTTCGCGCCACAGGCGACGCTATGCCGCATCGATGCGGCGGAAGCCGTTCCATAGCGCGGTGGCCGCGCCGGAGGTCAGCACCTGCACATAGCGCAAGCGCTGAAACTCCCCATTGAGCGAGAGACGCGGCAGCGCGGTAAGATGATGCGCATGCTCGGGGAATAAAACGCCGGGCCGCGTCGTCACCGCCGTCTTGAAGCCGAGCTCGCGCGCAATGGCGAATTCGCGCGGGCCCGCCGATGTCGAGTCGCCGACCGGGTAGGAAAAATGTTGCGGCCGTTCGCCGAGCGCGGCCTCGATCACCGCCGCGCTCATTTGCATCTCGCGCCGCACGGCCCCCGGCGCCGCCTTCGCCAGGATGATATGATTCACGGTGTGGGCGCCGATCGTCACCAGGGGATCGCCGGCAAACGCCGCCAATTCATTCCACGTCATGCACAGCGTTTCGCAAAACGCCGCGATGTCGACCCCGTAGCGATGCGCCAGATCGCGCACCGCCATGCTCATCTCTTCAGGGGTGCGCAGGCTCCGCAGCCACCAGTAGATCGCGTCGAAGGCTTGCCGCTTCTCGAGGACCGTCGCGCAATCGAAACGACGATCGCTTCCGTCGATCCGCAGCGCCACGCGCTTGTTGGCGGCGATGACGTTCTCAAGCACCAGCCACCACAATTCACCGAGCCGGTCGGGAAAGCTCGTCGGGATGTAGATCGTAAAGGGCACGCCGTGCTTTTTCAGGATCGGATACGCGAAAGTATGATTGTCGCGATAACCGTCGTCGAAGGTGAAACAGACGAAGCGCCTGCCGAAATCCTTTTCAACCAGCCGCCGGTGCATCTCGTCGAGCGAGACGGCCTCGATGCCGGAGCTCAGCAAGCCCGTGACAACCCCCTCCAGAAAGTCCGGCGTCACCTCGAGCAGCCGGTTGGGTTGGAACGCAAGGCCGCGCGGAGGCCGGACATGGTGCAGCGTCAAAATCGCGCCGACGCCGCCGAAAAGCGGCCGCAAGGCCCGATAAGCGCCAGTGAAATAGAGACTTTCAAGCCCCGTCCGGATGATGGCCTGCCTTAGCACCGTGCTCCCTCTCGTCTCGATGCCTCCAACTTTTCAGGGTTGGATTGACGAATCTTTACGATCTTCCCTCTATCTGAGGCGGGGTAGCGGGAATTTTTCGTCGATGACTCAGTCCCTTGTGGTCAACGCCCGAACCACACTCGGCACCGACGCGCCGCCGAGTGTCCGCGCGGGCGCGCGGTCCGGCGCATCACATGTCGTTATCGACACCGTGTCCGATCTTTCCCTGCTGGAGCAAGAGTGGCGTGCTTTCGAACGGCATGCCGACTGCACCGCTTTCCAATCCTTCGACTGGCTCTCAACCTGGCAGACGCATATCGGCGACCGCAAAGGCGTGCGTCCCGCGATCGTGACCGGACGTTGCGCAAACGGCGAGTTGTTGTTCCTGCTGCCCCTCGCGACCGAAAGCGCCGGTCCGCTGCGGCGGTTGACGTTTCTCGGCCGCGACCTGTGCGACTATAACGCACCGCTGCTCTCGCCCTCGATGGGACACGTCCTCGCGGACAGCTTTCATGAACTGTGGCCCCGTATCACACAGCGGCTGCAAAAGGCCCCCCTCCACCGTCACGACCTCATTTTACTCGACAAGATGCCGCGGCAGGTCGGCCATCAGGCCAATCCGCTCTGCCACCTTCCCTGCCGTCCCAACCCGAGCGGCGCCCATCTGGCGACGCTGACGGCGAATTGGGACACGTTTTACGAACAGCGGCGGTCGGGCAGCTCGCGCAAGCGCGATCGCCAGCGTCAACGCCGCCTCGGAGCGGTCGGAGAAGTTCGCTTCGTGTCGCCGGAAAGCGCCGAGGAGCGGCGCGCGACCCTCGAGACCCTTATCGCGCAAAAGCGACAGGCTTTCGCCCGCATGGGGGTGACGGATATTTTCTCGCGTCTCGGCTACGTGGAATTCTTCCACGCGATTACGCAGCGCACGCCGGGCCTCATCCATATCGGCAAGCTGCAGGTCGGCGATACGCCGGCGGCGGCGAATATGGGCCTCCTCTTTCGCGACCACTTCTATCATGTCCTCATCAGCTACGATGCGGGGCCGGTCTCCCGCGCGGGCCCCGGCACGGCGCACCTGCACGAGCTCATGCGGCACGCGATCGCGTGCGGGTGCACCGCCTTCGATTTCACGATCGGCGATGAACCGTACAAGCGCGAATGGTCCGACGTCGAACTGACGCTGCATGATTATATCGCGCCGGTGACGATGCGCGGCGCGATTGTCGCGGCCCCGCTCGATGGGCTCCGCGAGTTGAAGCGATATGTCAAACAATCGCCCCGCCTGTGGAATCTGACGACGAAAACGCGCGCCGCTCTCAGGTGGAAGACTTGAAGGCGCGGGCGGCGCCTCGTCAGGCGGCCGCCATGCCCATATCGTTAGCCGGCGGCTTCGTCTGATCCGGCACGCCACCGTCGAAGACGATGATATGCTGAAAGCCCGCCGCGGACAGAGCATCCCTCGTCGTCTGAACGATTTCGGATGCCGGATCGGCAGCGACGAGCAGCGCATAGGCTCCCAGGCGCGCCAGCGCCCGTAACGGCACGCCCGAAATGGAGCCCGCGTCGATCACCACATGGTCATACGTGCGCGCCAGCGCATCCATCGCGATCGACAGCCGTTCCGACGCGATAAGCGCCTCACTGTCCGTTCCCGCCTCCCCCGCCGAGATGACGTGCACGCGCGACTGACGATCGCGCGTGATGATCTGGCTGAACGAGACATTGCCTCGCAAGAGCTCGGCGAGGCCGGGAGCATCGTGATCGTTGGAGATCGCCGCGACGCTGGGCGAGTTCACAGCGACGTCGACGAGAGCGGTGCGATGATGGATCGCGAAATTTCGAGCCAACGCGATCGCCACCCGGGCCGAACTCGGCAGGTCGGCCAATCCGATCACGGTGACGCGTCGCGCCGCCTCGCCGCTCTCTTCGATTTCCGCGATGACGGCCTGAAACGAGTCCGTCCGGGCGGCAGCGACCGCTGGCGCTGCCGGAGCTTCGTCCAGCGTGCCCGGGAGCTCGGCCGGCGTGGGCTCGACCGGCGTGGGCTCGGCCGGCGTGGCCGCGACCGGCGCGGGGGCCTCCCGCGCGACATACGGGTCCCTGGGCGGGAGCATCTCCGCAGGCGCCGCCGCCTCGCGCAGCGGTTCCAATTCCGGCTCCGCCCGGAAAACGTTCCCGGCGAGCAGCTCGCCCGTGACGATAAAGCCGGTCGCGAGAACAAGCGTGGCCAGCGTCGCAATCAAGACAATCGGCACCTTCTTCGGGAAATACGGCGTATTGGACACCACGGCCGGTGAAATAATCCGCGCGTCCGCGGGCGTTGCGCCGAGGCTTTCGCGCGCGGTCGCCTCCCGGTATTTCGCGAGGTAGGACTCGAGGAGATCGCGCTGCGCCTTGGCCTCGCGCTCGAGGCCGCGCAATTGAACGTCCTCGTCGTTGGTCGAAGCGCTCTGGCGCTTGAGCTGATCGAGGCTCGCGGTAAGCTGTTCGACGCGCTCCTTGGCGATCAGCGCATCGTTTTCGATTGAGCGCGCGACCTTGTTCGCCTCAAGCCGGATCTGCTTGTCGAGGTCGGCGATTTGCGCCTTGAGCTCCTTGATGCGCGGATGCTTGTCGAGCAGCGTCGAGGACTGCTCCGCAAGCTGCGCCTGCAACGTCACGCGCTGCTCGCCGAGGCGCCGCATCAATTCCGAGTTCACGATGTCGGACGACTCGATCGGTCGCCCCGACTTGAGCATCTCGCGAATGAGCCGCGCCTTCGCATCGAGCTCGGCCTTCTGCGCTCGCGCGATAGCCAACTGGGAACTGAGCTCTCCGAGCTGCTGTCCCCGCAGCGGCGTGTTGTTCGCCCCGACGAAAAGATTCGATTTCGCGCGGAAGTCCTCGACCTTCGCTTCCGCTTCCGAGACTTTCGTGCGCAGCGTTTCGATTTCTCCCGCCAGCCATTTGCTGGCGGCCTTTGTCTGGTCGCGCTTCACGCTTTGCTGCAGACGCAGATAGGCTTCGACGACGGCATTGGCGACGCGCGCGGCCAGTTCCGGATTGGAGGATTGGAACTCCGCGGCAACGACGCGCGACTTGTCGATCGGGAAAGCCTTGAGGCGATCATAATATGATTCGAGAACACGCTCCTCGGGAGTCATGCGCAAGGGATTTCGCACCAGCCCGACCAGCATCATCACCTGCCGAACGGGATTGAAGCCCCGCAGAACCGGATCGAACTCGGGATTCTCGTTGAGCTTGAGCTTGTCGATGACTTCGCGCGCGACCTCGCGCGAAAGGATGAGCTGCACCTGACTGGTTATCGCCTCGGCGTCGACGGAGGGCCGCTCGCGTTCGCCGGACTTGTCGGCCTCGGGACGGAAGAAAACGCTTTCGCGCCCTTCGATCAGCAAGCGCGCTTCCGACTTGTAGCGCGGCGTCATCATGTTGACGGCGACGAACGTCACCAGCGCGACCAGCAGCGCCGGCCCGATCACCCACAGCTTCTTGCGCCACAGAGCGCGGCCGAGAGCGCCTAGATCCAATTCGCCATCGCTGGGAATGTCCGTGTCGGGTGCCATCGTCTGCCTGCTTCCACGCCTTCAACGAATCCCCAACGGGACCTAACGGAAATAGAGATGATTATGGTTTCCGTGGCGTTAACGAACAGTCCGGGCAAGGTTAACTTGGGACATCGAACGAAACACGGTTTTTTAACTATATCGGCGCCTAAATCCCTTCCGTTGTTGTCGCGTTTGTCAGGGGATTCTCCCATGCGGCTAAGCCGCATTATCACACTGTCATCGATCGCCTTCGCCCTGGGCGGATGCGTTTCGTCCTCCTATTCCCGGACGGGCGATGTCATGCCGCCCGTTGCTTATGCCGATCAAACGGCGGCGGAGATGGCGGGGCCTTACCGGCTCGACTCCGGAGACCGGCTGCGCATCGTCGTCTTCGGCCAGGAGGGCCTGACCAGCACATACGCCGTCGATCCGAACGGCGCCGTCACGATGCCTTTGATCGGCGTGGTTCCGGCACGCGGGCTGACGACGAAGGAATTGGCCGGCAACATCACGACGCGGCTCAGGAACGGATATATCCGCGAGCCACACGTCGCGGTCGAGGTTGAGTTTTACCGGCCGTTCTTCATCCTCGGCGAGGTCGCCAATCCCGGCCAGTATCCCTATGTCGCGAACATGACCGTTGAAACCGCCGTCGCGATCGCCGGTGGATTTAGCCCGCGCGCCTATAAGGGCCGCGTGCGCGTGAGCCGAACGGTCAATGGGGAACTCATGCGCGGACAAGTCCCGCTGTATGCCCCCGTGCGGCCAGGCGACACGATCAACGTCGCCGAACGTTGGTTCTGAACTTGTGCGCCCTCTCCGTATTCTTCACGTCTTGCGGGCTCCCGTAGGGGGGCTGTTCCGTCACGTCGTCGATCTGGCGAACGGACAAACCGCGCGCGGCCACCGCGTCGGCATCGTCGCGGACGCTTCGACCGGCGCCAAGCTCGCGGAGGCAACGCTCTCTTCGCTCGCGCAGACGATGGCGCTCGGCGTGCGACGCATCGCCATGAGCCGGCACATCGGCTGGGGCGATGCCAGCGCCACTCGCCTGGTCTCCTCGTTCGCCGCTGAAGAAAACGTCGATGTGATCCACGGTCACGGCGCCAAGGGCGGCGCTTATGCCCGGCTTGCGCGCGGCGGACGGGCGATCCGCGCTTACACGCCACATGGCGGCAGCCTGCATTACAGGCGCACCTCGCCGATCGGCTTCATGTATCTGACCATGGAGCGGGTTCTCATTGCGCGCACCGACCTGTTCCTGTTCGAGAGCGCCTATGGGCAGAACGTTTTCCGGGCCCAGGTCGGCGAACCGGGCGCGAAAGCGCGGATCATCCACAATGGCGTCGCGGCGGAGGAGTTCGTGCCGCTCGCCCGCGGCACGGACGCGACCGACCTCGTGTTTGTCGGCGAGCTGCGGCTCCTCAAAGGCGTCGACGTGCTTCTCGACGCCATCGCGCTGTTGCACAGGGAGGGGATGCCGGTTTCCGCGACCATCGTCGGAGACGGGCCCGACGCGGCCCTGTTCCGCGCTCAGGCGGAAAAGCTCGCCCTGGCCTCCGTCCGCTTTCCCGGCGCCATGCCGGCACGCGCCGCCTTTGCCAATGGCCGTGTCCTGGTCGTGCCTTCCCGGGCGGAGTCGCTCCCCTATGTCGTACTGGAGGCGGCCGCGGCGGCCATGCCGCTCATCGCGACCGCCGTCGGCGGCATTCCGGAGATCATCCCGGAGGGTCTCGTCCCGGCCGGAGATAGCGGCGCCCTCGCCCACGCCATCCGCGCGACCCTGACCGACCTCTCCGCCGCCGCCACCCGTGCCGAAGAACTGCAGGAGGAGGTGCGCCGTCGCTTCTCCGCCGACGCGATGACGGAGCAGGTCTTAACGGCCTACCGGCAGGCGCTGGGCGCCCGTTGAGGCCGAATTCTTACGATCGCACTAAGCTTTTCTTGAAACTTTTCACGTAGGCGAAAGAGGCGCCTGCCGCCTGTCTGTCTTGGCGCACAAGGTCGAGTTGCGTCATGACCGAATTTCAAAGTCGATCCACATTGCAAGCGGGCGCGACGGCCCTCCCGGCCGGAGCCCGCATCATGCAGACGCCACAGCGGGCGGCGGAACTTTCGGCGGCGGCCCTCAAGGTGATCGCCCAGCCCTTCCACCCCGCCTATTCGCCAATCGTGCTGGCGGGCCTCGTCCGCGTGATCGAGTTCGCGCTCATCGTGCTGGTCGGCGCCGCCGTCTACACCCTGTACGTTCTGCCCTCGTACGGCTTCGACTGGTATTACCCCATCGCCATCGTCGTCATTTCGCTGATGTCGGTCCTCTCGTTCCAGGCGGCGGACGTTTACGAGATCACGGCCTTCCGCAGCCTCGTTCCGCAACTGATCCGGATCGTGCCGGCCTGGACCGTCGCCTTCTTCATCGCGATGGCGATCGCTTTTTTCGCCAAGTTCGAGGGCACGTTCTCCCGTGTTTGGCTGGCAAGCTACTACGGCAGCGGCTTAGCCGTTCTGATCGTCTTCCGCCTCGCGCTGTCGGCGCTCGTTCGTCACTGGACCAGGGAAGGCCGCCTGGAGCGCCGTGCCGTCGTGGTCGGCGGCGGCGACGCGGGCAAAGCCCTCATCGATGCCCTCAACCATCAGAAAAATTCGGACCTTCAACTCGTCGGCGTATTCGACGATCGCGGCGAAGACCGCTCGCCGCCGGTATGCGCAGGCCTGGAGAAGCTCGGCAGCGTCGATCAGCTCGTGGAATTCGCGCGCCGCACGCGCGTCGATCTCGTGATCTTCTCGCTGCCGATCTCGGCGGAGAGCCGCATTCTCGAAATGCTCAAGAAGCTTTGGGTGCTGCCCGTCGATATTCGCCTGTCCGCGCATTCGAACAAGCTGCGGTTCAGGCCTCGCGCCTATTCCTACATCGGAAACCTGCCGGTGCTCGACGTCTTCGACAAGCCGATCACCGACTGGGACGTCGTGATGAAATGGCTGTTCGACAAGATCGTCGGCGGCGCGGCGCTGCTGGCGGCGCTTCCGGTGATGGCGCTTGTCGCGCTCGCCATCCGCCTCGACAGCCGCGGTCCGATCTTCTTCAAGCAGAAGCGCTACGGCTTCAACAACGAGTTGATCGAGGTCTACAAATTCCGTTCGATGTATGTCGATCAGTGCGACGCGACGGCATCGAAGCTGGTGACGAAGGGCGACCCGCGCGTCACGCGCGTCGGCCGCTTCATTCGCAAAACCTCGCTCGACGAACTGCCGCAGCTCATCAACGTCGTCCTTAAGGGCGACCTCTCGCTCGTCGGGCCGCGGCCGCACGCGGTCCACGCCAAGGCGGCGGACCGCCTCTACGACGAGGCTGTCGACGGATATTTCGCGCGGCATCGCGTGAAGCCCGGCATCACCGGCTGGGCGCAGGTCAATGGCTGGCGCGGCGAAACGGACACGCAGCAAAAAATCCAACACCGTGTCGAGCACGATCTCTACTACATCGAAAACTGGTCGGTGATTTTCGACTTCTACATCCTGGCGAAAACGCCGTTCGCGCTGGCGAAATCCGAAAACGCCTACTGAGATGGCTCACGCCGCCTATACAGCCAGCGACATTGCGCATGCGTCACCGCTGCGCATATCGACGGAGCGGCTCCGCCGCGCCCTGCTCTGGCTGATGGTGGCGTCGAGCTCGATCGTTCTCGTCGAGCCCGCACCATACGACGTGCTGTTTCTTTGCGTCGCGGTCGTCTTCGTCCTCAGCGGGATGCGCTTCCCGGCCGGCGTCGCCCCGCTCCTGCTTCTGGTCACCACCTTCAACATCGGCGGCGCGCTGTCGCTCATTCCATTTCTCGACCATCAACCGAGCGTGATGTTCGTCATCATCTCGATCTACATGGGATTCAGCGCCGTCTTTTTTGCGTGCCTCATGGCGGAGGACACGGAGAACCGGCTTGAAATCATCAGCAAGGCCTGGATCTTCGCCGGCGTGATTTCCTCGCTCTGCGGCTTCGCCGGCTACATGAATCTCGCCGGCACCGGCGAGATTTTTACCCTGTACGGACGCGTGACCGGCACCTTCAAGGATCCGAACGTTTTCGGCCCATTCTTGATGGCGCCGGCGGTCCTGATCGTGCAAGGCTTCATGGCCGGCACGCTGAGGCACCCGATCCGTTCCTTCGTCTATTTGATGGTGTTGCTCGGCGGCATCTTCTTCTCGTTCTCGCGCGGCGCATGGGGCGCGGTCGCCATGGCGTTCGTCATGACCGGGCTGTTGCTGTTCGTGACCACGCGCTCGACGTCGACGCGCATGCGCATCGTGGTCATCGCGATCGCCGGTGTCGCGGTGCTGGCGCTGGCGCTCGCCGCGATCCTATCGATCGATTCCGTGCACGAGCTTTTCGAGGTTCGCGCGTCGCTCAAGCAGGACTACGACACCGGCGTGCACGGCCGCTTCGGAAAATTGCTCGACGCGATTCCGATGCTGCTCGACCGTCCCAACGGGTTCGGCCCGCTCCGCTTCACGGATTACTTCCCCGAGGCGCCGCATGACGTGTTCGTCAACGCTTTCTCGTCATACGGCTGGCTCGGCGGCATCTCGTATTTCTGCCTCGTCCTATTGACCGTATGGCTCGGCTGGTCGACGGTCTGGCGGCGCACGCCCTGGCAAGGAACATACATCGCCCTTTGGTCCGTCACGTTCGGCCAGATCCTGCAAGGCTTCCAGATCGATACCGACCATTGGCGCCATCTCTGGCTGCTGTTCGGGCTCGTCTGGGGCCTCGCGATCGTCTCGAAGCCGCGGCGGCGCCGACGCCGCGCGGTCAGGCCCGCGCCGGCATCGGCTGCGGCGCAGCCGGCCGCGGATCGCGCTTTCGCCACTTCGCGTTAAGCCAGCGGGTCACCGGCTTCTCGAAGCAGTAGTATGTCGTCAACGCGACGAAGAGCGACACCCCGAAGCCGAGCGGAATGAAGAGCCATAACGAAATGGCGTCCGGAATCACTTTCTGCCATACGAGGTATATCGGCCGCAGCACGAACTCGTGCACCAGATAGAGGCTGTAGGACGCGTCGCCGACGATCAGCGCCGGCCACCAGAAACGCCAGCGTTCGTCGAGCTGCGGCCCCAGCGCAAATCCCGCCAGCACGAACGCCGACGGCGCCGCGAAGGCAAAACGCGCGAAAAGCGAATCCTCGGGGCCGCTGACGTCGACCTGCCAGAGGACGGCGAAACTCACGATCGCGAGCGCCGCCGCGGCGCGGCCCGAGAGGCGAAAGCCGCGATTGTAGACAACGCCGAGCGCCGCGCCCGACAGGAAGCCGAGCACGATCGGGTCGCCCCAGAAATTGAGGACGACACCGGAAAACAGGCCGGCCACGCGCGCGGCCACCAGCAAGCCGAGGCTCGCGAAGAGGAACGGCAAACCGACGCGCCGCGGAAAGAGCAACCCGACCGCGAACACCACGTAGAAAAACATTTCGAGATTGAGCGTCCATCCGGGCGTCGCCAGGGGACGCACGTCGCCGGTCAGGCGTATCGCCGGCCAGAACAGATATGACGAAATGATGTAACCGTAGTCGTTCGGAAGCACTTTCATAAATGACGGCATCGCCAGGAGCGCGCCGAGCCCGACGGTCGTGACCAGCCAATAGAGCGGAACGATCCGGATGATGCGCCGCCGCATGAAATCGAATGCCGCGCCGGGCGAGCCGAACGAATGGGCGCTGGTGACGACCATGATGAAGCCGCTGATGGCGAAGAAGATCGGAACGCCCGATCCCCACGGCTCCTCGTTGAACAAGGGCCCGCCCCCGCTCTTCGCGGCCAGCCGCGCCGTCTCGATGCCGCAGTGATGCACGACGATCATCATCGCCGCGATCGCGCGCAAGATCTGGACGTTGGGAAGGCGTTCCATTTTAGGACGAACGCCGACCGCGCCGCTCCTGGGCTCTGTCTCAATCTGCATCGACCCGGGCATGATTTTCTCCTCGCCGCTTCTATGGCGGGGGCATCGCAATCAGCGGGCCAAGCAAGGGACGGAAATCTCGCCGCGTTGGAGCAGCGCGCGCTTCGTCGACGCGCCCCCCACGCGATCCCCTTGCGAAGACGAAAGCGGCAGCCTACACGTGGCGCCGATAAGATGTCGGAGCGTAGCGCAGCCCGGTTAGCGCACTAGTCTGGGGGACTAGGGGTCGGGAGTTCAAATCTCCCCGCTCCGACCAATCTCTCGAAGTTCCCGCCAAAATTGGCTGATTGTTCTGTCGGCAGAGCAAGTTATTCGGCCAGCCAAGTGGTACGGCGCGCTAGACTTGTTGCGCGGCAGCCACAACGCCACACAATAGTATGGGTCTTATCTGCTTTTCCATCGACTTGTCCGTCGAAGTCATGGAATCCTGCACCCAAGTTATCGGCTTTTAGGAATACATCCCGGCTTCGACAACTTGGGGGCACACACATGACTAGGGCGACTTCGCTTCTTTCTCTCGCTGGCGCGGCATTGGCGCTTTCGGTTGCTGGCGCTTCGGCGGCGGACCTTCCGGTCAAGGCCCCGATGATGGCGCCGGTTCAGGCTTTCGACTGGTCCGGCTGGTACGCCGGCGTCGGCATCGGCGGCTCCTGGAACGACTTCGACTGGGTTTATGTCAACGCCGTCACGCCGACGCCGCGGACGCAGTCGCACGATCAGGCGATGGTCGGCTTCCACGGCGGCGCCCAATATCAGTTCGGCGGTCTTGGCTTCGGCGGCGGCCTCGTGGTCGGCTACGAGTACAGCGGCAGCTACAATATGGACGGCGCGGGGCACGGCGGTGCAGTCTGCCCGGCCGCGGCCTTCAACTGTCAAGTGAGGATGGAAAGCCTCTACACCATCGGCGGCAAGCTCGGTCTCGCCTGGGATCGCTTCATGCTCTACGGCACGGGCGGCTGGGCCGGCGCGAACGTGCAATCGAACGGCTTTAATCCGGCGACGAACGCTGTGTTCGAGCAGACCCGGCAGTGGCACAACGGCTGGTATGTCGGCGGCGGTCTCGATTACGCCTTCTTCCATACCGCGGGCACGGACTGGATCCTCGGCGTCGACTACAAGCACGTGGAACTCGACACCGTTCTCCATCACGTCTCGAACGTGCCATCGATCCTCGACCGCAACATCACGCCGACCTCGGACATCCTGATGGCGCGCCTGACGGTGAAGTTCCAGGGTCCGCTCTGGCCCTTCGCCAGCGCCGCGCCGGTCTCGGCCCGCTACTGATCCTTCGGATCGGCGAATCGAATGCAACGAACCCCGGGCTTGCCCGGGGTTCTTTT